>CAZNWH010000083.1:0-10174 GCA_964576765.1 uncultured Hellea sp.
TTTCTGAGGCATTTATGGGTATGATTAGACAAGAATTGCACTAGTGCTCGTCTGTCTCCTCAATACGAGGAAGCGTATTGAAAATATGGAAAGGCGGCGGAGATGGTAATGTCCACTCCAGCGTTGTCGCGCCTTCACCCCAGTAATTTTGACCCGCGGGGCGTCTGCGAATAAAGGCCTCCACCAACATGGCGAAAAAGAAGAACACACCAGCCAGCGTTATATAAGCGCCAAAAGATGAAACCTGGTTCCATTTTTCAAACTCTGCCGGATAGTCAATATAGCGGCGCGGCATACCGTTTAGTCCCAAGAAATGCTGCGGGAAGAAGATCACATTCACGCCAATAAAGAAGAGCCAGAAATGCGCTGCGGCAAGCCATTTATTGTAGAGATAGCCCGACATTTTACCGAACCAGTAATAAAAGCCGCAAAAAATACCAAAGACAGCCCCCATAGACAGCACGTAATGGAAATGCGCCACAACATAATATGTATCATGTAGGGCAGTATCAACGCCGGCATTCGCGAGCATAACACCTGTCACGCCGCCAATCACGAAAAGGAAGATAAAGGCCAAAGCCCACTGCATAGGAATTGTAAAGCGAATGGAACCGCCCCACATCGTAGCCAGCCATGAGAAGATTTTTACCCCTGTTGGCACGGCAATCACCAGTGTCGCAGCTAAGAAATAAGCCTTAAGATCAACGTCCATCCCCACAGTATACATATGGTGGGCCCAAACAACGAAGCCCACAACGCCGATAGCCACCATAGCGTAAGCCATACCCAAATAACCAAAGATCGGCTTTTTCGAGAAGGTCGAGACAACGTGAGAGACAATACCAAAAGCGGGTAAGATCATGATGTAAACTTCAGGATGCCCAAAGAACCAGAAGAGATGCTGGAACATTTCTGGGTCGCCGCCGCGCGCAGGATCAAAAAAGCCTGTTCCGCCGTCAATTCGGTCGGTGAAGAGCATAAACAGCGAAGCCGCTAAAACGGGAAGCGCCAATAAGAGCAAGAAAGCCGTCACTAATACCGACCATGCAAAGAGAGGCATTTTATGCATCGTCATACCCGGAGCGCGCATATTCAATATAGTTGTGATAAAATTAATAGCGCCAAAAATAGACGAGAAACCTGCTGCCAAAAGGCCTATAATAATAAAATCAAAGGCTGGCCCTGGCGCACCCGATGTCGATAAAGGGGGATACATCACCCAACCTCCGCCAAACCCATTGCCCGTAGCACTGCCTGGAACAGCAAAACTAATCAAAAGACAAATCAAAGCCACTGGCAGAAGCCAAAAAGACAGGTTATTCATTCGCGGAAAAGCCATATCTGGCGCGCCAATCATAATCGGGACAAACCAGTTCCCAAATCCGCCAATCACAGCCGGCATGACCATGAAGAAGATCATGATAAGACCGTGCATAGAAGCAAAAACATTAAATTGGTGGCCCGTTTCAAAAAACTGGATACCCGGCGCAGCAAGCTCCATGCGCATCATGAAAGATAGATAACCGCCAATTAGGCCAGAAATAATACCGAAAATGAGATATAGAGTGCCGATATCTTTATGGTTGGTCGAATAAAACCACCGCGCAAAGAAACCAGGCTTATCGTCATGTTCGTCATGACTTCCATAACCGCCAACTTTTCCTTCAGGAATAGCAACCATGATCTCTCTCCTATTCCTGCGCTGCCGTGGCCGTGCCACCGCCTAGAGATGCAACTTGTTTAAAAGCCCCGCCATTGGCAACCCAACGTTTGAAAGCATCCTTACTAACAACTTCAACTTCGATTGGCATTTTATAATGATTAATGCCGCAAAGCTCGGAACACTGTCCGTAATATGTTCCCTCTTTACCCGGAAGAACTTCAAACCATGTCTCGTTAATGCGGCCCGGAACCGCGTCCATCTTCACGCCAAAGGCCGGAACAGCAAATGCGTGTAGATTATTAGAGGAGGTCACCAGAACTTTGATTTTTGTCTCTACCGGCACGACAAGCGGAGCATCTGTTTTGAGTAAATAAAGATCGCCTGCATCTTCTTTCTCAACCGGATTGGAAATATAACTTTCAACCTGATCTTCAAAATCAGGATAGGCATATTCCCAGCTCCACGTATTGCCTGTAACTTTAATAGTCATTTCTGTCTCAGGCAGCGCATCTTGCATATATAAGAGCTTCATAGACGGCACGACCATAATCAAAAGAATAATAACCGGCGCAATTGTCCAAGCTATTTCAAGACCAACATGGTGGGTTGTCTTGGAGGGAACAGGGTTTCGTTTTTCGCTAAAACGGAACATGATATATCCCATTAAAACCATTACAAACAGCGTAATGGCTGTAATAATCCAAAAGACGAAGTCATGAAGTTTTGTCAGTTCGACCATAACAGGGGTCGCCGCTTCTTGGAGCCAAAGTCCGCCATCTGTCGGCTTATTGGCGAAAGCCGTGCTCGCCATCGCAAAATAGGCAGCAGAGGTGGCTAAAATCAGGCGTTTTACACCCATATCAAATCTCTTCCAATTAGCAGGCAGACTCATGCCCGGACATTTAAATGGTTCTATAACGAAAGACCGCACGAAAATCAGGCGTGATTCGGCGGGCGGATTGTCGCATTATAGCTTGTCTATCTCTCCCAGACGCTTAGATAAAGCACTCAAATTATAAAAAGATAGTTTATGCCCACAAACGCTTCACCAAATAGTCCTGATTTCGTCTTCGAGGATTGCGATTTATCGCCGAATATCGTCCAAACACATATTGATGACGTGATGAGCGGGGCTGATGACGGCGAGCTTTTCATTGAACGCAGCGCTTCAGAAGCTTTAACCTTTGATGATGGCCGCCTCCGTAATGCCAGTTTTGATACATCTCGTGGATTTGGTCTTCGCTGTGTTGCAGGGGAAACCTCCGGCTTTGCGCAAGGCACAGAACTAACCCCTGCTGCCCTCACGCGCGCGGCCAACGCCGTAAGCCTCGCCAAAGATGGGTATTCAGGGATGGCCTCTGCTGCACCTGCGCGCACAAACGCACATTTATACCCTGATATCGACCCGATAGCTCATCCGACTTTCGGCGTTAAGGTTGAACTTTTGCAAGAGATAGACGCCTATTGCCGAGCGCTGGATGAGCGTGTGGTACAGGTCAGCGTAACCATGAGCGGCTCTCGCCGCGCCATATCCATCTTGCGCGCTGGCGGGGAGAGATATGATGATATCCGCCCGTTAGTTCGTCTCAATATCCAAATTACCGCCGAAAAAGACGGCCTGCGGGAGAACGGCTATGCGGGGGCCGGAGGTCGTCAAAGCTATGATAGCTATATCGATCCGGCTTTTTGGAAACCTCTCGCAAAAGAAGCGCTGCGCGGGGCTCTTGTAAACCTGAGATCTGTCCCGGCTCCTGCGGGGCAAATGGATGTTGTTTTAGGCCCCGGCTGGCCAGGCGTGCTATTACACGAAGCTATGGGCCATGGGCTTGAGGGTGATTTTATTCGTAAAGGCACCAGCGCTTTTGCCGGAAAGCTTGGCGAACGCGTGGCCGCAAAAGGTGTCACCGTCGTCGATGACGGCACGCTCGATGGGCGGCGCGGATCTCTAACTATAGATGATGAAGGCACGCCGACCTCGCGAACGACCTTGATTGAAGACGGAATTTTGACTGGATTTATGCAAGATCGGATGAATGCGCGGCTTTTAGGCGTTCCGGCGACTGGAAATGGACGGCGGGAGAGTTTCGCCCATTCCCCAATGCCTCGTATGACCAATACCTTTATGTTAGGCGGGAGCGTCAACCCCGAACAAATGCTGGCAGAGCTGAAAGACGGTATCTATGCCACGAATTTTGGCGGCGGACAGGTTGATATCACCAGCGGGAAATTTGTATTCCAATGCACCGAAGCTTACCGCGTTCGGGATGGCAAAGTCGAAGAACCGCTGAAAGGTGTGACATTGATCGGCGACGGCCCAACCGTCTTAACCCAAATTCGCCATATCGGAAATGATATGGCCCTTGATCCCGGCATTGGTGTTTGCGGCAAAGCTGGACAAGGCGTGCCAGTCGGGGTTGGGCAGCCCAGCCTATATGTTGAAAATTTGACCGTTGGCGGTAGCGCCGTTTAGTAATACGACGATTAAGATTATGAGGATAAGACTATGATGACACTTTACGATTTTGACGGTGCCCCAAGTCCTCGGCGCGCTAAAATGTTTCTGGTCGAAAAAGGTGTGAAATTCGAAAATATTCAAATTGATATCCGTAAAAACGAACAAATGAGCGAGGCTTACCGTAAAATCAATCCGCGCTGCACGGTCCCGGCTCTTGTGGTGGAGACTGGAGAAACGTTAACAGAAAATGCCGAAATTTCAGCATATCTTGAGGCCGCTTTTCCTGATAATCCTTTATTAGGCACAACACCGCTTGAAAAAGCTAACATCGCAAAATGGAATTGGCGCAGTGAATTTGACGGTTTATCAGCTGTTGGGGAAGCGTTACGCAATGCCTCTCCAAATATGAAAGATCGCGCCATAGCTGGCCCGCGTGACATCAAACAAATCCCCGAACTGGCAGTTCGAGGCAAACAAAGGGTAAATTGGTTTTTTGAAGATATTAACGCACACCTTCAAGGCAAGGCCTTCATTGCAGGCGAGAAATATTCTGTTGCTGATATAACGGCCACCGTCGTTGTTGACTTTGCCCGATGGATAAAAGTCTACCCTCTGGAAAACCAAACGGCCTTACTAGCGTGGCATGAGCGGATGAAAAACCGTCCATCTTATTCTGCCTAAGCCTTTGATATTCAATAGAAATAAGCTTTTAACCTAATATTCATTATGAATCTATTTTAACAGAATCGAAGCTCTATTTTAGGGCATTATTCAACTTCCCACTTTATAATATTTCAAGATGCTACCGGCTCAATCTTCAATGTGGGGTTAAAGATCGTTGCCGGAAGCATCATTATTAAAAACGGATGGCAGAGGAAGGGATAATGATGTTAAAAGCTTTTTTGACCCACGAATATGAAAGATCAACCATTGAGTATGGGATTATCATCGCCCAAATACTTGTTGGCGTAATTTGCCTCATCTATATTTTTAACTAGGATTTAACAGCCCTTAACGTGGCGGCATACGCGCACCCGCATCCGTGCGGATATATTCTCCGTTAATATAAGTATGTTCACACATAAATTCCACGACCTGAGAATATTCAGCTGGATCACCAAAGCGAACCGGGAATTGCACATGCGCCCGTAAAGCTTCTTTGACGTTATCATTCATTTGCTCATAAATCGGGGTTTCATAAAAGCCCGGCAAAATCGTATTGACCCGAATACCTTCACGGGCAAGATCACGCGCCATAGGCAGAGCCATCGCCAATATACCCCCTTTGGATGAACTATAAGCGACTTGTCCAATTTGGCCATCCTGCGCAGCAACGGAGGCTGTATTGATAACGACGCCGCGTTCACCATCAGGTTTGGTCGGATCCAAACTCATCATACCTGCGGCAGATTTAGACGCACAAAGAAAAGACCCTATGAGATTAATATTAATGATACGGATATAGCGCTCCACATCATGCGGGATAATTTCATTTGTCTTACGGTCGCGTTTGACGGTTTTTTCTGCCCCGCCAATACCGGCGCAATTGACCATAATGCGTTCTTGACCGTTCACGGCTCGTACAGCTTCAAATCCGGCGTCAACACTGGCATTATCAGCAACATTGACTTTGGCAAAAGTCCCGCCAATCTCTTTGGCTACCATTTGGCCGCGATCTTCATTCATATCGAAAATGCCAACCTTGACCCCTTTGGCAGCAAGGCCGCGAGCTGTAGCTTCCCCCAAACCAGAGGCAGCACCTGTCACAATGGCTGAAATATCAGATGAAAGTTTCATAATCCTATCCTTAAAATATTCTATCCTAAAATTTTGTCGCAACATAACGCCCTTATGAAGGGGGGCAAGCCCCAGTGCCTAAATGCTCTGCGGTAAATGTTCACATGTGAAATGGCCCCTATTCAGAGGAGGTTTTTTGGCTAAGATAAACCAAATCACTTAGCCTCCTTACGGGTCATTATGTCTTCTACTATTGCTAAACTTACGCCAACAAGCCTAGCCGCGCTCTTATGTGCCCGCATATGCCATGATTTAATTAGTCCTGTTGGCGCCCTTGGAACAGCCATTGAAATTTTAAATGATGAGAACAATACCGACATGCATGACGATGCCATGGATTTGGTCAGAAATTCATCTCGTCAAGCGGGCGCAAAACTGCGCTATCTACGGCTAGCACTCGGCGCTGGCGGCTCTGCAGCTGGTATTATTGCAACCGAAGAAGTTAAATCTCTCATCAGCGAGATGTATGCCGAGGGTAAAGCCTCAATAAGCTGGGACACTACATTGGACGGCCTTGATAAAAATAATGTGCGAATTTTATTGAATCTCGTCATGCTGGCCGTTCAAGCTGTTCCGCGCGGCGGGGATGTTCTTATTTCGGTGAATAAGACGTCCGATGGAACGACACGCCTTGATCTTGCCGCGACCGGGCCAAAATCACGTCTTGACCCCTCCATTGAGAAAGCGCTTTCTGGAAAATCGCCCGAAGGCGGCTTTGACGGACGCACAATTCAGCCCTTTTACACGGGAATGATGACCCGCGAAATAGGAGGTGTTGTCAGTGCAGAGGTTGAGGGTGAATCCGTTAACTTCAGGGCTAATATTCCCGCCAAAACGGCATAAGATAACGACATAAGATAAAGCGCATACACTCTCTCTTAACTCTTTTTAGCCAGAGTGGTCAGACTTAATTTAATGAGTCGAGCAATGCCCCATGACCTGTCTTGGTGATGACCTAGTAAAAGCCCGTGAATTTGTCACAAACGCGATCCCCGATATGGATATGCTCCTATCGGATTTACGGCTGAACCAATCCAAAGCAATCGAAACAGTTCTACGCCTTCAAGTTGGTGCCAAGGAAATACAGGCCCGTGCAATTTATCGCGCTACTCAATCAGTAGTTAAAAGTTATCAAAATCAACACGATCAATCCAAAATTGACGGACGTTTGATGGGGCTATACAAATTAATCGCTCAATATGCCCAAGGCCTTGATGAAATAGCCCCGTTACCTGCAGCCATTCATTCAGCTGAACAGACTCCAGATATCAACACAAATGACGTCAAATTTGAACGCGCAAAAGCAACACTCACAGAGTTACTACCATTTGCAAAAGACGAGGCCCCACGGTTAAGCCGCTTAATGAGCTTAAATTTAGATCAGCCATCTGCGCTCACTACGCAAATTAGCTTTGAAAGTTTCATGCCTGAAGTGACGGATAAGGCTCTGCGCGATGCCCGCGCGCAAGGAAAGTCCGTGAGCATTTCTTATTCCGCTGAAAATTTGCTTTTAGAGGGTCGTCAAGCCGAGCAGATTCAGGCCGAACTAGAACAAATCGTCGGGCGATTGGTTCGCAAAAAGATCGGAACACCCAAACAACGCCAAAATGAAGGGCGGCCGCGTAGCGGTCATATTGATGTTTGTGCCAAGCAAGGGCCGGAAGGGCTGGATATTTCAGTTTTATGTGAAGATGAAACTGTGCACATTTTGCGACCAACACGTTTTATCCGCAAGGTTGAAAATAAAAAACCCATTTCGGTTATGGAGGTTGGAACATGACAACATGCCTCGTCGTTGATGACAGCCGCATGATACGCCGTGTGGCATCACGCATTCTAAAAGATCTGAAATTTGAAACATCGGAAGCTACGGATGGTCAGGACGCAATAAATCAATGCCGCGTTGATATGCCTGATGCCATATTACTCGATTGGAATATGCCGGTTATGGATGGTTTGAGTTTTTTAAAAAAACTCCGCGGCGAGCCTGAAGGTAAAGCGCCTGTTGTAGTCTTTTGCACGGCTGAACGGGACATCTCGAAAATTACAGAAGCATTGGAAGCGGGCGCGGACGAATATATCATGAAGCCATTTGACTCTGATATAATCGAATCCAAGTTCCAACAAGCCGGACTTATTTAAAGTGAGCGCTGTCCTCTCGCTCAATCCGAGTTATTATGAAGCCCTAAAAAGGCTCACTCTGGAGTTAGCTGGAGTTAATTTGGGCACTGACCATGCCTTCTTAATTGAAACCCGCCTATCGGGACTCGCTCGGACAGAGGGTTTCGACTCTCTGGACGATATGGTCGAGGAACTATTCAAATCAGGACAAAGCCGCCTCGCCGTTCAAGTCGTCTCCAGCCTCTTGGAGCGTGACACCCATTTTTATACGGATCGTTCCAGTTTTGATAAATTAGAAAATGTGATTTTACCTCTTTTACATCCTATCCATAAAGGCGGCACAGTTCGCATTTTATCCTTTGGCTGTTCCAGCGGCCAAGAACCTTATTGCCTCGCCATGACTCTGGATAAAATTAAAGAAAAGTTTTCGGATCTAAGTTTTGAAATCACAGGTGTTGATTATCCATCAGCAGCTTTAGACCGTGCAAAAGCAGGTAAATACACTCATTTTGAAGTCCAGCGCGGCCTACCGATCAGAGACCTTGTTCAGTTTTTTGATAAGGATAATGAAGACTGGGTTATCAAACAACATATCCGCGACGCTATCACCTTTGAAGAAACGCATCTTTTATCAACGCTTGATCAATTAGGCACATTTCATATCGTTCTCTTCCGAAATGCCTTGCCCCATTATTCCTCCCCGGCGCAGGTTCGGGTTCTACGCGGCCTTGCCACGCTTGTGAAACCTTTAGGCTATTTATTACTTGGGTCTAATGAGACACTCAATCATATTAATTTTGGCTTTGACCCTATGGCCCGTCAAAATGGAGTCTTCCGAAAGCGTATTGAAAAGCCTGAAGAGCCCATAGAAGACCCAACGATTAAAAAACCCAATGGCCGTAAGACTTTTGAGCGCGCAAAACGTAATCTAAAGGATATAAACGGCCTAAAGAGTTTTAAAACAGGGTAGTTCCTCACTTATTCGGGGTATCTATGCTTTGCCCGTCTTCACCCTATCTACCCTGCTGTTGACCTCTGCCGCGAGCAGAGTAAAAGACCCCAAATTAAACGGCCAAAACATTGGACCATAATACGGACAAAGCCATGAGCGATATCGCTTCAGTCAAAGAGAAATTTGCGGCCCAAATAGCCAGATCCACCGATCTACGCAGCTTGGATGATATTCGTGTGTCTGCGCTTGGCAAAAAAGGTGAAGTCAGCCAGATGATGCAGACCCTCGGCAAGATGTCGATTGACGAGAAGAAAGTCATGGGACCGGCATTGAACGGGCTTAAAAAAGATATTGCGGCCTTAGTTGAGGCCAAAAAAGGCCAGCTTGAAAATGCGGCTTTAGACGCCGCCCTTGCTAGCGAAACTCTGGATATGTCGCTCCCTGTCGGGACGGCTTTGGGCACGCTTCACCCCGTTCAGCAAGTCATGGAAGAAATGGCGGTTATCTTTTCCGATATGGGATTCTCCGTCGCCGAAGGTCCGGATATCGAAGATGATTTTCATAATTTTACGGCGCTGAACTTCCCCAAAGGTCATCCTGCCCGTGATATGCATGATACGTTTTTTATGAGCGCCGAAGAGGGAGAGGAAAAGAAGGTTCTCAGAACCCATACCTCACCGGTGCAAATTCGGACGATGATAAATCAAAAGCCGCCTATCCGCATTATCGCGCCGGGGCGGACTTATCGCTGTGATTCAGATCAGACCCACACGCCGATGTTCCATCAGGTCGAAGGCCTTGTCATTGATAAGGGCATTCATATGGGACATCTAAAAGGCGTGCTTATGGATTTTGTCTCCGCCTTTTTCGAGACCGATGTCGATGTGCAGTTCCGCCCGCATCATTTCCCTTTCACCGAACCCTCTGCCGAAATGGATGTGCGTTATGAACGGGCTGGTAGCGCCATTAAAATTGGCCAAGGCGAGAAATGGATGGAAATTCTCGGCTGCGGCATGGTGCATCCTAACGTGTTGCGCGCCTGCGGCGTCGACCCTGACGAGTATCAAGGCTTTGCCTTTGGCATGGGCGTCGACCGCTTGGCTATGCTCAAATACGGTATGCCAGATTTGCGCGATATGTTCGCCGCCGACACAAGGTGGTTAGCGCATTACGGCTTTAATCCGCT
>CAZNWH010000084.1:0-5166 GCA_964576765.1 uncultured Hellea sp.
TGGGACCGTGCCCGCTACTTCAACCTAGAGAAAGATTTGGCTGAAGCTCTAGATGCGGCAGGAAGCTAGGAGATGGATCCCAATACGCTCATAGCGCTTGCGGCAGCCGGAGGTATTGTTTGTCTCGGACTTTTACTTTTTGGTGGATCTTCGTCAAATAGTGACGCGCGTGTTAAGAAAATATCCGGTAGAGAAACAGCAAGTGCTAGCATTTTATCAAGATTAAAAGTCGAAGAAACCGGCGGGGGTCGCCGTAAACAAATTGAAGATTCTTTGGGGAAAATCGAAGAACGTCAAAAAACAAAGAAAAAAAAGGCAAAGTCCCTGCCTTCAAAACTCATTCAAGCTAATTGGAAAACGAAGCCACAGACTTTCTTGATAATTTCTGCTGTAATTGCGGTATTGTCAGGTGCTATTCCTTTTGCTTTAGGCGCTAAGCCTTTGCTGTGTTTAGGGCTAGCATTTGGGGTCGGTTTTGGCTTGCCACGGTTTTTCCTAAATGCAGCCATTAATCGGCGGCAAAAGAAATTTACGTCTCATTTCGCCGACGCAATGGACATTATTGTTCGTGGTGTACGAACAGGTCTGCCTTTGAATGATTGTTTGAAAATTATTGCGCATGAGTCTCCTGAGCCACTCGGATCCGAATTTCGAACAGTTGTTGAAGGTGAAACTCTCGGTATTCCTATAGAAGTTTGTTTGGAGCAGCTCTATGAACGGATGCCTATTTCCGAAGTTAACTTTTTTTCCACGGTTTTAAACATTCAGAGATCTACGGGCGGTAATTTAGGAGAAAGTCTTGCCAATTTGTCAGCTGTTCTGCGGGGGCGAAAGTTATTAGCCGAAAAAATAAAAGCCCTTTCAGCAGAAGCTAAAATGTCCGCATACATTATTGGGGCTTTGCCAATTGTTGTTATGGCATTGGTTACGGTTATTGCGCCTGATTATATGACGGAGCTTTATACAACGCCTACGGGTCATCGAAATTTGATGATTGGAGCAGGCATGATGGTGCTTGGTACCTTGATGATGCGTAAAATGATTAACTTTAAATTCTAGAGCAGATTAGTATGAGTCCAGAATCCCTCGCTATGTTCCAAAATGCTGCCTACCTTCTCATTACGGGGTTAGTTATTGCTACGCTCTACACTATTTTAAACCCGTTACTTGAAGGTGATAAGCTTAAAAAACGAATGACTTCGGTTGCTTCAACACGCGATAATTTGCGCCAAAATCGTTTGGATCAATTAAACAAACAAGAAGGTTTAAGGAGCGAGAACCAAGGTTTTATAAGAGATCTTGTAGATAGGCTTAGCTTAGAGAAATTACTCGAAGCTTCGGATCTTCGAGATAAGCTTGCTCAGGGGGGTATGCGCGGACAACGTCCAATTTACACCTTCTATTTCTTTCGTTTCGCGCTTCCTATCATTGGTTTCTTGATTGGCTTGATTTTTTTTATTGGTCTCAATGTGATGGGATGGGATTTCATACAGCGCATAGGTGTAACAATTGGCCTTGTTGCTTTTGGTTTTTATCTGCCGGCTATTTTTGTAAAAAATATGGCGGGGAAAAGATTATCGTCAATCTTGCCGGTTTTTCCAGATGCTTTAGATCTTCTCCTTATTTGTGTGGAGTCAGGAATGTCTGTTGAGTTAGCTTTTGCTAAAGTAGCTGAGGAAATGGCAGAAAATTCTGTCGAATTGGCGGAAGAGTTTTCACTTACAACTGCTGAACTTTCTTTTTTAACAAGCCGCCGCGCGGCTTATGAAAACCTTGCTCGCAGAAATAATCATCAAGGTATTAGAGCCGTCGCAACGGCTCTTATTCAAGCAGAGCGATATGGTACACCATTAGGGGATACGCTACGAACCATGGCTAATGAAAACCGACAAATGCGAGTAATGCAGGCTGAGAAAAAAGCTGCGGCCCTTCCTGCGAAATTAACAGTTCCAATGATTCTTTTCTTCCTACCAGTCCTTTTCATCGTTATTTTGACCCCAGCAGGCATGCGAATGATGGGGGCCTTGGGTAATAATAATTAAAGGTAGTCGTAAAACCTAACAAAGAAGCTTTTTTACAAGCCTTGGTTTTTTTTAAACTCTAACCCTTTTTTATCTGCGTGACCGTGCTGCGCTACGCCTTTGAGGTGCAGCGCTGACTTGATAGGGGCGAGGCTGTTGTTGATGGGTAGGATAGCCTCCTGTTTGTGGCCGTGATGGTTGAGGCGATGAATAAATTAAATTTGAGTTTGCTTGTAAAGACCGTGATGGTCGCGGCACATTTGATTGTGGTCCTATGTTACGCGCGATTTGATCAAGGACTGAGGATTGCTCGACAGTCGGAGCGGTGGTATTTCCGTCAAGCGGCAAGGTTATTTTTCTCTTTCTAGATCGTTGGGCGGCTAAGCGAGCAGCGTCTGAAACTGTCATAGATGATGACTTTCGCATTTCTGGAGCCCCGGCCAAGGATCTACCTTCATGTATAGTGAAGCCTGATGGCTGTTGAGATGCAAAACGCTGAGTTTTTGGTTGAGTGAAATTTTGTTTATATGGATTGCCTCGTTCAGATGCTGGAATTGCAGATGAGCTTGAAGGGCTATAGGAGGGGGCGCTAGCCGTGCGTTGCTGTACTGCTGGGCGTGCTATGGGGGTTGCTGTCGGTCGCCGAAGTTTTGTTTGGCCTGAATATTTCGTGGCTTCGGCTTCTTTCCCTTGGAGTTGAAGGATGAGAGCTAAGTTTTGCCGGACACTTTGACTGGAGCCAGGAATAGAAACGGCCCGTCTTAACCACTTTTCGGCAGTTTGCGGATCACCAGACAATGCAAAACTCAAACCCACATTTGCCATAATGTTTGGATCATTGGGTGTAATTTTCATGGCTCTAGCATAATGCTTTCTTGCAAGGTCGTAATTTTCTTGTTGGTCAAGAGCAGCTCCTTTAAGTGACCATAGCCGAGCATAGCCTGGAGCTGAACGTAAGGCATTATCTAATGGTTTTATGGCTTCATGCGCACGTTCAGAGGCAATCAATCCCGCTGCAAATTCTGCTGTTAAATAAGGATCTCTGGGATAAAGCGCTCTTGATGTTTGGGCAATCTCGACAGCGCGCTGCGCGTTTCCAAGCTTTCTAACTGAGGCAGATAACTTTATAGCGCTTTCAAGGTCGCCCGGATTGAGCTCATATTCACGTGACCAAAACGCGGCTTGGGCAAATAATTCTTGCGTTTCAATATTGTCACGCATTTCACGAGAAGCCGGTTGAAATTTAGAGCTTGAGAGTTGCTGTTTGATCTCTTTTTCAGAATCCGTATAGCCGGGAGCAATCGCACATCCTGACAACATAAGCGTGCCGATAGTTAGAAGCGTAAAAGCCCGAAATGAGGGGGGGTTAAACATATTATTCCCTTCGCTAATCACGCACATATTGCGCCAGCATAAGATTTCGTTAACAATCGTAAACAGAGACTGTTAACGAGACGTTATCAAGTCAGAGCATTGAGGTTCAAATGTCAGAGATTTTCATAACAAATGATGAAATAACGGCCAGTACAAAGATTACGCCGATATATGTCGTGCGGCCGGATGAATGGTTAGATGTAGAAACGCAATTAACGCCTTTGCAAAAAAACTACGCACAAGAGCAACAATTTGAAGGGAAGGCCAGTCAGCGCGTTATGTTACCTGATGCAAATGGTGAAATTTCAGCCATTCTTTTTGGTGTTGGTTCTCAGGACAAAGATGATGAAGGCGCGATTAGAGCTGGCGGTTTATCCAGTACACTGAAAGCCGGATATTACAATTTTGAGGGTTTACCTGGGGATTGGAACCCTGATTTGGCAGCGATTGGTTGGGGTATGGGGACTTATAAATATGAACGTTACCTCCAAAATGAAACCGAATATCCAACATTGGTGCTCAATGAGCCTAGCCCGATAAAGGAAATACTCTCATTAACACAAGCGACGCAATTATGCCGAGATCTTATCAATACTCCAGCTAGTGATATGGGGCCAAAAGCTTTGCATCAAGCGGCTGTAAATCTGGCCAAGGAGTATGATGCCGACGTAACGGCTATAATTGGAGATGAACTGCTCGAAAGTAACTATCCTATGATTCATGCGGTGGGACGCGCTGCATATGAGCCCCCCCGGTTAGTCGAGTTTGAGTGGGGTGACCCAAAACATCCACGGCTTGCGCTTGTTGGAAAAGGTATAACCTTTGACACCGGAGGGGTAAATATTAAGTCCGCAACGGGCGCGCGTATCATGAAAAAGGATATGGGGGGAGCGGCCCATGCTTTGGCTTTGGCAAAAGCAATTATGGCAAATAAACTCCCTATAAGACTACATTGCCTCATAGCGGTTGCAGAAAATGCAATTTCAGCTGGCGCCTATAGGCCCGGAGATATTTTGACATCTCGTAAAGGATTGACTGTAGAAATTGATAATACGGATGCAGAGGGCCGTTTAGTTTTAGCGGATGCTCTGACGAAAGCTTCAGAGGCCGAACCAGTTCTTACAATTGATTTTGCAACGCTAACAGGCGCGGCTCGAGTGGCCCTTGGGCCAATACTGCCACCTTATTTTTCGAACCGAGAAACACCTATTGAATCGGTATTGTCTCATGCCAGACGTCAATGCGACCCCATGTGGCATATGCCGCTCTGGCAATCCTATAACTCAATGCTGAGCTCGCCTATTGCGGATATGAAAAATGCCGGAGGTGGATTCGCAGGATCAGTCACTGCTGCATTATTTTTAGAACGGTTTGTCAATGACCGTCCATGGATGCATTTCGATGTTTATGGATGGACACCCACAGCTCGTCCTGGTCACCCAAAAGGGGGAGATATGTTTGCTGTCAGGGCTTTATATCATTGGTTGAAAGCTGGCGGGTTAAATGGTGATTTCTCGGTATAAACTTTTTAAAACCTTACAACAGTCTAGCTATTTATTGCCCTGTGACGAGATTGTTCAGCAGCTCTCCGCAGAATTAGGTATTACGGGGTAAAGCAAACATAAAAAGTTATTATTTAAATCAGGTGTTTAGAGCCTGTGACAGGTGGAAACAAAAAACAAAGCTTGACCCTGTGATTCGCTCTGTGCGACTTTCTCTTTAGATTGATTTGTTTTAAGGGGATATAAGCTGCAATGCATATGAATTCGAA
>CAZNWH010000084.1:5266-9858 GCA_964576765.1 uncultured Hellea sp.
TCTTTAGATTGATTTGTTTTAAGGGGATATAAGCTGCAATGCATATGAATTCGAACATGTCAAAACCTACGCGAAAGGAGTCCCTCGCTTTATGGCATCGCGTTATATTAACCTCTGTAAAAATGTCGGGCCCGGATCTTTCGACGCGGCAAATGGCCATTCTTATGTCGGTATATTTGGAAGAGAATGTGCATACGGTTAAATCTTTGGCTGAAAAACTGGATGTGACCAAGGCGGTTATTACTAGAGCTCTTGATACCTTGACTCGCTATGGATTTATAAAGCGTGCTCCTGATTTGCGGGATAAACGTTCAGTGATCGTCAAACGAACGACGGGTGGTATTCTTTATTTGCAGCGCTTTGCTGATATTATTCAATCTGAGGGTGATACGAGAATTCTGCCATTAGCTGCATAATGTGTGGTGATCCGCGCAACTATATTCCTAAGTCCCAAGGGCCAAAGTTAGGCCGTTATACTGTTATCCAACCTATAGCGTCATTGCACCGCAAACCAAGTTTAAAATCTGGTCTTGATACACAATTATTATTGGGTCAGCATTTCGATGTTTACTCACTCGAAAAAAAATGGGCATGGGGACAATCTCTTACGCCTATCAAAAGTTCAAACCAAAAAGGGTATGTTGGCTATGTCTCCTTGAAATATTTAACGGACATTAGCATCACGCCAAATTATGTCGTTTCCAGCCTAAGAGCTCCGTTATTTTCATTGGCTAACATCAAAAGCCATATAATGGAGGTCTTGCATCTGGGCGCTCGGCTTAAGGTGAAGGCCAAGTCAGGCGAATTTTTACAATTGGTGACGGGGGAATATATTCATTCACATCATGTTCGATCACAAAAAACTCCACCAAAGACAACTGATTTTGTAAATATCGCCCAAAAACATATAGGACTACCATATATATGGGGTGGAGTTAGTTCTGAAGGGGTCGATTGTTCAGGGCTTGTGCAATCTTCTTTACGAGCGGTGGGGCATGATGCTCCCCGTGATACGGATATGCAGCAATCAAGCTTGGGATATGACCTGCCAATTAGGCAAAGTGGATTGAAACGCGGTGACCTAGTGTTTTGGAAAGGACATGTCGCTATAATGACATCGGCGATTCAAATAATCCATGCCAATGCATTTCATATGGCCGTGGAACAAGAACCCTTAAGGGAAGCTATTCAACGCATTAAAGCGAGTGGCGGCGGGTCTGTGACTGCAATAAAGCGAATTTAGTGACCGTCATCCATCTTTTCTGATGGAGCCATCTTCTCGGAAGGATTTATCTTGAGCTTATCTAGATCTGGAACTATGTCACCTTCCATCACTTTTTTTTCCATCATTGTCTCTTCCATCACCTCTTTTTCCATCACTTCAACTTTTGCGGCAACAGGTTGAGGTTGGATATTATCAGAGGCAACTCTGAGGTATTCAATAACGGCGGCGCGGTCAGCTTCTTTTTTAAGGCCGATAAAATTCATATTGGTTCCCGAAAGATACTTGGTCGGTTTTTTTAAAAAACCGTCCAACTCTTCATACCCCCAATTATATCCTGCATTTGTCATAGCCGCTGAGTATTTAAAGCCGCTTTTACTACCAGATTTACTGCCAATAACGTTCCAGAGATTCGGTCCCGTTCCATTAGCTCCGCCTTTGTCAGCGTTATGGCATGAGGTGCATTTCTTGAACACCTTTGCCCCGCGCGTAGCATCCATGGATGCCAAAAAAACATCGCTGGGGAAGGGTACGGGTTCAGCATCAGTTGGGCTTTCCTCAATAACGGGGCCAACTTGATAGACAGGTTTGTCCGGGGCACTGGAATGCATGACTAAATGCGGGATTTCACGGATTAACATCACGCCCAATGCGGTGGCTAAAACGGCCCCAGCGATTTTATTAAAACCAAGTTCATCCATTATGGTAGTCCTTCGGATAATTGCCGACTCTTAACATCGGTACTTCACGCGCCTTTTATAAACATATCTCTGAAAAGCAAACGTAAAACTACTTGCGGCGAAGGGTCGCAAAGGCTTTAAGACCCTCCGAAAGAATAGGTTTAAAATGTCGAAAATCATAGTATTTCAAGGTGAAATTGGCGCCTATTCACATCTGGCCTGCCAAGAGTTCTATCCGGGCATGACTCCGCATCCTTGTACAAGTTTTGCCGAAGCCTTTATGGCGGTGAATAGCGGAGCAGCTCAATATGCGATGATACCTGTTGAGAATACGGTCGCTGGCCGGGTGTCAGATATTTATCACCTATTACCTGAAGGTGGACTTCATATCATAGGAGAGAAGTACCTTCCGATTCATCACCAGTTATTAGCAGTAAATGGAGCGACCTTAGAAGATATCAAGACGGCGCGCTCTCATCCTATGGCTTTGGGCCAAGTTAGAAAGCGGCTTTCAACAATGGGGATTAAGCCTGTCGTGGATACGGATACAGCCGGTGCTGCAAAAGAAGTCGCTCTTCTCGGCGATAAATCTGTATGCGCCATTGCCTCCACTGTCGCTGGAGAGATATATGGGTTAAACCTATTAGCTGCTGATATTGAAGATGAGCCTCATAATACAACGCGGTTTCTTATTTTGGCCAATGACTCTCTAAAGATCGCTGTTGATGAAGGCTCTGTCGTCACAAGTTTTGTTTTCAAAGTCCGCTCTGTACCCTCCGCGCTTTATAAGGCTTTAGGAGGATTTGCCACAAATGGCCTTAATATGACAAAGCTCGAAAGCTATATGGTAGGGGGATCATTTTCTGCGGCTCAATTTTACGCCGATGTTGAAGGGCATCCCGAAAGCGCAGAGATGCAACATGCCTTGGAGGAACTGGCTTTTTTTACGGAAAATGTTACAATTTTAGGCACTTATCCGGCTGACCCTGTGAGAAATCGCAGTTGATAGTGATTTGGCATTTGATATAGCCATAACGCTCACTATATTGAAGATATGAGAACTCTATTATTAGCCATGGCTCTAATCTTGGGCACAGTATCCCATGCTCATGCCGATAAGGCCCCTGTTTATACCTCTTGGAAAAACAACCTTGCTATCGGCGGGTATGATACTGTTAGCTTTTTTTCAGGTAAACCCATTGAAGGTAAAGAAGAATTGAGCTTTGAATATAATGGGGCCGAGTGGTTGTTTAGTACGCGGGGAAATCTCGAATTGTTTAAAACAAACCCTGAGGCCTTCGCGCCGCAATATGGGGGGTATTGCGCTTGGGCCATCGCGAAAGGTAAATTAGCCAAAGGTGCTCCACAGCATTGGCATGTTGAAGATGGGAACCTATACCTGAATTTCAACGGGCGCATTAAACGCCGCTGGTTAAAAAATGTACAGGGTTTTATCGATTCAGGTAATGAGCGTTGGCCTGAAGTTTTGAAAGATTAGTTTAAGGCTTAACCTGCTGTCTCGATCCAATGGCGCAATAATTGATGGGCGATTGTAAATCGAGGCGGTCGCATAAAGGCATCACTACGTTTCTCAAAGACTGCTTTAACGTCTTCTTTGGTGTACCATTTCGCCTCTTCAAGCTCGGCCTCGTTCAAAGTTATATCTTCGGCCTCTGCATCACAGGTAATCCCCATCATGAGCTGGCTTGGAAATGGCCAAGGTTGGCTAAAGACATATTGGATATTTTTAACTTTGATGCCAACTTCTTCAAAAGTTTCACGGGCTGTCGCTTCTTCGATTGTTTCTCCCGGTGAGATAAACCCTGCCAAGGCAGACATAAACCCGTCAGGCCAGCCCGGGCTGCGCCCAAGCAACACTTTATCACCTGATAGTATAAGCATAATCACAACGGGGTTCACCCGCGGAAAGTGCTCGGTTGCGCACTCTGGACAATTTCGTTTTACGCCGCCTTCATCCCCATGAGATAAAGCCCCGCAATTGGCGCAAAATCGATGGGTGTAATGCCAGTCCAGCATAGATTTTGCTCGCCCTGCAAGGGCCAGCTCAGTCGGGATTAATCTCCCTGCTATTGCGCGCATGTTTTGAAAGCTCTCGAAAGGCGCGAGGCCTTGAGGGTGGGCGAGGGCCGCGGCGAAAATAGGAACGTTGTCATTGAGCCCCAAAAATATAGGCCCTGGGTCTTGCAAATCTTTGCCAATGAGATCTGTGGGGTGGATAAATTTAAGGCTGCCATCGTCACTTAACGCAGGACTGCCTTTTAAAAAAACGAGGCACTGTGCATTAGGGTCTTTGACAAAGCTCTGAAGTTCTTCGCCCGAGCGCCGCGTTTCGGCGTGGTCTAGCTGTCCGCCCGCAAAAGGCATTGTGAATGTTTTAGTCATAGAGCGGAAACTTAGCGAGAAATTCTATTTATGTCACCATCGCATTATTTCAATTTGTTACAATGCACTTATTTTCCATTCTGTAATTTGTATTGTGTTGTCCAACACGAAAATAACTGCCCATCTAAAACATAAAGGGTACTATGTTGCGCAAGCACAAGACTCCAATGCTTATGTGAATTTAGGCATAATTCAGATTAAAGTTTTCACCTCAGTCATTTATTGACCGGGGTGTTTTTGTTTATCCCTCTTGCCTTTGCTTTGGGTTTTATCTAATGAGCCCTCGG
>CAZNWH010000085.1:0-9544 GCA_964576765.1 uncultured Hellea sp.
TGTTTAGCCGCAAGAGCGCCACGCGCCAGATCTTCACGATCTTTCGTCAAGGCGAGTTCAGCTTTTTCAGCCCACTCAGCAGCGCGGCCCTTATAAGCCTCTGCTTTACGAGAAAGCTCTTTACGTTCCGCGATATTACGAGCGGCATCCGTGCGAACTTCAACCAATGTATCTTCCATTTCCTGAATGATCAGGCGAGCAATCTTCTCCGGGTTCTCGGCCTTGTCAATCATGGCGTTGAGATTGGAGTTAATGATGTCACCCATGCGAGAAAAAATTCCCATGTGTTGTCTCCTTAGTTAACTTAAAAAATTGTCGCGATGAGGTATCCTGCGGCGAAAAAGCCCCAGCATTCCATCTTGCGGGTTGAAAGGTAGCGAAGGAAGCGGGCGCTCTTTGAGCGCCAGCTCTCTCCAGAATAATCCTCTGGGTAATCGTCGTCATAACGGCTCATACTCTCTCTCCTGTTCCAACTAACCTAAACGCCAAAACCGGCAATACGAGCGCCACCTATGCGACTACCCAGCACGGCGCGGTGGCGACGTAAACGTGTGTGATGCGTAGGTATCATCGTTTCAATTTCTGGGATGGCACTCCCTGTATTTGAACCAGCGTCTATGTCAAAAGTACGGTAAGTCATTTCTCTCTCCTTTTATCGTCTCCTTTTGCCGAGATGTTGTTCCCAGCGACACATTCAAATTGTCGATTAACGATAAAATTGTCCACACTTTTTAAGTCATTGAATTTACTAAGCTTTTCAATTTTGATGCATTTTTATCACATTATACTTAGTATTTTTTACTATTGTATTTGCTATTTGGTCATATTTATTAGTATATTTGACTTATGTCAGCTATGTCAATCCAGTTAATCGGTCAATCCGAATCCTTTCATGCCCTTATGGACCATGTTTCGAATACAGCGTCACTGGACAGACCAGTCTTAATTGTCGGCGAACGAGGAACGGGAAAAGAAATGATCGCCTCGCGCCTTCACTTTTTATCCCCACGCTGGGAAGCCCTCTATGTTAAAGTCAATTGCGCGGCCTTTTCAGACGATATGCTTGATCGTGAATTATTCGGCCAAACTTTTATGGATGGGCGCGATGATACTAATGGACGCTTTTATGAAGCCAATGGCGGAACAATATTTCTAGACAATATAGAGGCTCTCTCGCCTCGCCTTCAGGAAAAGCTGATGCGGGCCGTGGAATATGGTGAATATGAGGCAGGCGGTGAAGCTGAAACCCAGCAAGTTGACGTTCACCTTATTACAGCAACTGCTATTGATCTACCAATGGCCGTTGACCGAGGTGAATTTCGAGCAGATTTGATTGATCGCCTCGCCTTTGATGTCATTACCCTTCCTCCCCTAAGGACACGCCGTGAAGATATCGCTCCGCTTGCGGAACATTTTAGCAGGAAAATAGTAGCAGAATTGGGAGCAGAAGCTTTTCCCGGCTTTACAGCAGAGGTTATGACTAAACTTGAAGCAGAACCTTGGCCTGGCAATATTCGTGAGCTTAAAACAATTGTCGAGCGTAATGTAGCTCAGGCTTATTTAAGAGACGAAACCTTAAGCCAGCCTATCTCCACCTTAAATCTTGACCCATTTGATAGTCCCTATCGCCTTAGAGGCATTGATCAAAAAAAATCTGCTCCCCAAGATCAGGCTCAATCACTCCCCCTAGAACCTCAGCCAAACCGTATAGCGCATAATGATGACCAGCCGGAAGCCATAACAGGATTTTCAGACCGGGTCATGGTTTTTGAACGCCGCTTAATAGACGAAGCTATGTCCCTACACGAAGGACATCAAGGTAAAGCGGCAAATTACCTCGGCTTGACATATCATAGTTTTCGCGGGCTTTTACGCAAACATGGTTTAAAAAAATAAAGTAACCTGTCTTCACTCTTTACATTTCCCTGATTTTTCAACTACCGTTCCAAAATATAAGGGGATAGACATGAACTTAAAATTTTTCATGATTAGTGCCACGTTATTAATCAGCCTTAATGCATGCCAAGCAAAGTCAGACCAAACAATAACAGACACACCAGAAGCAACACACCTGTCAACGCCTAAAAGCTCTGACGAAATTAATCATAACCCAAATAAAGATGCTTATTTCGGTGACACCCACGTCCATACAAAAAACTCATTCGACGCATTTATCGTCGGCACCCGCAGTAACGCGGATGACGCTTACCGTTTTGCCAAAGGCGAAACCATAGATAATGGTGAAGGCCACCAAATAAAACTGGACGGCCCGCCACTCGACTTTTACGCCGTGACTGATCATGGAGAATATATGGGCGTTATCGCTGCCATGCAGGACAAAAAATCACCTATCTCCAGAACCAAAACAGCCAAGTCTATATTTGGTTTATTTGGCGGTTCCCATGAAGATCGCCGGAATGCCTTCCTTAGAATTGGCGTTACTGTCGTCACAGGAGATGAAATAGAAGACATTTATGATCGTGATCATATAGACAATGCTTGGGCAGAAAATGTCGCTGCAGCTGAAAAACATTACCAACCAGGAAAATTTACCACATTCTCAGGGTATGAGTTCACTGCCATGGAACTCATCGGAAATATTGATAATCAAATTGACCCAGCTGTTGCAACAGCAACTGCAGGTGCCATTAACTTGCACCGCAATGTTATTTTTGAGAACACCGCACCTGAGCGTCTTTTCACAACACTTGATAGCCCTAACCCCGAGAACCTCTGGAACTGGATGAACAGCCAGCGCGCAGCCGGACATAATGTCTTGTCAATTCCGCATAACTCAAATGCCTCAAATGGACAGATGTTTGACTTGCTCCAGACAGATGGTTCTCCTATCACAGCAGAATACGCAGCTAATCGCATACGAAATGAACCAATAGTCGAAGTCACACAAATCAAGGGAACCTCGGAAACACATCCATTATTATCTCCTGAAGATGAATTTTCTGATTTTGAACAGTATGAATCATTGATCGGAACACCTGTAAAATCCACCGTTGCAAAAGGCAGCTTTATCCGCCCTACTCTTAGCCGCGGCTTAAAACTTGGAGCTGAGCTAGATAAAAACCCTTATCAATTTGGTTTAATAGGAGCGTCGGACACACATGTCAGCGCCTCTTCTCTCTCCGAAGAAAATCACTTTGGCAAATTTGCTAACGATCTCAACCTAGAAGTCCGAGGCTCCGTCCCTCCAGATGGCGCAAAGACATGGCCTGAAAATTTTAAAGCGGCTCCAGACTTGATCGCCGCCCCGCAATATGGTGCGTCAGGCTTAGCTGGAGTATGGGCAGAGGCCAATACACGTGAGGAGATTTTTAAAGGTATGAAGAATAAAGAAACTTTTGCCACATCAGGGCCTCGGATGCGTGTTCGTATGTTTGCTGGACATAATTACAACCCCACAATATTGGCAAAAACTAACCTTGTAAAACTAGCTTATGCCGGCGGGGTGCCTATGGGCGGAAATCTTGGAGCCAAAGAAAGCTCCCCAACATTTTTGGTTTGGGCCACAAAGGACCCAAACGGCAAACCGCTACAACGCCTACAAGTCATTAAAGTCACAGCGAGTGATGAAACTATTTATGATGTAGCCTGCGCAGAAGGCGGCGCGATTAATGCAGCATCTCACCGCTGCGCGGATAACGGCGCGCGTGTGGACATTTCCACCTGTGCAACTAATGATTCGACAGGAACAGCCGAACTTAAAGCTTTTTGGCAAGACCCAGACTATAACGCAGAGCCTGCCGCATATTATGTCCGCGTCTTAGAAAACCCCAAATGCCGCTGGAGCACATGGGACGCCATTCGTAACGGAACCCCTCCTAATCCTGACATGCATGCTACGATCCAAGACCGCGCCTGGAGCAGCCCAATTTGGATAAAATGACAGGTATTTCGTCCCAAGCAGCCCAAAGAAATTTTATTGCATAATTGTGACAGTTACAGCTTGATAAAACTTGCCACGCCCCATATATGACGCCCGCGGGGTGGAGCAGCCCGGTAGCTCGTCAGGCTCATAACCTGAAGGTCGTAGGTTCAAATCCTACCCCCGCAACCAATATACACTAGCCCGCACAATCTTCTGATTGAGGAAGGACAAAGAGACAATCGGGTAGATTATAATCTATCGCATATTTTTCCCAAATAACTTCATTGGATTTTATACCGTCATAATAAAGTCGTACCCGGCCTGGTTGAACCCATTTATCTCCTGAGTTTGAATAAAAATCGGAATAGACGCGCTCATGCCATCCTCGCGCTGTATCAAAACCTACTTTCAAAATTTCAAAGTTTTTTTGTCCAATACCGAATTGGGTTTCTCCGCCAGAAAGGTCGAAAATTTTAATCATGAAGGATGGCTTGCCGTCTATCAAATCGTCAGGCAATCGCTCCAACCTATAGCCGGGATCAAGAGCATGGCGAATTACGCCAAACCCAAAATTTGACGACCATCCATTATCGGCAGCTGTTTTGGGCTGTGCGCCTTTATCTGTATAGGTTGTATGTCCATCATAGCTTATATTAATGACAGCTTCGCCGTCTTTGACGGAATAGATACGGACCTTGCCATCGACTTTATGAGCATTGGTTTTGCGCGAGTCATAGACACGCCACATTTTATGCGTTTCATGGCGCAAAGATTGACCATTTTTATAAAAAACCGCATAACCGCCCATGGAGAGCGACTTAGGTCGTGTCCAACTTTCTCCGCCGGCCGCTTGATGCGCGCGAACAATGATATCATGAGCAGAAAGCGACGTATAATCCGTGATAAGCGTCGGAAGGGTTCCAAATGTCCGAGGGAATGTTTCTTTGGTTACTCGTGTTTTGGTTGAGTGTTCATTTTTAAATTCGATCCGTTCACAGCCTGACGAAATCAGGCTTATTAAGACGGCACTCAACACATATCTCATCACCGATTCCCAATTCTATCTTATCTGGTAAAGTCCCACACAATTGGTACGTCTTCAAGTTCCTCTTGATAGTAGGACTGAAATCCCGGCATTTTGACCTGATTCAAAAACCCTGAATAGGCCATGTACGAGACCAAAAACCTTAAATCCTTGGCCCAAGGCGGCATAAATTGCGGGGCGCGCATACGCCCCTTACTTGCCATTTGAGCCAGCGCCGGAATATCTTCTATATCCATCTTGCCGCAAAAAAGAATACGAATGAGATCAGCACGGCCTAACTTTACAACTGTGCGCATAAAATTATGCACTCTCAAAAGCCCGTTCAAATAAACCATATCTTTGGTGAAAGGCGCGCCGCCTGTGACAACACCCCCGCGAAACACCCTGCGCGTATTTTCATAAGCTTGGTCAGGGTCTTCAATCCGCGCATTATAAAAATCGAATACCTCTTTAAAGTCCGCCCCTTCTATAGACATTTGTATAGCAATCACACGGTCTGATAAGCGGGTAAACCGATCAGGGTCCATCGCTCCACTGATAATTTCAGCAAAGACGGCTAATCCTTCTTGGATTTCTGTTGTGCCTGCATGCGCCCTGCCTAAAATTTTAAAATGTGGCTGTGCACGGCCATTAAGAGCTGTAGCCGTATGGATAAGCGCTTCATGTTGGAGCAGTTGTTCGACATCGCGCTCTGTGAAACGCGCGCTGCTGCGAATACGAATACGGGTTCGACCTGCCGAGGCCTTTGCCGATAAGGTATCAGATAGTTCGACAACAGGAGCTTCGTCACCAAAGTGATGAGAAAGTCGTGGTGCAAGCTCAGCGACAAATTCCTCCGCAGATAGGTGTGTTTCATACCCTTCAACAACTAATTTGGAAAAATCGAGTCCATCAAGCGTTCCGTCCATATGATTTGCCAAATCAATTACGCGTGTTTTTTTGTCCAGCATGAGACGGGTCGGACGGCCATATAGTTCAGCAGAATGTTCAAAAAATTCGGGCGTTCCTCGTGAAGAAATAAGATAGGTCGTTGTCGAAAGCGTATTCGCCAGCCGATTAAGCCATTCAAAAACAAAATGATTACCCTGAATGTGACTACGCGCCGTTTGAATAAGCTCGCGCGCAGGCGAAACATCAATCACGCCATAGTCTGGATTAGGCATTTTCCTATTTTTCAGAAACCTGTCCTTCTGCTCAAAATCCCAAGATACAGAGTCTAAAATTCGGATAGATTTGGCAGCAAGATTTAACGCACGCCCGGCGGCCTTGGCTTCTTTGAAGTGTTTGGTAGATAACTTCTTCACATAGCAGTGGTGGCAAAGGTACAGCTATTTGTCCAGATGAGATTTAAGGGAAGATTTCTGAGAAGTCATTCATAACAATCTCCCTTGCTCTTGACGGGTAATCACCCTATCTCCGCGCCATGTCGAAAGCTCTTGAAATACAGCCCAATAAACGACGGGTCTTTGCGATCATCTCTCACCCGGATGCAGGTAAGACAACCCTGACTGAGAATATGCTTTTGGCCGCTGGCGCTATTCACCAAGCAGGACAAGTAGCCGCCCGAGGTCAAGCCCGCCGCACACAATCTGACTGGATGAAAATTGAACAAGAACGTGGCATTTCAGTTTCGTCCTCCGTCATGACATTTGAACATGCAGACCTTATATTCAACCTATTGGACACGCCTGGTCATGAAGACTTTTCCGAAGATACTTACCGGACGCTAACCGCCGCTGATTGTGCTGTCATGGTTCTCGATGCGGCCAAAGGGATCGAGCCTCAAACGTTGAAGCTCTTTGAGGTATGTCGGTTACGTGATATTCCCATTGTCACTTTCGTCAACAAGCTGGACCGCGAAGCTCGAGACACATTTGACATCATTGCCGAAATTGAAGACAAGCTCGCCCTTGATGTTGTTCCTATGCAATGGCCTGCTGGATCTGGTCGGCGATTTCGCGGCGTTTCAGATTTAAGAACTGGAAAGTTTCTAACCTTTATTAAGCCTGATGAGGAAGGTGAGCATAGCTGGATGGCTATTGATGGAAATTCAGTCCACGCACATTTCGATGATGACGCATTGCTCGAAGACTTTACAGAAGAACAAGAACTGGCCAAAGAATATCCGACTTTTAATGAGCAATCTTTTCGTGAAGGCCATATGACGCCTGTTTATTTTGGGAGCGCCCTTAGGAAATATGGTGTCTTGGAACTCATCAATGCATTAGCAGAATTTGCGCCACCGCCTCAGCCTGAAAAATGCACTAAAGCTGGCCAAGACACAGAAATGAAACCCACAGACAAAGAAGTCGCGGGTTTTGTGTTTAAAGTGCAAGCCAATATGGATCTTAACCATCGTGATCGCGTGGCTTTTCTTCGGATGTGTTCAGGCGAGTTTAAACGCGGGATGAAATTAAAAACGACAGAAAACAAAACGATTTCCGTCCATAATCCAATCCTATTTTTTGCCCAAGATCGTGAACTTGCAGAACATGCTTATGCGGGCGATGTAATCGGCATTCCCAACCACGGAGCCTTACGGGTGGGCGATAGTCTCTCTGAAAATGGTAAAATTAAATTTGCGGGAATTCCTAATTTTGCCCCTGAAATTCTGCGCCGCGCGCGATTGGCTGACCCCCTCAAAGCCAAACATCTAAGGAAGGCTCTTGAAAGCCTCGCCGAGGAAGGCGTGACGCAATTATTCAAACCTGCAATCGGATCTGATATGATCGTCGGGGCCGTAGGAGCGCTGCAGATCGATGTCATGCGAGAGCGTATCAAAACTGAATATGGTCTCGATGTGACATTTGAATCCCCTCCCTATCAAACAGCCAGATGGCTGGCTTGCGATAGTCCTGAAACATTAAAGGTCTTTATAGATAAAAGCCAAGCATCAATGGGTGAAGACTTGGACGGCGCGCCTGTATTCCTAGCTAAATCAGCTTGGGATATTGGCTATGCCCAAGAGAAAAACCCCGATATTCGTTTCTTAACCACAAAAGAAAGAACATAGAATTCTGTAAAAAACTTAATTGGCCCATGATTTGCAACATGTCTATCATAAGAGATAGAAAGGCGTGAAACTATCATGTTGGGACAATATCTACCGGTAATGATTATGTTCGCTTATACTGTTTTCACAGCAACCCTCTTCTTCATTCCCATCACGCGGTTTCCGAGAAAAAATAAATTAATCAATTTTTACTGGGTTGGGTTTTGGGCGTTTTTAGTAACAATAGCAGCAATAGCAGGCGCAGATAACACCCTCAAACTCATTGGCTATGATGTCTCTAAGACATCTAAAGTGATGCTTGGAGCTATCAGTGCCAGTTTCGTGTTTTTTGTCATGTTCGCCTGGTTTCGTCTTTGTGCAAAACTTATCGCGACATCGATCGAGCGTGGCCTTGTAAAATTAAAAACAAAGTCGGCTAACTTTTGATAATTATCTGCGGGGTGCGCCGGCCAAGGTTCCCAAGAGTTCTTGAGCAATGGGCGTTGAAGGTCGTGACTGAGCCGTAGGTATTGGCGCATCCACATCACTTGGTAGCTCTGTCAAGGCAAACGGGACTTTAACATCATCATTTAAGTTACCAAATAGGCTTTGTTGAGCTTGTTCGACACTCAAAGCCTGTAACTGCGCTTGTCTTTGTGCCTGAGCATAAGCAGCCTGTTGAGCTGCCTCTATTTCAGCTTGGCGAATACGTTGTTGCGCGTTTCTATGTGTCACGGGGTTATTAACGGACCCTCTTGGAGTCGCACTCACAGATGAGTTAGCACCAGATAATGGAGCTTGCTGTTGATAAGGCGCGACAGCACTTTCAATGGGAACGCCAATAGGAGGCCGGCCATTAGCTACTCCATCAAGATTATGCTGGATATGAGCGCTTTGACCAAGACGTTGTTGCTGTATACGCGGATCATTTAAAAGACGTTGTCCTGATCTATTCGCAAGAGTAGCGTTAGCATATTGCTGTTGTTGGCGTATAGCTTGTTGGCGTTGAAAGTTTGCCTGTTGCTGAAGAATAGCCTGTTGTTGCTGTCGCCGTAGAGCTTGTTGCTGTTGATGCCCAACATATCCTGCTCCAAGATGTCCGGTCGCTTGACGGTATTGATTTTGCTGGGCTGTCAAACTTCCTAAATCGGCAGGAAATCTCGCAACGGCCTGACTTGGATTGAAACGCTGGGGTATTGCTTCACGCACGACCCGCCGCGACGGTGAACTTTGCGTGACGACAGATCTCGGTTTGGGAGCCGAAGATGTCCCAACTCTAATCGTGTTTGTTGACCCGACTGATATTTTTGAAGATAATCCAGAAGCCCCATCCCCGCTGATACTGATTGAGCTTTCAATCGGATTTGCGGCCCTAGAGTTAAACTCACATACACCCGGGGCGCGAGGGTTAACCTTCACATAGTTCCATCCTCGACATTGCGCGTCACCCGCGCATTGATTTTCACAAACATCAGCCCCCTGTGCAACAACGCTATTATAAGGAGAGCCTGGCCGGTAAGTCCCTAAATCAGCGGCAAAAGCGGGAGCCGAAAGACAAGCACTCAAGGTGAGAATGGAAAAGAAACGCATAATAGCTCCAGCTAGAAATGATTCGTGATTTGTA
>CAZNWH010000086.1:0-9169 GCA_964576765.1 uncultured Hellea sp.
GGTGGAATGATGGCTATCATGAAAATGTGCGCTGCTTTACCAATAATATTCCGCAACGCGATGGCGGGACGCATTTGGCGGGCTTTCGCGGCGCGCTCACCCGCACCATCAATAAATATGCCGCTGACTCTGGTATTGCCAAAAAAGAGAAAGTCAATATTTCTGGCGATGATGCGCGCGAAGGTTTGACCTGTGTTCTCTCGGTCAAAGTCCCTGATCCGAAATTCTCAAGCCAGACTAAAGACAAGCTTGTCTCGTCCGAGGTGCGCCCTGTGGTCGAGAGCGCGATGAACGCGGCGCTGGCCGAATGGTTCGAAGAGCATCCTGCGGAAGCTAAAATCGTGATTATGAAAATTGCCGAAGCCGCCGCGGCCCGTGAAGCCGCGCGGAAAGCGCGTGACCTCACCCGCCGTAAATCCGCGCTCGATATTTCTTCCCTCCCCGGAAAGCTCGCCGATTGCCAAGAACGCGATGCGTCCAAAGCCGAAATCTTCATCGTGGAGGGCGACTCTGCGGGGGGCTCGGCCAAACAAGCTCGCGACCGTCAGAACCAAGCGATCTTGCCGCTTAAGGGTAAAATCCTAAATGTGGAGCGTGCGCGCTTTGACAGGATGCTCTCCTCGCAAGAAATCGGGACGATGATTACGGCGCTTGGCACGGGGATTGGCCGCGAAGATTTTGACATTGATAAAATCCGTTACCACAAAGTCGTCATCATGACCGACGCCGATGTGGACGGCGCGCATATTCGGACTCTGCTCCTCACATTTTTCTATCGCCAAATGCCAGAGCTCATCGAGCGCGGCTATCTCTATATCGCGCAGCCGCCGCTCTATAAGGTCGAGCGGGGCAAGAGCACACAATATATCAAAGACCAAGGCGAGCTCGATGATTACCTCATTAATGCGGGGAGCCAAGACGCTAGTCTGACGCTGGATAGCGGCGCGGCGATTATTGGCGAAGATCTGAAACGCGTGGCCAATGAAGCCCTGCAAGTGCAAAGCCTGATTGACCGCCTGAAACACCGCGCGCCGGATGCGGTCATTGCGCAGGTTGCCATTGCAGGCGGCCTCGAAGTCGAAGAAAACACAGATATCATCCCCACAGTTGTCGAGCGCCTCGATGCCATTGCCGATGAAGGTGAAGATGGTTGGACGGGGCGTTATGATGATGACGGCGCGCTAGTCCTAGAACGCGACGTACGCGGCGTGATGGACCGCGTGGTATTGCGCCATGCCTTCCGCGATAGTTCCGATGCCCGCCGCCTGCACAAGCTCGCCCCGAACCTCAAAGAGACCTATACAGGTAAAGCGATTTTCCGGCGCGGTGATGCCGACCCCGTTGAAATGTACGGCCCTGCACAGCTTCTTGAGGTGATTTTTGAGGGCGGACGTAAAGGCTTTAAAATCCAGCGCTATAAAGGTCTCGGCGAAATGAACCCGGATCAGCTTTGGGAAACGACGCTCGACGCCAATGCGCGCTCGCTCTTACAAGTGCGCGTCGAAGCGGCTGACGCCTCGGACGAGCTCTTCACAAAACTCATGGGCGATGTGGTGGAGCCAAGGCGGAACTTCATTATCGAAAACGCTCTCGACGCGGATGTGGATAGTTAGAGTTTTTACACTCTAGAGTTTTGCCTGAAATTATGATATATTTCCCTTCGGGAGCGCAATTATGGCTATGTATAAAAACTTACGCGGATATCCGGCTGACCAAGCGGCGTGGATATCGCAACGATTAATCGATTTAAGACAAACGATCAGGGCCTCTGATCTGGGGAACCGCCGAGATGATAATCTTGTTATTGGCTCATGGAATATTCGGGCCTTTGACGAAGGGGCACCCCGCCGCGATGAGAGCTTTCACTATATCGCAGAAATCATCGACCATTTTGATATATGCGCGGTTCAAGAAGTCAAAAAAGACCTCGCGCCGCTTAAACGTCTGACAGGTCTTTTGGGACCGAATTGGGATTACTTCGTCACTGATGTGACCGAGGGCGGTAAAGGCAATGGTGAACGCCAAGCCTTCTTATTTAATAAAAACAAAGTCCGGTTTCGTAATCTCGTTGGTGAAATCGTTCTAGGCCCAGACTCTTTGGTGGATGGGCAGCAAATTGCGCGAACGCCATTTTTTGCCTCCTTTCAAGCTGGCTGGTTTCGCTTTACGCTCTGCAGCGTTCATATCATTTTTGGCAAAGATAAATCCAAACGCACCAAGGAAATATCGGCGCTCGCTGAACGCATTGTTGAGCGCGCCAAGGACGAGGATGAAGTCTATGTCTTAATCGGAGATATGAATATTGAAAAGCGCGGCGATAGTATTTTTAGAGGGCTAAGCGATCACGGCCTAGAGGTTCCAGTTTTTGGGCCAACTAATTTGGGCGGAAATAAACATTATGATCAAATCGCTTTTACATCCGAGGATATAAAAACCAATTTTGTCGCCAATGGCGTTGTGGATTGGCGCGGAGACGTTTTCGGCGATCGCGACAAAGATCACTATGAAGAGATAATACAGGCCCAGCGAGTTGAAAATGGCAAGGAACCTTATGGCAATTGGGAGAGTTCTTATCAAAACCATTTCGCCAGTTTTGAAATGTCAGACCACTTACCGATATGGATAGAGATTAAAACGGATTATTCTGATGCTTATTTGGGACAGTTTACGGGCGATAAAACTTCTTGACGCTCCAGCGCCTCACCCTTATACGCCGCGTTCAATTAAGTATTCAAAGGCCAAGACCATGAAAGTCCGTAGCTCTTTAAAATCACTCAAAGGTCGTCACCGCGATTGTCAAATCGTGCGCCGTAAGGGCCGTCTCTATGTGATCAACAAAACCGACCCGCGGTTTAAGGCGCGCCAAGGTTAAGCTCTTTAGAGCTTTATGAAGAATTAATGTGTAGGCCTCTTGCCAGAAATGGCAGGAGGCCTCACTGTATCTACCGTTATGAAATTTCATCGATTCTGCTTCATTTTTGCTTGCCTATTCGCAGTAAGCCTATCCCAGACGACCTTTGCACAGGATGATCGAGAGCACATCGAGATCAAACCGCCCGAAGAGGTTATCATCCCTGACCTTGAGACCGCGCCAGACGACACAGATATCATCACCGAAGAGCCGACGCCTGAAATTGATAAACCCGATTATTCCCACTTAACACCAAAGGCGGAACGCCAAGCGCGCCTCGATGAAGTCTTTGAACGGCTGAAAGCCGAAGAAGATCCGGAAGACGCTAATCTCATCGCAGAAGAAGCTTGGGCATTATGGCTCGATAGCGGGTCCGCCTCTATCAACTTTGTGCTGCGCCGCGGCTCCGCCGCGCAGAAACGCGGCGAACTTAAACTGGCCCGCCGTATGTTCGACCATGTCACAGAACTTAGTCCTGAATATGCCGAAGGCTGGGCCCGCTCTTCGCGGCTTGCGCTGGATGAAAAAGATTTGGGCCGCGCACTAAACGAGTCCGTGCAAGCACTCGTTTTGGAACCCCGTCATTTTTACGCGCTCTGGACCATGGGTAATATTTTTGAGCAATTAGGCCGTCAGGACGAAGCGCTTGAAGCCTACCGCGAAGCGAATAAATTATATCCTGAGCTCAAAGCCGTGAAAGATAGGCTTGAGGCGATGCAAAGCGCAATTGACGGGGACGTGCTTTAGTCAGTGAATATGGTTCCCTAATACCAAATTCACATTTACTTTACCTACTTTGTCGCATTCTTGGCTGGCCTTGCCACGTCTTCAAGATTTTTATCCAGAATATGGGCCGCATTGATAATCGTCTGAACAGACTTCTTATAAAACTCAACAGGTACAGTATCGAATGTATCAGAGGGATGATGGTAATAGGCGTGATCTTCGACCCCAAAATAAGCAAAGGGAATACCGACTTTGTGAAAGACGCCGTGGTCTGATTGCAATGTCCAATCCTGATCTTTATCTTCAGGTCGGTCATGGCCAAAGCTGAGTTTGAGGCCCGTTCCCTTAGCGGCTGGCATCAGAAGAGGTTTTAAGGCCGGCATATGATAGCTGCCGGACATATAAAGTTCATGCTCATTTTGACTAATCATATCCAAATTCAGGTTAAAGACCGGACGGCCTTTAAAATTATCAATGGATTTCATATATTCCACTGCCCCGCCTAGGGCTAATTCTTCGGCGTCAAGCCAAATAAACAAGACATCATGTTGAGGCGGAGCCTGCGCAAAACTTCGGGCTATGGCAAAAAGGGCGGCGCTGCCCGAGGCATTATCATCTGCGCCATTATAGATTTTATCCTCGTCTATTCCAAGATGATCATAATGAGCCGTAATAACCAAAAGCGGCCCGGTATCTTCATCATCTATATCTATTAGCCCGTTAAAGTTTCTCCCCGAAAATTCTTTATCAGGCCTATTTTCCCAAGGGGTAAAGGTAAATGCAAATTCTTCTGTTATGTTGAAAACATTGAGCTTCGCAATTTCCTCGCGCAAAAATACCTGCGCTTTCAACCCACCTTCGCTCCCTGTCCTGCGGCCTTGCATATCATCTGCTGATAAAGTCTCAAAAACATATAAGGCCTGAGACATATCGGCTTTCGGAGCTACCTGCGAACATCCGGATAAAACAACTATACTGAAAAACAGGCTCTTACATCGTGTCATTTGGGCAGGTTCTCCAAAAAAAAGCGCCGTGCATTTTCGCCCATCACATTGCGAATAAGGCCCGCATCCATGCCGGCGCTCATCAATTCCTGCGTAATAATCGCCAGCTCTGATGTATCAAGCCTTGTCTCAACACTCCCGTCATAATCCGAGCCTAAGGCCACCGCTTCTGGGCCCATCAACGCGACAGCATCGATAATGGCTTTGGCGATCCCTTTGGGAGAAATATCGCAAATGGCCCCGTCAAAATAGCCGACACCCAAAATACCGCCGCGGGCTGCAATCTGTTTAAGAATCTCATCGGGAAGGTTACGGTTGGAGCTGCGCGGACAGTGACTCACGGTTCCGCCGTGACTTATAAAGACTGGGGCCTCAATGAGATCCAAGACATCGCGTACCGTTTGATCGGAGCTATGGGCCACATCGATGATAATACCCAAGCGGTGCATTTCTAAAACGGCCTCACGTCCAAACTCGCTAAGGCCCGCCTGTGATCGCCCATGTTTTGATCCGCCTAATTCATTATCGAAAAAATGTTGCAGGCCCATAGCGCGGTAACCTTCGTCAAATAACCGTTCTACGTTTTCAATTTTGCCTTCCAACGGGTGAGCGCCTTCAGTTAATAATAATGTTGCTAATGTTCCCGTGGGCTGGGCCATGTCAGAGGCCTTACGCACTATCACTAACTTATTTGCCCCTTTAGCCTCTATTTTTTGCAAGCGCTGGGCTTGAAACACAGCGCGTTCATAAATCGAGCCCCATGTTCGTATCGGCCAAAGCTGGGCTTTTGCTAAGGTCGTAATATCATCTGGCGCGTCGGCATCATTGCCATCAAAGTTAAGACCGCGCGGAGATTTCGTCACGGCGCTAAAGATTTGAAAGTCAACCCCGCCTTCACGTAGACGCGGTAAATCAACTTGCCCACGCTGCCAACGTTTTTCAGGATTACGCCTCCAGAGAAGACTATCCGTGTGAAGATCTGCTATATAGAGATCATCATGGAATTGTTGAACCCTGTCCAAAATTTTATAGGGGGCGTGCGCTGTAACAAGATTCATTTTGGCATCTGTTCCAGGTACCAAAAAACCAAATACATATATAGCGCCCGCCAATAAGACGAGACAGGTAAGGCTCAAAATTGATTTAATCAATTTACGCATAGCCTCTTGTTTGAAGCTAAGACGCATTGAAGTAAAGACGTTAAGTAAACCGTCCGAAGAAATCGATATTGATTTGGAAGGCCTCGTCTTCACATAAACCAATGACCGTATCTATGCCCGCTTCTTGCAGCAAAGCCGCGCCGCGCCAATGTACGCGCGGGTCGGGATCAATAATTGCAATCACGCAGCGCTTAATGCCCGCTTCAATCAGAGCATTGGCGCAAGGGGCGGTCTGGCCGTAATGGGAACAGGGTTCCAATGTCACATAGGCCGTTGCGCCTTTGGCCTCACGCCCAGCAACTTGAAGAGCGTTGGCTTCGCCGTGGGGACGTCCGCCATCTGACGTTACACCTTGGCCTATAAGTTTTTCGTCTTTGACAATGACGCAGCCCACAGATGGGTTTTCCGCCGTACGGCCCTGTTGTCTCCGTGCAAGCTCCAGCGCAAGTGACATGTAATCTTCATCACGTGTCATGGTAATGACCATGCCCTATATCAAGCAGTTTTCGGCTCTTTGGGTTTGGGGATGGGCGGTAAATCTTTTGCCCGTTTCGTATCCAGATAGCGCGCAGATTTAATGTTAAGTGTGCCGTCTTCGAGTTCAATCAACAATGGATTACCCGTCGGAAATTCAAATCCCGGAATATCGTTATCTGCAACATCAAAAAGACGCTTCATAAGCGCGCGTAACGAGTTACCATGGGCCGAAATCACAACATTTGAATTGGCTCGCAAGAACAGTAAAATTTGGCTTTCAAAGTATGGTAAAACGCGCTCACAGGTCATCTTCAAACTCTCTCCCGTGGGTAATTCTGCGGGGTCAATATGGGCATATTTAAGGTCTTTGCTCGGATGATATTCGTGATCTACATCCAGTTGCGGCGGCGGTGTATCAAAACTACGGCGCCATATATGGACTTGCTCATCACCGTGTTTATCGCGCATTTCTTGCTTATTAAGCCCTGTCAAAGCGCCGTAATGACGTTCATTTAAACGCCAGTCTTTTGTAACCGTAATATGAAATTGCTCGGCGGCTTCAAGGGCTAGCCACAGTGTTTTAATCGCGCGGCGCTGATAGCTTGTAAAGGCAACATCAAATTGAATGCCTTCTTTCGCGAGGAGCTTACCTGCCTTTTTGGCTTCTTTAACGCCCTCTGCCGTCAGACCGACATCATGAAAGCCTGTAAAGCGGTTTTGTTTATTCCATTCTGATTGGCCATGCCGAACGAGTACAAGATGTGTCATAATATTGTCCTATATTTGCGCTGTGTTTAGGCGCGCCGCTCGGTTAATTCAATAGCTTCATTTTGGTCGCATTGTCTTTAATGCAGTTGGAACTAAGAGACTCCTATGGAAAGCGAACCTCACATCCAAAGACACAAATGGCCGGTCTTGAAACGTGGCCTGCGGGGGCAGTGCCCGAAATGCGGGGGCGCTAAGCTTTTCCGAGCCTATCTCAAACAGGTCGAGCATTGTCCATCATGTGATGAAAATTGGAGCAAAGTCCGCGCCGATGATGGCCCGGCATGGGCGAGCATGCTGATCAGCGGTCATCTCTTGGCACCTTTTTTTTATTTTATTATATTTAAAACCAATCTTCCCGAATGGGCAGCAACATCTGTGTTAGTGGCCTTGGGCGTCGGGATTTGCCTCGCGATACTCCCTGCAATGAAGGGATTGTTTATCGCCCTGATTTGGATCACCAAAGCGCCGACCAGTTAAAAACAAGCTTGACCTTATAAGCTGTCTCCGCCATAGGACGCTCCTCATCAAGACCGACTGAGGGACAGGCCCTAAGTGCAATTTGTTGAAAACAAAATGTACGTGATGTCGGGGCAACCTTGTGAATACACAAACGGTGCCAAATCCTGCGATTTATTGATTTATAAAATCAATGAATTGGAAGATGATACGGCGCTTTAACCTCGCCGCGACGCTTCCTTGCAGATTTGGACCCAAGATATGGAGTGGCTATGCCGCGTGATATAGAGGTCAAACTCGGCGATAATACCTTAGAGCGCGGATGCGTGCTGAAAGATGATATCGTCATGGGGCGGCTATACGGACAAATCGGCGCTCCCGTCATTATCGTCATGGGCGGTATATCGGCTTCACGTTTTATTGCCGACGCCGAACTCACCACCCCGCGCAATAATGGGCGTGGATGGTGGTCAACTTTGGTGAGGGAGGGCGGCCCGATTGATACATCAAAGTTTCAAGTTCTAGGAATGGATTTCGCGCCTGACGTGGAGAGCGAAAACCGCCCGGATTGCATTACAACATTTGATCAAGCCGCGCGGCTTAAAAAATTACTCGACGCTGAAGGTATTTCCAAAGTCGCCGCCATTATTGGCAGCTCCTATGGCGGCATGACCGCCCTTGCCTTTGCGCAGGCTTATCCTGAAAGCGTGAGCAATCTCTGCGTCATTGGCGCCGCGCATAAACCCTACCCCATTGGCGTGGCGTGGCGCGGTATCCAAAGACGCGCTGTTCGCCTCGGCATAGAGGCGGGCCGCCCCAAGGAAGGCATGAAACTCGCGCGTGAGCTGGCCATGACGACTTACCGCACCGCCGAAGAATTTGCCGATAGATTTGAATTGACCGAAACATCCACTTCGCCTTCACAATTTGATATTTGTGATTATCTGGGTTCACGCGGAGATGCCTTTGCCGAGCTGATGGATGCCCAGCGGTTTTTGGCACTCTCTGAGTCGATTGACCTGCACCGCGTTGAACCCGAAGAGATCACTACACCGACGCTCCTCATGAGCGCGATTTCAGATCAACTCGCTCCGCTCACCGATATGCGTGAACTCCGCGACCGCCTCTCCGGCCCGTCAGAACTTTTCACCTTTACCTCCCTTTACGGCCATGATGCGTTCTTAAAAGAATATGACGCCATGAGTCCGAGGTTGGCGGAGTTTTGTGGGGGAGTATCGTGAGTAAAATTAAAATTAGTTTTTATATAAAAGCATTTTTCTTCATGTATGTTTTTTTCATCCTTTTATTCGTATTGCTATTTTTCTTAGCTAACCCAGTAAGTTTATGGGCTTATGATAAGCCGATGTCCGGTATCGAAAACTCGATTAAAGTTATGTGGGCAATCTTCTTCATACCGTTATTGATGTCTAAGTTAATATTGAGCATCGATATCGACAAAGACTTTAAGGCCAAACACCATGACAAGTAAAAAAGCTCCTCAGACATGTGTTGTTCAGGCCGATATTGGTACCGACAAAAGTTATAAAGCGGTAAGCCCGCCGCTTTATCTCTCCTCGACCTATCGTTTTGAAGGCTTCGAAAAAGAGGGCCTATATGATTATGGACGCAGCGGTAACCCGAATCGTGACGCGCTTGGCGACGCGATC
>CAZNWH010000087.1:0-1718 GCA_964576765.1 uncultured Hellea sp.
CACAAGCAGAGCTCGATACCGCAAAAGCTAACGCTAAACTCGCGGCCCAACGCATCACCCATTCGCCTTTTTCCACGCAGCTAAGCTCGCGGCGGCATCCTTATAAGCTTCTTGTCTCTCTTCATTCCAATAGCGGAGCATTTCGAGCGGAATTTTTTGTCCTGTGGTAGCACAAAGCACATAGGCCCCACCTTCCATGATCGTGAAATCCGAGGCCCCGTAATGGACGATGGCTTCGCCGCTACCTTTAAAAAATGAATTCATAAACTTTACTTACCTTGAACGACGTTAAATTAAAACAAATCCTGCTGATTATTTGCAGTTGCTTTTTTAGCCGTTTTTTTGACGGGACTTTTTGTTGCTTTTTTCAGTTCGAGTTTAATCTCTTCCCCCTCAATAACTGCATCTCTTGACCCATCGGCAAATGTAAGCGTGACTCCATCACCAACCTCGACATCCGTCTTTGAGCGTACAACATCACCGCTTTTCTTTTGCACTAAAGCATAGCCACGTTCCAAAACGCCTTGATAGCTATAAGCCTCTAAAAGCTGGGCCGCACGAGACAGGCGGGCGTGGCTTTTTTCTAGGCTGTTTTGAATAGCTGAATTCGCTGTGCGGGCTTCTTGCTGTAAAATACGGCCCTTGCTCTCTATAGCGATACGAATGGAATCAGGGCGCAGGCGCAGGGCCGATAATCTTTGGCTGGCGGGTGCAAAAAGACGGTCAGGGCGCGGCAATTTCGCAGCCGCAATGTCTAGCCTTTGCCGCGGGGCACTCACAACGCTTTGGAGTTTCGGCAAACGCGCCGCGGATAAAGCTGTCTTTTTCTCATTTAAGTTCCGCTTTAATCCGCGCGAGAGGCGCAGCCCATAATCAGTCAATGTTTCCAACCAATCATCACGCACAGGCACCGCCTTCTCCCCCGCTCCTGTCGGCGTCGGGGCGCGGTAATCAACAACGAAATCAATCAAGGTCCAATCCGTTTCGTGTCCAATCGCAGAGATCATCGGAATTTTTGAATTGGCGGCAGCTCGGACAACATTTTCCTCGTTAAAACACCACAGGTCTTCCATCGATCCGCCGCCGCGCGCGACAATGAGCAAATCAGGGCGCGGGAAACCCTCCCCATGATTAAAGCCCGTAATCGCGGTCGAGATTTGATCCGCCGCTTTATCGCCTTGCACCAGAACCGGCCAAACAATCACATGAACAGGAAACCGGTCCATGATGCGGTGCAGGATATCACGAATAACGGCACCCGTTGGCGATGTCACAACCCCGATGGTTTTGGGCATGAAGGGCAGCTCACGTTTTCGCTCGGCGTCAAACAACCCTTCGGCGGCGAACATTTTCTTGCGTTTTTCAAACAGCGCCATGAGCGCGCCAGCACCTGCCAGTTCCATTTTCTCGATGATGAGTTGATAATTGGACCGGCCCGGATAGGTGGATAATTTACCTTCACAGACAACTTCCATACCCTCTTCGGGACGCATGGATAGACGCCCCATCACGCCCTTCCAGATAATCGAATTAATCACCGCTTTGTCGTCTTTAATATCCAGATAACAATGACCGGATTTAGCTACGGTCACCCGCCCCAGCTCCCCGCGCACCCGTACATGACCAAAGGTATCCTCAACCGTTTTCTTAAGCGAAAAAGCTAGTTCGGAAACCGAATATTCGGGAGTATTAGAAATAGGGTCTTTTATTCTCTCTGG
>CAZNWH010000087.1:1818-4610 GCA_964576765.1 uncultured Hellea sp.
TCTCTGGCACATTTTTCTTTCATAGATTCTGATGCTCTTATACCCTAAACACCGCAAAACGGAATCGATAGATTAGGATATAACATGAAAGTCTTGTTGATAGGCTCAGGCGGCCGCGAACATGCTCTAGCTTGGAAATTATCGCAGAGCGAGCTTGTCACAGAACTTGTCTGCGCCCCCGGTAATGCGGGTATTGCCGAGCTCGCCAGTATTGCGCCCATCGCGGCAGATGACATAATCGGCATTTTAGCTCTGGTTCAAAGCGGTGAGTTTGATTTTGTGATTGTTGGACCTGAACAACCTTTGGCCTTGGGCCTTGTTGACGCACTGCACGATCTGGATGTCAAAGTCTTCGGCCCAACCCAGGCCGCAGCACAGTTAGAGTCCTCAAAATCCTTCACCAAAGAGCTTTGCACTCGATACAATATTCCGACAGCGGCTTATGGCGTTTTTACGGATTTAAAAGAGGCCAAGACCTTCCTGAAAACTATGAAACCGCCCTATGTACTTAAAGCCGACGGTCTTGCCGCAGGTAAAGGCGTTGTCCTGCCAGAAACCCGTAAAGCTGCCGAACAAGAATTGGACGAATTTTTCTCGGGCAAATTCGGGGAAGCTTCGAAAAAAGTTGTCATCGAAGAATTTATGACCGGACAAGAAGTTAGCTTCTTTGCTATATCTGATGGCGTAACCGCGCTACCTCTCATCGGCGCGCAAGACCACAAACGCGCTTTTGACGGAGATAAAGGCCCCAATACGGGCGGCATGGGAGCCTATTCTCCTACGCCTGTTTTTGATGACGCAGCGCTTGAAACCGTGATGGATAAAATCATTGAGCCTACTATTTACGGCATGGCCAAAGACGGACATCCATTTGTCGGTGTCTTATTTGCCGGCTTAATGATGACACCGGATGGGCCTAAATTGATCGAATATAATGCCCGCTTTGGTGATCCGGAATGCCAAGTTTTAATGCGCCGTCTGCAATCAGATTTAATGGAAATATTTATAGCCGCAGAAGAAGGTAATTTGGACAAGCTCCCACCACCCGGATGGTTTAACGAACCTGTCGTCAATGTGGTTCTAGCGTCTAAAGGCTATCCCGGAAAATATAAGAAGGGCTCTATCATAAAAGGTATTGATAAAGCCAATGAGATGGAGGGCGTGGTTGTCTTCCATGCAGGCACAAAGTTAAATGATAAAGGCGCGGTGTGCACAGCGGGTGGCCGTGTTTTAAATATCACCGCACAGGCGAGTTCTCTGGAAGCCGCTGTCGCAAAAGCGTATGAAGCCGTTGATAACGCTATAAAATGGCCGGGGGGATTTTGCCGAAGAGATATCGCGCATCATGCTTTAAAAAAATAAAGACCAAATAAATTGGAGAAACCCAATGCGTAAATTATTACTCGCAGGAGCTGCATTAACTGTCACGATGCTAGCTTCATTAACCGTGCCTGCACATGATGAGACTCATGACAGCCATAAAGATTTTACGCTTATTTATGCGGGCAAAGTTTTAGCTATCCCCGGCAAAGCCCCTAAGACCGAGCAAACCATTATTATCCATAAGGGTAAAATTGTCGGCATTGAGGCCGGCTTTATCGAAGATGACGAAGCCACAATTATCGATAAGCGCGACATGTTCTTTATGCCCGGATTAATTGATAGCCATGTTCATTTGCGCTCTGAATGGTCTCCTACATCGCGCTGGGAATCTGTTTTAATGGAATCCGGCGATATTGCGTTTCAGGCCGCTAAACATGCCAAAACAACTCTGATGGCAGGCTTTACCGCCGTACAAGATGTCGGCGGACCTAAAGAAATATTTGCCTTAAAACGCGCGGTAAATGCAGGCCTTATTCCCGGCCCGCATATCCAAGCTGCTGGCTCTGCTGTGTCTATCACAGGCGGACATGGTGATTCCCATGGGTTTAAAGATGAACTGCTGCCCCATATGCAATCTGAAACATTATGCGATGGTCCGGCGCAGTGTCGCCGCGCCGTTCGCCAAGCCGTAAAAAATGGCGCAGATGTCGTTAAAATCACAGCCACAGGCGGGGTTTTATCTAATACCAATGCGGGTACAGCCCAGCAATTTTTTGATGATGAACTTGAAGCCATTGTTGAAGCTGCCACAAAAATGGGCCGCAAAGTCACTGCTCATGCCCATGGCAAAGACGGCATTGAATCCGCTTTGAAAGCAGGAGTTCAATCCATCGAACATGGTACTTATCTAGACGCAGAAACAGCGGCGTTATTTAAAAAACACGACGCAACGCTGGTGCCTACAGTTTTGGCTGGCATGACCGTTGTTGACTGGGCCGAAAACACCGATTGGCTTCCGCCAAATTCAGCTAAAAAGGCGCTCGAAGTTGGCCCTCAAATGCAGGATATGCTAACAATCGCTTATAAAAACGGCGTCAATATCGCTTTTGGGACAGATACTGGCGTTTCAAAACATGGTGATAACGCGCAGGAATTTAAATATATGATCGCCGCGGGCATGTCAGAAATGGAAGCCATTGAAGCCGCGACAACCATCGCGGCCAAACATATCGGCCTCGACAAAATGATTGGCAGTTTGGAAAAGGGAAAACAGGCTGACATCATCGGTGTGGACGGCGACCCGCTGGGAAATATCGAAGAACTTCTCGACGTTGATTTTGTGATGAAAGGCGGCGTGGTTTACAAAAACACAAATTAAAGGTTTTTTGTATCCTCATACGCTTTAGAAAATGCCGCTGCCAGAATACCCGCAGGCATAGCTACGGCTCCGATACCGATAATCGCCAAAA
>CAZNWH010000087.1:4710-8786 GCA_964576765.1 uncultured Hellea sp.
CATTTTTCATAGCCCAAACAAAGCCCTCGCCCCATTGCAATCTCGGATAATTTGATCTTTTAAGGCCTCGAAGCTTTCAAATTTTTGCTCGGGGCGAATAAAGCTCCTGAAGCGCACTTGAATATTCTGTCCATAAATATCTTTATCAAAGTCAAAAATGTGAACTTCTAATCTGGCCTCTTCTCCGCCAACTGTGGGTCGCTTTCCTGTATTGGCGATGGCGGGTAACCATGTCTTGGATTTTGGTAATTTTACTTCTACGCAATAAACACCGAATTTAGGCCGAACCAAATCCGCAAATTCCAAATTCGCAGTAGGAAAATTAATTGTTCGTCCGCGCTGCTCGCCTTGCTGCACAATCCCGTCAACAATCCAAGGGCGCGAGAGCATATGAGCCGCGTGAAACACGTCTCCTTTTTGCAGTGCTTTGCGGATTTCCGTCGAGCCATATTTACCATAAAATTTATGCAGACCGACTGGTTTCATCGCAGTTACGCCAATATCACGGTCTTGGCACAGCCGTTTCAGGCTCTCCACATCTCCGCAGCGATTTTTCCCAAACCCATAATCTTCGCCAACAACGACATGTTTAATCCCAAGACCTTGGTGGAGAACCGTTTCTACAAATTCAGTATCATCCATTTGCCGTAAAGGATCATCAAAAGGAATTTCGTAAAGACGGTCAACGCCAAAGGTTGGCATAATTTGCGCGCGAATTTCTGCACTCATTAGGCGGAAAGGCGGGGCGTCAGGTTTGAAATATCGATAAGGGTGCGGACGGAAAAGCCCTATACCCAGAGGAGCATTCATGTCATCAGCAATCAATTTTGCCTGCGAAATAACGACTTGATGGCCGCGATGCAGCCCGTCAAAATTTCCCAACGCAATGACTGCGCCCTTATCGCTTTTAGGTAAATTAGTGTAGCTTTGAAGTGTTTTCACGTCTTAGGTGGTAGGGCGTTTCTGCACAAACACACCCGCATCCCCGCGGCAGATTTTTTTGCCGTCAACTTCACAATGGCATTTCATTTTCACCCGGCCCGTGCGCTCATTAATGTCGGCCACTTCGGCGATAGCCGTTACAACATCTCCGATAAAAGCAGGTTTACGAAAGCGTAGATTAAGCTCGACAAATACGGCGCCGGGACCAGGCAGATCATTGCCGAGTACAGCTGAAATAAAAGACGCTGATAATGCCCCATGGGCAATACGCTGCCCAAATTGGCTGGCAGCCGCAAATTCTGCATCAACATGAATAGGGTTATGATCACCTGTAATATCGGCGAAGGTGTCGATCATTTCCCCTGTGATCGTTGAGGTGGTTGTAGATTTCATACCTATCTTGAGATCATCAAGATAATATTTTATATTTTCACTCATGCCTCTGCCTAGCAAACCCCGTTCTGATTACAAGACAAATTAGGTTACAGGAAATTCAGGACTTATCCAATTTAAGAGTCTCAATAGATACTGGCTGGAATTTTTTCAAAAATAAAGCTATGTTTTCCAAAAATATAAAGGACATCTCATGCGCAAAATTCTTATTGTATCGTCAAGCCTCATCGCCTTTTCACTTATCGCCTGCTCAGGCCCTAACTCTAAGTCCACCGAAACCAGCGCAGAGCTCACTATGCCTAAAACCGAAATATCTAAACCAGAAATGACCGACTCAGATATTGGCATAGATAATGTCCTGCTCGCGGAATGGTCTGGCCCTTATGGGGGCGTGCCTGCCTTTGATAAAATGTCTCTCGACGCAGTGGCTCCGGCTATGGATTGGGGAATGGCCAAAAATCTGAAAGAAATCGATGCCATTGTCGCTAACCCTGACGCCCCGACCTTTGAAAATACCATTCTGGCCTTGGAACGAACTGGGGCTGAACTGGATCGGGCTTTTCCTTATTGGGGTATTTGGAGCGCCAATATGAACTCACCGGAATTTCGTAAAATTCAAGGTCAGGTTAATCCCAAGCTCTCTGACTTTAGCTCCAAAATCAGCCAGAACCAGAAATTGTTTGACCGCGTGAAGGCCGTCTATGATAGCCCCTCTGTCAAAGATATGCGTCCTGATCAGCAACGCCTGATAAAGTTAACCTATGATAGTTTTGCCCGTAATGGCGCAACGTTGGATGAAGCTGGTAAAAAACGTTATGCCGCCATCAATAAACGTCTGTCCAAACTTCACACAGATTTCGCCAATAATGTTCTCGCTGATGAAGAAGGTTATATCCTTTATATCGATAAAACCCAACTCTCCGGCCTGCCCGAAAGTTTCATCAAAGCCGCCGGCGCGACCGCAAAAGCCAATGACAAAGAGGGCCAATATGCGATCACCAATACGCGCTCTTCTATGTCGCCCTTTCTGACCTATTCCGAAGAACGCGATCTGCGCCAGAAAGTCTGGGAGACCTATTATTCGCGCGGGGATAATGGCGATAAACACGATAATAACGCTATCATCGCGGAGATATTGAAACTTCGCCATGAACGTGTGGGTCTTCTGGGATATGAAAATTACGCCCAGTGGCGACTTGAAAACCGCATGGCGCAAAACCCACAACGCGCCTTGGATCTTATGGAAGCGGTCTGGCCCGCCGCCATTGCGCGGGTCGAAGAAGAAGTCGCCGATATGCAGGCCATTGCCGATAAAGAAAACGCCAATATCAAAATCGCGCCTTGGGATTACCGCTTTTACGCCGAGAAAGTCCGGCAAGATAAATATGATCTCGATAGTGACGAGGTGAAACAATATTTGCAGCTGGATAAACTCACTGACGCCATGTTTTATGTCGCGGGCGAACTGTTCAATTTCACCTTCACGCCAGTGCCTGATGGTTCGGTGCCCGTCTTCCACTCCGATGTTAATGTCTGGGAGGTAACTGATAAATCCAGCGGCGAGCATATCGGGTTGTGGTATCTTGATCCCTTTGCCCGGCCCGGAAAACGCTCCGGCGCTTGGGCCACAAGTTACCGCTCTCATACAACATTTGACGGTAAGAAAACTGTCCTCTCCTCGAATAATTCTAACTTCATCAAAGGTGCAGAGGGCGAAGCGGTTCTCATCTCTTGGGATGATGCCAATACCTTTTTCCATGAATTTGGCCATGCGCTGCATTCGCTCTCCTCCAATGTAGCCTATCCGACGCTCAATGGCGGCGTGCGTGATTATACGGAATTTCAATCCCAGTTGCTTGAGCGCTGGCTCTCAACCGATGTGATTGTCGATAAATATCTCATCCATCACGAGACCGGAAAGCCTATGCCAGCGGCGCTGCGTCAAAAAATCAAAGACGCAGCGACCTTTAACCAAGGCTTTGCGACCACAGAATATCTCGCCTCGGCCCTTGTCGATATGCGCTATCACACGACAGATCCCGCAGATATCGACCCGGATAGGTTCGAAAAAGAAACCCTCAAAGAGCTCGGCATGCCGGATACAATTGTCATGCGTCACCGCTCACCTCATTTCGGGCATATCTTTTCTGGCGAAGGCTATTCCTCAGGTTATTATGGCTATATGTGGGCCGATGTTTTGACCTCTGATGCGGCGGAAGCCTTTAAAGAAGCCCCCGGCGGATTTTATGATACGGACGTGGCAAAAAAGCTCGTCGATCACCTTTTCGCCCCGCGTAATTCCGTTGACCCGGCGGAAGCCTATCGTGCCTTTAGAGGGCGCGACGCCGATATAGCTCCACTCATGCGCGACCGCGGTTTCCCCGTCCCCAATTAGGGGGTGCCACGCCAGCACCGATAGCTCCGCGCCTGTCTATAGGACGCGGAGTAGTTTTTTAGAGATAGAACTTCAATGCTGATCAGGGTGGTTTTGTGGATGCTCCATCCCCGCCAAAGCTAAGACCATGCCCCGTCCCCTCCTCCCGCATAAATGCGATGAAGGCCGGGCTTGGGATGTCGGGAACCTCTTCGGGTTCTAGCATTTCTGCGGCTCGGAATTCAGCGGGATAGACTTCGATAGGGTCAATCTGGGTGTAATAGACTTTAGGTCCTTTGGAGTTGCTGTGTCTGTCCTTTGAACGTGGTTCTTTTGGTTTGGAGCTTTTCAGCTTGGGCACGCGTTT
>CAZNWH010000088.1:0-8725 GCA_964576765.1 uncultured Hellea sp.
GTCCAATTTTAACAAAGCATCGCTTGAATAGCTTGGACAAACCCTTCTCGGCTTACCGTTTTTTGGGCAGGACGAGATGATTTCCATTCTTGATTACTTTGAATCGCCTTCGCTGCTTCAGCGCCCAAATATAAATCCTTCAACGTCACTTCGTCTTTGGCCAGCTCGTCTTCACCGACCAGAACAGCAATTTGGGCGTTTCGGCGATCTGCATACTTCATTTGCTTGGTGACATTTCCGGAGCCAATAAAAACTTCGGCGCGAATACCAGTTTGCCGGAGTTCATCGGCCATTTTGAAATATTCGCCCATTAGCTTTCGATCAAATGCACATATAACGACCGGCGGTTTTACGGATTGTTTTAGGGCGTCCATACGCTCTAAGGCACTCAGGAAGCGTGATACTCCAAAACTAAAGCCGGTGGCAGGGACTGCCTGGCCGCGAAAGCGCGTCACCAAATCATCATAGCGACCGCCGCCGCCGATAGACCCGATTCTCACTGGACGGCCCTTTTTGTCGCGAATATCGGCGAGGAGTTCGACTTCAAAAACAGGCCCTGTATAGTATCCTAGGCCGCGGACAATAGACGTATCGAAACTAACTCGGTTATTATCAAAACCAGTTGCCGTAAGAATACTGTCTATTGTGGCGAGCTCAGTGCACCCTTCTTGTCCGCGCTCAGACGTTCCTACCAATTTTTCGAGAGAGGCGATTGTTTTGCTACGGTCTTTGTCAGAGGCAGTTGTAAATCCTAACACGGCTTTTATGCCGTTCTTTCCAAGTTTGGCACCCTCTGTATAATCTCCAGATTCATCTTTACGGCCATCCCCCAAAAGCGCTTCAACGCCTTCTGAGCCCAAACGGTCCAATTTATCTATCGCTCTCAAAACCTGTAAACGCTGCAAGGCTCCTTCAGTCGTATTAGGAACGCCTGAGCTCTCTAAAATCCCATCAAGCAATTTGCGATTATTGACCTGTACCGCATATTGCTCGTCTTTAAGGCCTGCCGCGCGCATAACTTCAGCGGCAAGCATTATCATTTCTGCGTCTGCTCCAGATCCGGCAGCACCTACGCTATCCGCGTCGCATTGTACGAATTCACGAAAACGACCAGGGCCAGGTTTTTCATTTCGATAAACAGATCCTGCCTGATAGCGACGGTAAGGTTTCGCGAGGCCGTCATAATTTTCGGCAACATATCTGGCGAGTGGTGCGGTTAGATCATATCTAAGGGATAACCACTGATCATCATCGTCTTGAAGCGCAAAAACTCCAACATTAGGACGATCTTCATCTGGGAGAAATTTCCCAAGCGCATCCGCATACTCAAAAGCTGGCGTTTGAAGAGGCTCAAATCCATGCATATCATAAACCGAGAAGGCTGCATTAATAAGGCGGCGTTCCGCGCGCAATAATTGAGCGGGTTTGTCTTCGAAGCCGCGAGGTCGACGAGCTTTGGGGCGAAAGGGTTTGTTCTTTTTTGACATGTGGCCGCTTTAGGCCGTTTTGCGTCTTGAAGGAAGGCCCGAATTTTATTTAGACAAGGCTGCGCCCCAATAATTATAGCTAAGGACTTTGGGGCCAGGGATGTACATCTCTTCTAGACTACCAAACTTTAAATCTGCCTTATGAAACAGCTCTGGAATATTGCGTCCACTATGACATCCACCAGCTATTTTTTTCCATGCTGGGTCAATTCTTTTTTGCCATTTATGGATATTTGCGTCTGGAGCTTTACCATGTTCTGTAAACAGTATTTGCCCGCCAGGTTTAAGTATACGGCTCATTTCTCTTAAAGCTTTTATAGGATCGGGTATTGTGCACAGAGAATAAGTGACAACAACTGTATCTGTGGTGTTTTTATCAAGGGGAATATCTTCTCCGGATAAGCCAATGCGCTCAACCTCTATTTGGCATTGCTTGCGGCGTTTGGAGCTGCGTTTCCAAATGTGATCATCGGGATCAACGCCGATAATTTTGGAGACTTTATCGGGATTATAAAAGGGGAGGTTTTGACCAGATCCAATCCCTATTTCCAGAACAACACCTTGAGCATAGGGTACGACCTTTTCACGTTGTTTTGAAATTGGCTTAATCCCGCAGGCCTTATCCAGACATAGAGGCAATATATGTTTAGCATAAAATCCCATACTGCCCTCTTAGCACAAGATGTTTTTCCTTACAATTTACCTTACGCTGGTGACTTCATAAGTAGTATACTCTTTATCTTGACAATCTAGCTGCAAAGAGAGAGTTGCCGATCTGCTCGAAAGCATAGATGAGCTCCTCTCTATTGCTGGCATCAAAAAACTGACTTGAACCTGAGGCGCAATCCCTTAATAAATCTTTTGTATCAGCCCCTTCGAAATTATAGGCAACTGACCAAATATCAATATTATCGTCTTTGATATTATTGCAAAGGCTTTGTGTTAGATCATTGGATTGGTCTGAATCTGCACCACGATGCCTACCATCTATGTACGGCTCTGATAGAGATAAGGTGTTTTGCCCATCAGTCATGAGAACAAGTGTACGCCGTCTCTCTTTGTCAGCATTAGTAAGTTCAACAAAGGGGGGCTCTGGGTCTAGCATCCTCCATCCATTGATCAATCCTACGGGGATGTAAGTTTCCTTACTTGCGGTTAAAGAGTTTATGGTTGTTTTGACGAGGTCTAAATCTCTTGTAAGCGGCAAAACTTCTTCACCACAATTTGCGCCTAATATTCCTGGAATTTTTCTACTGCCATAAGCGGCAATTTCATTATAGATTCCATCTCTAGAGCCTATACATCCACTCCAAGAGACATTTCTCGTCTCTGCAGGGGGGCAAAAGGTTTCTGGTGGACCGGTATTCACCCATTCAGTGCATTGGTTACGAGTTGTTGGCCGAATAACTCCGTCAACAACTTCTGTACCCGTAATAGGTACACGATTTGTACATGTTCTAGGTTGTCTCTCAAAACATTCTCCTGCAGGAATATTGACAACTCCATCTGGTGGGACATCAATCCATGTTTCACTACGGCTATGCATCCCGACATTCACATAATTTGAAAATGGTACCACTGCTACGCGAGTATCGGAGTCATATTCGGCGAATTCATCTATTAGTACAGCTGACGCGGCCTTTAAGGCGTCCATATTGTCCCCCCTCATGGACCCAGTTCTATCGAGAACTAATGCTATATTGATTGGAACCTCTTCTGGTAATCTAGCTTCAGTGAGCACACTTATAGGGAGTTGGTCTTGCCCAGCTACTCGTAAGAATAGAGTTTCGTAATTTGCCGTTAGCAAAACAGTGACGCTGTCTTCTTCGACAACCAGATTCACATCATATCTCAAAGAGTCGAAATTATTAGCTGCGAGGCTTTCATTAACAATCTTGAGTAATTCATCATAACCGTCTTCATCAGATGAAACGGCTGCTAATGCAGCGGCATCAGACATATCTTGCAGAGTGCTTTTTTTGCTGGCGGAGCCTGAGATGTCGACAGCTGCACCAACGGCGATCAGCAATGTCGTAATCACGACGCTAAACATAATACTAAAATTACCACTTGTGTTTAATAGGTATTTTTTCAACATAATCTGAACTTATCCCTGTGAGTAATTTATCACTGACGTATTGTGGTATAAAATAGTTTCCTTTTCGTGTGAAAACAGGGTTAATAAGTCTGAATTTAATCAGGAAACCATACGATCTATGTTAAACTTAGCTTTGCCTCAAATTACGCCCATTTGGTTGTCTCGATCTGAAAGCTTAAATAAAGTCATTGAGACTATAAATCAGGCGGCCTCCCAAGCCGATTTGATAGTTTTCTCCGAAGGGTTTGTTCCAGGCTATCCTTTCTGGCTTAGCGCTACAGGAGGAGCCCAGTTTAATGACCAGAAACAAAAAGAAATATTTGCTCATTATTCTGATCAAGCGATCACAATAGAAAAAGGTCATTTGGATGGAGTGTGCCAAGCTTTACAAGGTGCAAACATGGCGTGTTATTTGGGAATTATAGAACGAGCGGCGGATAGAGGTGGTCATTCTCTCTATTGTAGTTTCGTCTATATTGATCAAAATGGAATCATTCAATCTGTCCATCGCAAGTTACAACCCACTTATGAAGAGCGCCTAGTTTGGTCGCCCGGCGATGGCGCGGGATTGGTCACACATAAGCTCGGAGAATTTACCCTTGGCGGTTTAAATTGCTGGGAAAATTGGATGCCCCTTTCCAGGGCTGCTCTTTATGCGCAAGGGGAAGATGTGCATGTTGCGTGTTGGCCTGGAAGCGATCGAAATACGGCTGATCTAACGCCCGTTTTGGCTAAAGAGGGACGTAGTTATTGTATATCGGTTTCAGCTATTATGCGTAGGGGCGATGTTAAGGATAATACTCCTTTTGCGGATGAGATCAGGTCAGCTTTAGGCGACATGCCAGCCAATGGAGGGTCCTGCGTTGCGGCGCCGGATGGGTCTTGGGTACTGGAGCCAATTATCGGTGAGGAGGGGATTCGCTATTGTGAACTGGACCCGGCCTTTATCCGCCGTGAGCGTCAAAACTTTGATCCCAGTGGGCACTATTCACGTCCGGATGTTACTCATCTGATTGTCGATAGAACGCGGCAATCTCTTGTGAGTTTTAAATCTGAATAACATTAAGCATTTATGAAAAATGCGGCTGTTAATCTGGCTCAAGATTGATATAGCGCCAACATGGCCGTTCAACCCCATATCTTGATTATCGGTGCTGGTCTTATTGGCCTTTCTACCGCTGACCATCTTATGGCGCGCGGAGCCCAAGTGACAATCATTGAAGCGCGTTCTAGTGCAGGGAAGGGTACCAGTTACGCAAACTCAGGTATGATACATCCCAGCCAAGCTCGCCCTTGGGTTTTTAAAGGTGCATCCAATCTTGAGAATGCAGCTTTTCAAGTCACCTATGATCTTGCTGTGAAATCAAAATTACTTTTACAAGAACGTTTGCCAAAATTGGGGTTTAATATCGAGCGCCCCGTATCGGGCTGTTATAAAATTTATCCTGATATGACCCGGGCAAGACATGCACAGCATTTATATGCAGAGGATGGAATCATGTCGAGTGTGGTCATGGATGTGAAAGCCACATTGGGACACACCGTGCTTTATTTTGAAGATGATATTTGGGCCAATGCCTATGAATATTGTACGGCCTTGACGGCAGAGCTGAACGACCGGGGAGCGGTTTTCATATATGGGGCGCTCAAAACGCGCATGCGGGAAAATCATGAAGGTATAGCTGTCGAATTAGAGGGACATGTTTTCAGAGCTGATCATGTTATCGTTTGTGCTGGCCCTCAAAGCCCGGAAATTTTAGCCAAACTCAATATCTCATTATATATGAATAAGGTGAGAGGCTTTGCAGTTAATTTCGACCTCCCAGATTTGGAATTGCCCCCAGCCCCGTTGATGGACTCTCAGACTCATTCCGCAATGACAATATTTGAAGATCATATTAGGTTTTCAGGGACAGTCGATGAAGATAGTGCGAGACCTTTATTAAAGCGTTGGTTTGAACTCGCGCCTGATATTATGGGGGCTTTGAAACCTGCAACACAAATATGGTCGGGATTTCGCCCGATGGCCAAAGCGGGTCGTCCTTATATCGGCCCTACACCTATTAAGGGGCTTTGGGTGAATACAGGACATGGCCATATGGGCTGGACTTTAAGCGCAGGCTCGGGTGATCTTATAGCCCGTATGATCTTAGACGGCGAAGTTGATGAGCGATTTACCTTGGCGAGTTAAAGCTTCAATTTATGGTCGCGACTTTAAGCCCCTCACGGTTGAGCATTTTCACGACGCTATCCGGCCCAGCGAGATGACCTGCCCCAACGGCAACAAACTTTACTCCCGGTTCATTCAATAATGCTTTTAGTGGTAAAATCCAATTTTCATTGCGCTTGGTCAAGAGGGTGTCATAGGCAGATTTTGAACCATACATAGCAGGATTTGACATCATTACGCCTATACCTTCTACGTCACCTTCCGCCCATTCGGTAATAAGGGTCTCCAGATAGTCATTTCCTATTTCTAGGGTACTGATGGTCGCCATCAAGCTTTGAATTTGTTCCTCAATAGAGGCCCCGCCTAAGGCTTTGATTTGTGTTTCAGCTGATTCAAGATAGCTTAATTTTTTGCTCGATATATTTGGGTCCGATAAGAATACCGCTTCAACACCAGATTGAGGATTATAACCAGCTTTCATAATTTGCATAATGCCAAGTTGTAAGCCAACCATCCAAGGCTTCATACCGTTAACTGCGTCTATGGGAATGCCCTGTTCTTTGAGGGCTTCTGATACAATTTCCTTTTCTTCATTACTTAAAGCCCCGCTTAGGGTTTCGCCCTCAGGAAATGCTGCATACTGAGCGATGAGTTTTTGGATAGCACCCGCGCCCTCAGGGCTTGTCACATCAGCTTCAAGAACCAAAGTATCAGCTTCTTTTAAAGCCTGGCTTAATTTCGATGTCCGCCATGACAATTCCGGTTTGAGCAGGTGAACTGTTCCAAACAGATAAACAGTTGTATCGTCATCTGCATATTTCCATATCTTTGGGGAACCTTCCCCAGAGGTTGATTTCGCAGACTCCATGGCGTCTTTCATTAGAGTGATAATTTCAGCTTTGGATGCATTGTCCCCGATAGAGTGTTCTACAGAGTTGTTCTTACATCCTGAAAAAGCAAGGCTAATAAGGGCAGTTCCTGCGATAAGCGCGCGCGTAAAATTTGTCATATTTTGATGTCTTTAAAATGGTTGCCGAGCTTACGTCTATAAATTCAAGGTGTGATCGTAAAGTAAGTTTATTCCCAGCCCAAAGCGCTTGCTATCACATTATATATCTCGTTCTGCTCCATGACTCCGCGAACGTTTTGCGAACCGGGGCCTGTTGCATAGAGAGGGACGTCTTCTCCTGCGTGAGTTTCACTTTGCATGTGAACAGCGCTTTGTTGTTGAAAATTTTTGGCTTGGACAATGTTATCGGTAAGGGCTGGGCTATCAGCTTCGCGTATGTTGGGGCCATTATGATATCCTAGGGTCGTATAGGGATTGCCATCTTTGGCCTTGGCATAACCTTCTGCTGCTCCGCCTTTTTCCGGATCAGGATTGCGGACAAGGCCGAGGATGGGGTTCCCGCGAACTGGGTATCCTGCCATGGTGAAGACATGACTATGGTCAGCGGTCACTAATATAAGTGTATCACTGCCTGATTTTTCTCTGGCGACCTTAACGGCTTCATTGAGGGCTTGCATATCGGTGAGAGCGCGAAACGCATTAGTGTCATGATGAGCATGATCAACACGCCCGGCTTCCACCATCAAGACATAGCCGGTATTGCGGGACTTAAGGGCCTCGATGGCAAATTCAGTCATCTGAGCAAGAGAGGGTTCTTGAGTGTCATCGCGGTCAGCTTCATAATTCATATGAGACGGTGTAAATAGGCCTAGAATAGTTTGATCTTTTGACGCGGTGCGTAAGGCACCAATATTATCGACATATATATTTCCGGTTTTGGCTTTCCATGAGTTGATCTGGTCATCGGTAAATTTATCACGCCCGCCCCCTAGACTGACATCGATAGAGCTTTGTAAAAGCTGCGTTACTAAACTCTTACATCGGGCTTTGGCAGCCCGTTCATCGACATCTTCATTGGCTTCCCAGCCCCTATCAACGGCGCGGCCATACATGGCAGCGGGTGTGGCGTGGGTTATCCGAGCTGTTGATATGATTCCGACGGATAATCCGGCCTTTTTAGCCCGCTCTGCCAGAGTGGGCGGTTCAGTTTTAAGAGTACAGCTATTGAGAACCATCTTTGTAATGCTTTTATTAGGGCGAACGTTAATGGCGCCTATATTAGTTTTATATCCTGATAAGATAGCAGTAGCTGTCCCAGCGCTATCTGGCACCTGTGCATTTGTATTATAGGTTTTGATCAGGGCGAGGTTTTCGAAATCTTCAAAGGCAAGTGCATGTTCTTCGCCTTTCAAGCCCTTGGATTGTCCGTCAAAAATACGGGCGGCAGTTATGGTAGAGATGCCCATGCCGTCCCCGATAAAGATAATCACGTTCTGAGCCCTTGTATTTACCGCTCCAGAGCTTTGGAATTTTGAGATTGAGGCGCCATTTACAGAGGATTTGCTGTTAGTTTCTGCGCCGCAAGCTGCGAATAGGAGCGTCATAGAGAGCGGAAGAATCAGTTTTAGAACAGTTTTTGACATATTTTTCTTTCAAAACTGGCCTTTTGGCGGGCCATATAGGGCTGATGCCGCAATTTTATGGCCTTGGGAATGATTTTGCGGCGATAAACCCACAAAATCATATCTGATATTTGCTTTTTTTTCGGAAATTTGCTAATTGGCTGGCTCGGAAACAACCCTATTTATTAAAAATGGCTTAAAATTAGGTCTTTTAGGTAGGGTTTCAATAAGATTTAGCTCAAAAAACCGCAGTTTTACGAGGGTTTGAGACGCTTAGACAGCTTTTGTGACAAAAATGCATTTTTTAAGCATTTTTATTAAAAAAGGTGTTGCTAATAAAAAATCGTTTCCCTATATAGCGCGCCTCGCTGAGGGAAACTTAAGCGGGCGCCAAGGCCTTTTAGGAAGGCCTTTTGTTTTGGAAAAAAGTATTGCTTATTTCCAGCTGTTTGACATTGTAAATATTGGGAAGAGAGACGCAGGCGGCGTTGAGCTGTG
>CAZNWH010000089.1:0-8669 GCA_964576765.1 uncultured Hellea sp.
ATTTATTAAGCCTAAATGGCCAGTTCAATTGGAACTCAACCCCGAAATGCTTTTAAGGTCAGTTTTTAATGGGCTGGGATGTTTATTTCTGCTTTGCTGATACTCCTCTATAGGTTATTGCTATTCAACGACTTAATAGTCATTTTATAATGTATATATTTTAGAGTTCTTACCCCATGCGTATCTTATTGTTTTTGTTGACGCTTGCGTCTTTTCTTGTTCTGCTGGGATGTAACCCTAAAAGCGCTCCTGACCTAAGCTCGAAGAAATTATGTGCAGATGGCATCGCCGAACAATGTACATTGTTAGCGTTTGAACTTTCCTATGGTCCCGACCAGAACCTTGAGCTCGCAAAAACCTATCATAATAAAAGTTATGAATTAAATCTTACCGGGTGTAATGAAGGCGATATGAAGGCCTGCGATAGACTCGGATATAATTATCAAGGTGGGTATGGAACCGAGAAGTCCATTCAAAAATCTATCGAAGTTTTTAACCAAGCCTGTAATGCATCTGTAGCTAAATCATGTGAAAAACTTGGGCAACATTTTTCTGAAAAAGCCTATAGACATCTTCGGAAAAGCAGAGCTTATTATGCTAAGGCCCGACTGTATTTTAGCCGGGAATGTGAATCGTTTAAACCCTCTTCCTGTATCAGTCATTCACGCCTATTGGAACGAGGGTTAGGTGGACGCATCGACAAAGCCGGGGCATTTAAAGCAGCCCAGCGATCTTGCGATATTGGCGAGCCAAAAAATTGTGGGGGCCTCGCGGATAAATATTTGAGAGGCATAGGTACTCCTCAAGATAAATTGAAGGCCGCAGAAATTTCTCACGAGGCCTGCCTAGATGGATCCGGTTGGGGATGCGCTCAATTAGGGTATAATAGCCAGGAAAGCAGAGGGATTTTAAAAAACCATCCGAATGAGCAGCAATTTTACGAACAACGTTGCGACGCAAAACATGGAGGGGCCTGTTTTATGTTAGGCCGTCTGTATCTGTTTGGATACGGAGTTGAACGCGATGAAGATAAATTCAACTCCCTTAAGCTTAAAAGCTGTGAATTGGGTTATGAAAAAGGCTGCGAATTATCAGATGAGATTGATACCCCTAAGGAATAAATGATTTATTTAACTCATCACATGTTAGGCTCCTGAGCCAGATTCCGACAAAGCAGAGTCAAATATAACGGACTCTGAAGTCAGATCGCTTGGAAGCACAATTCTTTTTTTGACACCAACGTATTTTTTGACAACGAAGCAACACTGCACTGCTACGCCTTCTGACAAAACACCCTCGTCAAATGCTGGTCTTGTCGTCATATTGATCCCATGCGATTCGGTTTGACTTTATTGTTTTCTTTGGGGGTTGGGAGTTTAGCCTTGGCGGCACCTTGGGATAGCGTGACCCTTACGCCAGCGGCAGAAACTTTCTCCCCACGTTCACCGCTTTCGATGCAACGCGGCGGATCGTCAGACACGCTGAGCACCATTAAGGGACTGAATTTAACGCAATTTGCCAAAAGCCTTGGCAAGGTTTCGGCAATAGCCTTAGCTGCAAATGGTACTCTTTACGCAGCCGATAAAGCTACGGGGCGTATCTGGGTTTTAAGTGACCGCGGCTATGACGGGACGCTGGATATACGACGGCCATTGCCCAAATTATTTGACGCGCCATCAGGCTTGGCCGTTATTGAAGACACGCTTTATATCGCGGATAGGCAAGCTATATGGGCCATAGAGGCGGGCTCTGACCCTAAAGTTTTAGCGCCGCTAACTAATGTTCAAAGCCAAGGCCATCACCCACTATCCATAGATCAAACTGCTGATAAAAGCGACCTCATCATCGGCATAACACAAGCCGAAAGCGCTTTACTCGCCCGCATTGATACCCAATCCGGCCACGCCGAAAAAATTGCTGATATTCCAAGCGCGACAGCGATTAAAGCGCTCGCACTAAGACAAGGTGCACCGCTCTGGGTGAGTACAGGCGCGTCGATTTTTTCGATTGAAAGCCCTGAAACCGCCCTTAATTTTGGCGACAGCTCAATTTCGGCCCTTGCTTTACCCGGTCAATATGAGACTGCCAAACATTGGCCTTCAGAGCTTAGCGGCACGATCATAGCTTCCCAAACAGGAGCTGACACCATGCGGCTCATCGTAGTTCCGACAGAATTTGGACAGCCCGCCGGAGAGCCTCGCGTCTTGGTCGATGGATTTTTAAGCCGCTCGGGCCGCACGGCTTGGGGCGAGCCAGGCGCGATCGTTATGGATAAACGCGGATTATTTTTCGCTGACAAGCATAATGGCACGATTTGGCGTTTATACGGCGCGCCCAAAGATACACCTAAACCCGAGGCTAAAATTATTGTTGTTGAAGACTTGCCTGAAACAGTTGCAGCCCCGCCAATAAGACCTCCGCTACTGATCGGGAGCGGCATCAAGGGCAGTCAATTAGGAGAAGCCAGCCTTTTGGAGTCAGCGTCCAATCTTAAAACTGGATCTACCATTGTCGAGGATTATGATAAAGCCAAAGCAGAAGCCAATGCTTTAGCGGAAAAAGAGAATAGGAAGCCTAAAAACCGCAAGAGGCGATAAACGCTTTCATCAGACGTTATGCCGTAGGACGGGCTTTATAGGTAAACTGCCCGGCATCATTTAAACGGCGCGAAACCAGTCCGCGGCCTTTGAGGCAATTTAAATGCGCGATGGATTCACCAACCGCCATAATCCGGTTACTATCATTGATCTCGCGGCGGAAAAGAACAGAGTAAACTTCGGTCGCCCGGCGCGGCCTTTCACAATGTTTGAGCAGGCGGTCCAGCGCTTTTTCATGATGATCGATCAATTTGTCCAGCCGTCTATGCGCCCCGTAAAAGGGAATGCCGTGAGCCGGGCCTACTAAAACATCTTCCGGCAGTTCGTCTTTCAATTTATGACAAGAGGATATCCACTCTTCGAGAGGGTTGGACTCAGGCTCGGTCGGCCAGACCGAGACATTGGAGCTGATATTGGGCAGGAGTTGATCGCCTGTCAGGCACAGATTAAGTTCTGGGCAATAAAGACAGGCATGTTCAGGAGAGTGGCCACTGCCAATAATAACGCGCCATTCCCGCCCACCAATCATACCAAGTTCACCATCCACAAGACGGTCATAACCTTGTGGCAGGGATGAAATCGCTTTCCCAAATCCGCCAAAGCGCATTTTATAAAGCTCGATTTGTTCATCTGTGAACCCGCATTTGCGATAAAATGTAATCCCTTCCTGGGGCGCTTCTTTCCCCGTATCCGCAGCCAAAAGGCGACAAAGAAAATACTCACCACGCGTCATCAATAATGGGGCGCCAAATTTACGGCATATCCATCCGGCCAGACCCGTATGATCAGGATGCAAATGGGTGCAAATAACGCGGTTGATGGGGCGCCCCCCCATAAGATCAGTAAAATGTTTTTCCCAAATTTCTTTGCTCGCGCGATTGCTGATCCCCGTGTCTACAACAACCCAGCCATCGCCATCTTTGAGCGCCCAGAGATTAATGTGGTTTAAGCCTTTCATCGGTAAATCAAAGCGAAGCCAGAAAACACCGTCTGCAATTTCAGTGGTTGAGCCTGCTGTCGGAGCCTCATCAACAATGAATTTTAAGAGCCGCGAAGAATTATCACGCGGTGCTGTCAGGCTTTCATCTGGAGCAGTTTTTGTCATAAGAGACTCAATAAGTGAATTAAAATTCAAATACTAGGTAACATTTAAGCCTGAACAAAACGACAACCAATATCTACTATAGGCCCGTATCTAACGGCATAATATCAAAGGGTAAGGTCAAACGTCTGACCCCTTCAGTAAAAGGTACGGTGCCATGCCACATATAAGATGGAAATAACACTAAACGACCAGGTTTGGGGCATACAAAATACTCGGGGGTAACATCTGCTACGTTAAAGGGCGGTTGCCCAAATTGTATCCAGCCTGACTTTTGAGAATTATCATTAACGCTATCAGGAACATCAACATAAAAGGACGAGCTTATCCAGCCTTTCGGATGGATATGATTCACATGATACCCCCCAGGCCGAAGCGCCACAGACCAGGCTCCGCTAAATCTAAAATTATCTTTTTTACGCCCGAAAAAGGGATGATCATTCTGGTCAGGCATAGAGGCTATATAATTCTCAATAGGTTTTTCAATGGCTTTAAAAAAAGATTGCAAAACGGGATGTTTCGAGTGGCGTAAATCCTGACTCGTTTGCGTTCCTTGGCGCAAAGATTGAAACAATGGATGCTCGTCCCATTCATGCAGGGAAAGTAGATGAGTTTTAAGCGTCTCCAAAAATACATCCAAGCTTTCATAACCTTGTGGTGGTGCCAGATCATAAACACCAATCATAGCATCATAATCTATTAAACGCTTATAGGCTTTATCTTTTCCCATAACCTGTAAGGCCGTTGCTTCCATTGCTGTCCAAAATGAATTTTTGTTTGAATTGGGGTTCAAAAATTTACGGGCCGTTTTAAGAGTCATTTCAGGAAGACCCGCCATTAAAGCCGATTTAGCTAATTGCATGGCGGCTCCATCATATTCAGGAGATAAGGCCAGCGCTCGCCTGGCAGCCTCTAAGGCTTTCACTCCATCCTTCTGATTTATATAAATGGATGAGCGAGTTGTCTCCGCTTGAAAATGAGCACCAGAAACTTGTTCAAACTTTTCAACCCACTCCAAAGCTTCTGCGCCTAGTCCAACTTCATTAAACACATCAGCTACAATAATATTAAACTCACTTTGTAGCGGGAATTTAGTTCTAATTTTTTCTACATAAGTTCTGACTTTGTCAATCCCGCCCGACATGAAAGCACATTGTAAGACTTCTCTTGCAGCATTGGAAAAGCTGGGCGTATGATTTAAAGCCTCTTCAAAGGCTAAGATAGCTTTTTCAGGCTCGAACCCTTCCAAATAAAGTTGTCCTTTCGTATAAATCAAATCAGGCGCGTCACTGATATTGTTAATCACCTCCCAAGCTTTTTCATGGTCTTGAGTATCTTTGAGAGCAAAAATTTGACCTCTTAAAAGTGTTGTGTCATGGGGATGATATTCAAGGGCCTTCTCAAAGATGCTAAGGGCGCGCTCAGGGAAGTCTTGCTGCAACCAATAATTTCCAGAAATGATAGATGCATTAAGATGGTCTGGAAAGGCAGTTAATAATGTCGCTGATATTGAAACGGCTTGAGATATATCCCCTTTCGCCATCAGAATTTGAATTTTCTCATAGCGAATATTCACGTCATCTGGTGATAATATCAAAGCATGATCAATGGCTTTAAGGGCTTGGGGAAACTTTCCTTGAGATTTTAGAACAATAGAGAGAAGATGTGGAACCTTTGGGTTTTTTGCATCTTTCTTGACGATACCCCGTAATAACTTTTCAGAAGCAGAATAGTCTCCTGCTTTATATTTTTCAAAGGCTGTAACAAGCTCGGACATCTACCAGAACTGACATTTACTATCTACATCCGGACGTATTCGTTCAGTTGAGGGCGCAGTGGGTGCTCCTATATATACGAATCCAGCAACTTTGTCTGCCTCTCCCATGCCCAAGACCGTGTGAATAGACTTATCATAGGCATACCATTCGGTGAGCCACTGCGCGCCATAACCTGCTGCCTGCGCCGCCAGCATCAGATTATAGCACACAATGCCGGAGCTGAGCTGTTGCTCCCATTTGGGCGTATTGCGCTTACACTCTACAGGGCTTGAGATAACGCCAACAACCAATGGCGCGCGCATAAAGCGTTGCTGCTCAAATTGGACGCGCTCTTCAGGCAGATCAGGATTGTTCTTTTTAAAAGCTGCGCCTATATGCTCCCCAAAAGCTGCGCGGGCACCTTCTTGAAAAATCACAAACCGCCACGGGGCCAGTTTACGGTGGTCAGGCACCCGAGCCGCGATTTTCAAAAGCTCTGAGAGTTCTTTATCTGATGGCCCCGATCCGCCCATAAGTTTGGCCATATTAGAGCGGCGACTTTTTAAAAAATCCGTCACCGCTTTATTTTTCTGGGGCAACGGCATAATTTCATCAAGCTTGGGCATTCATCCCTCCTATTGGCTTTACGATAAATGATAAATCCGATATCCGAGCGCAAGTAAAAAGGAACCCATATGACCAATCCCGCCGAAAAATTATCTCAATTAGGCCTGACTCTCCCGCAGCCTTCCGCCCCTGTGGCCAATTATGTGCCCTTTGTTACCACTGGCAACCTCGTTTTTATTTCGGGGCAGATTTCTAGAATTGGCGATAAACTTATTGGTGGGCGTTTGGGCGAAGAGCTGAGCGTTGAACAAGGTCAAGAAGCGGCCAAACTTTCTGCGCTTAATTTAATTGCGCAAATGAAAGAGGCTTGCGGCGGGGATTTATCGCGGGTCAAACGCGTTGTAAAACTCGGCGGCTTTGTTCAAGCCATTCCTACGGCAACAGCGGCCGACATTCCGAAAGTCATTAATGGCTGTTCCGATATTATGGTCGCCGTCTTTGGAGAGGCTGGTCGTCATGCCCGTTTTGCGGTCAGCGCGCCAAGCTTGCCCCTTGATGTTGCCGTCGAGATCGACGCGATTGTGGAGATTACTCCCGCCTAATCCATGGCATTCCAAAGCTATAGCGCCCGTATCCTGACCCGCATCAGTGATGTGAGCGAAAGCGAGTGGGATGCCCACCTCCCTGAAGGTCAACACCCTTTTCTAAGCTGGCGGTTTTTAAAGGCTTGCGAGGAAAGCGGCTCGGCCACCGAAGAGACAGGCTGGGCGCCGCGCCATATCTGGCTAGAAGACGAGAGCGGCAAATCCATCGGCGCCGCGCCGCTATATGCTAAAACCCATAGCCAAGGCGAGTATGTTTTCGACCATGGTTGGGCCGAAGCATTGCACCGCGCGGGTGGGAATTATTATCCCAAACTCCAAAGCTCTATTCCCTTTACCCCCGCTACGGGCCCCCGCCTTTTGACAAAAGATAAGGCGCATAAAACTGCGTTGATTTCCGCCATGGTTCAGGGGTGTGAGGATTGGGGCTATTCAGGTGTGCATCTGACATTCTTACAGCCCGATGATTTAGAGGTTTTAGAAGAAGTCGGCTTTGCACATCGCGAAGATCGACAATTTCATTTTATCAATCGCGGCTATGAAAGTTTTGACAGCTTTCTGACTTCGCTTTCCTCGCGCAAGCGTAAAAATATCCGTAAAGAACGCAAAGCTGCGCAAGACGGCATTACCATAAAACGACTGACCAGAGATGATCTAAAGTCTGAGCATTGGGACTATTTCTATCGCTGCTATATGGATACGGGAGCCCGCAAATGGGGACGGCCCTATTTCACTCGAACATTTTTCGAAATTCTCCAAGACACCATGCGCAATGATATTTTATTAGTCATGGCCTTTGACGGAGACACGCCGATTGCCAGCGCGCTTAATTTTATCGGCTCAGACGCGCTTTACGGGCGCAATTGGGGCTGCACGGTGAATAAGCGGTTTTTACATTTTGAGCTCTGTTATTATCAAGCCATAGAAGCGGGCATTGAGCTGGGCCTGCCCAAAGTCGAAGCTGGCGCGCAGGGCGAACATAAATTAGCGCGCGGCTATGAACCCGTGGCGACACATAGCGCACATTATCTCGCCCATCCCGGATTGCGGAACGCTGTCAGCGATTACTTGACAAGAGAGCGCCGCGCCGTTGATCATGAGATTTCAATACTGGCCAAACACACACCCTTTAGGAAAGATATATGAGCCTGCACGGACACTACGAAACCGATAATATTTTCGCAAAAATCATAGGCGGCGAGATGCCCTGTGTGAAAGTCTATGAGGATGAGCATATCCTATCCTTTATGGATGTCTTTCCACAATCGGAAGGCCATACGCTTGTCATCCCCAAAGCCCCATCGCGTAATTTTCTGGAGATGAAAGCCAAAGATATTGGACGGTTATTTGGGAGCGCTCAGCGCATTGCTATAGCGGTAGAAACGGCCTTGCAACCCGACGGTATTCGTATCGCGCAATTTAACGGTGCGCCGGCGGGGCAAACCGTTTTTCATACCCATGTTCACATCATTCCGTGCTATGAGAGCAAACCGCTCGGCACGCATGGGGGGGGCATGGCCGATATGGAAAAATTGGGCGAATTGGCTATCAGAATAAAAGAAAAGTTAGAGAGATAATATGCACAAATTTTTAATAACGGTTTCTCTGGCCATGCTCGTCGCCTGTTCTCAAAACACACAGGTGAAGGTGACTGAGACTGAAGCAACTCAGCCAACGCAGAGCGCGTCTAACACAGCCCCTGATACCTATAATGCCAAACGCCAATATGAAAAATTTGCGCAAGTTCCGATGGATGTGGATATAAGCTTTCTGTCGGCCTCCGAAAAAGCCGTAGTCAACAAACTGATCGAGGCGAGTGGATATCTGTCTGACATATACTTACGCCAACGCGGCGAAAACTATCCTGCCTTACGCGAAGAAATTAAATCCAAAGGCACGGCGACACAGTTAAAAATGTTCGACCTGCATTTCGGACCCTGTGACGGCCTCGAAGACAATAAACCCTTTTATGGCGAGATGCCCTGCCCCAAAGGCGCCGGTTTTTACCCCACTGATATGACAAAGGATGAATTTGACGCCCATA
>CAZNWH010000090.1:0-8661 GCA_964576765.1 uncultured Hellea sp.
ACAACCGGTTCAGGCTCAACCTATCCATGCTCAGCAACAGCAATTGCAGCAGGCTTATAATCAAGGTTAGTTTATTTTCGTATTGATGCGAATTACATCCGATCTGGTGCCTCTATACCAAGGATGTAAAGCCCATGTTCTAATTGACGCAATGTAGTTTGAGCCAATGTGAGCCTTGAGGCCTTTACATCTGCAGGCGTATCTCCTGCCAAAATAGGGCAATCCGTATAAAACCTAGAAAAAGCTTGCGCCAAGCGAAAGACGTGATCGCATAATAGGTGCGGTGCATATTTATCTGTCGCGGTTTTCAAAGCCCTGTCAAAACTATCGAGCGCTAAAACCAAGCCTATCTCGGATGGAGCCTCTGCCTTTATCTGTCCGCCGCTAACATTTTGATCCGCCGCTTTCCGCAGGATCGATTTTATTCTCACGGCCGCATATAGAAGATAAGGCCCCGTTTTACCTTCAAAGGCCGTAAAGCGTTCAGGGTCAAAAACATAATTAGTCATGCGTTGATTTTGAAGATCAGCAAATTTTAAGGCAGCTACCCCGACTTTATTAGCTATATCAGAGCGTTCTTCGGCGGGGAAGTCTGCCCCAATGCCCGCTTCGGAGAGACGTTTATCCGCCGCCTCTCGCATCATACTCATGAGGTCTTCAAGGCGTAAGACCCCGCCCTCACGGGTTTTAAACGGCTTTCCATCTTTCCCGTTCATGGTGCCAAAGCCAAGATGGCTAAGCTGGTCACGTTTATACCAATTGGCTTTTACCGCGGCCCGGAAGACTTGTTCAAAATGCAGGGCTTGGCGCTGATCAACGACATAGAGAATAAGATCAGGGTTTATCTCTGATTTACGGTCAATCAGTGTAGCCAAGTCCGTCGTATGGTATAAGACGGCTCCGCTAGAAGCGAGAAGCATAACGGGCGGCGTATCTTTTTTCTCGTCTTCGGTATCAACCCGAATAATTAACGCACCCTGATCTTCTTCAGTAATGCCTTGCGCCTTTAGGTCTTCAATCATCCCGGGGATCAACGGATCAACTGCCGCTTCACCTTTCCAAAGGTCAAATTCAACCCCAAGCGCGCCATAGCCTTTTTTTAATGCCTTGACAGATTCGGCAATAAAATGATCGAGTAGTGCGCGGTAACCAGCGCGTCCGGCTTGTAATTCCGCCGTAGCTTGGCGAGAGCGGTCCATACGCGCAGAATCAGATTTGGCTTTATTACTCGCCGCAGGATAAAGCCGGGCGAGATCATTCATATCCACGGGAGACTCTTCTGGAAAACCATCCGTTTTGTTGTCGTCAAAATAGGGTAAATCCGGCTGTTCATCATTGAGCTCTGTAATCAGGTGTCCCATTTGAAGCCCCCAATCCCCCAAGTGAACATCGCCAATAACTTTGTGACCTTGAAACCTTAAAAGCCGTTTGAGACATTCGCCAATAACGGCAGAACGCAAATGTCCGACATGCATGGGCTTGGCAACATTCGCCCCCCCATAATCAATAATAATGGTTTGAGTAGCAACCTCTGTGGCCCCGACTTTATCATCTTGGGAAAGCTCAAAGCCCCGTTGTGTTACAGATACAGGGCTAGGACGAATATTGATAAACCCCGGGCCAGCAATCTCCATCTCGGCAATCGCCGGATGTCCTTCTAATTTAGCCACGATTTGTTGGGCTATATCGCGGGGGTTAGTTTTCTCACCCTTTTTCTTAAGAATACCAGCCGCTGCCATAGCGCCATTACATTGAAAAGGCGCTAAATCCGGACGGTCAGATTCGCGTGTTATGCCTATTGCCGGAGGAAAGCCAAGATCAGAAAAAGCTGCACAGCTGGCTGTGTTAAGCGTTTCAAGGATAGATGGCATGGCTCTAACGCTGCCCCGCAGAAACACGGAACCGTTTACCATCGGCGTTAAAAGCGCGTTGTTCTGGCGTCAGTTCAAATCCAACTATAATTTCAAAGTTTTCTCCAGATGTTCCTTCTGTCGCTCGAGGAATCACAATTTTATCAACGCGTTCCGTTACGCTCACGCGGTCTTTACCGGCCGGAAACGTCACTTGAATAGGGAAAGTTTGCTTATTGATAACGTCTATATTTTTGCGCGTGACGGCAACAAAGTACTCATAGACAGCTGAGTTTTGCTCAGATGCTGCAGGGCCTCGCCCAAAACTCATATCAAGTTCAAGATTGCCTTCAATAGGTTCAGTACCGTAATAACGGCACAGACTTCTGACTTTGGCAATCTCGCCTGTAAACCCAACATTTGCGAATCTTTGGCCTCCATCTCGAAATTCGACAATACGTGAAGCATCATATAAAGCAAAAGCTCTGGGGCAGGGTCCCGGGTTAGATTTTGCCGCCTCGCCAACTTGAAGTATTTCTTTTGTACTCTTACAGCCTCCCAGACTTAAGAGAGCCACCATCGCTAAAGCTGGTAATAATTTAAAAACTCGCATATCAGTCCTGAATTTCGTCATATTTATTCTTACCTGGCTATAGCTTGGCAGAAACGGTTCTGCTAAGTCTTAGACAGATATCAACGCCATCGCAACGCTCAAGATGACAAGAAATCGGCGTATGAGGAGAATTTAATGTCCACCATTCCGGCCAATGACGGACGCGCTAAAAAAACGGTTTTACTCGCCGCCCCACGCGGGTTTTGCGCTGGCGTAGATCGCGCTATACAAATCGTCGAAAAATCTATCGAAAAATATGGCGCACCCGTTTATGTACGCCATGAAATTGTCCATAATCGACATGTCGTTAACCGACTTGAAAACCTTGGCGCCATTTTTGTCGATGAGCTTGACGAATGTCCGGATGATCGTCCGGTAGTTTTTTCGGCGCACGGCGTGCCCAAATCAGTGCCCTTAGCAGCGCAAGCGCGCAATCTAACATTTTTAGATGCGACCTGTCCGCTTGTCTCAAAAGTACATGTGGAAGCTGAAAAACATGCCTCAGCCGGGCATCACATTCTGCTTATTGGCCATGCCGGTCATCCTGAAGTTATCGGCACTATGGGGCAACTTCCGAAGGGACAAATTAGCCTTATAGAAACAGAGCAAGACGCCCGTGATTTTACCCCTAAAGACCCTAAGAACCTCGCTTTGGTCACTCAAACGACACTATCTGTTGATGATACGACGGATATGATTGAGGTCTTAAAATCGCGGTTCCCCAATATAGCCCTCCCCTATAAGGAAGATATTTGTTACGCTACGACCAATCGTCAAGCTGCTGTAAAAGCCATTGCAGAACGTTGCGACCTACTCTTAGTTATTGGATCTGTTAGCTCGTCAAATTCTAAACGACTGGTTGAAGTTGGCGATAAGGCCGGAGCCGGCAATGCTATGCTTATTTCTAGCGCGGAAAGTATTGATTGGAATAGTGTTGAACACGCCAAGACGATTGGCCTTTCAGCCGGGGCTAGCGCTCCTGAATATTTAACGGATGGCGTTATTGCTGCTCTAAGATCGCGCTATGACATCGATATGCAGGAAGTTGAAGTCACAAAGGAAAAGGTTGTTTTTCGGCTGCCTCGACCACTCTTAAGTGCCTAATCTGATGGCACCCAACAAGGTAGATACTCTTATCATATATACTGATGGTGCATGTTCGGGAAATCCTGGGCCTGGCGGGTGGGGGGTTTTCATGCAATTTGGCGAGCATGAAAAAACCCTCAAAGGCGGGGAAAAAAACACAACAAATAATCGTATGGAGCTGACAGCTGCTATCAAAGCCTTAGAGGCCATCAAACCTAACTTTCAAGGGCAGGCCATTCTGTGGACAGACAGTACCTATGTCATGAAAGGGATAACGGAATGGATACATGGGTGGAAAAAACGGGGTTGGAAAAAATCTGACAAGAAGCCCGTTATTAATGTAGATCTCTGGAAAACTTTAGACCAATTGAATTCTGAACGTGAGGTCACATGGAAATGGGTCAAAGGCCATGCAGGTATAGAGGGCAATGAACGCGCAGATGAACTTGCGCGCGAAGGTATACCTAAACTCTCATAAGGTAACAATTTGGTAATTATAACGTCAATGGCGAGAGAGTGTAAAGCCTTGCCCCTCAGAGGTGCAAGCTCTGTTATGAAACTGAAAATACAGCCAAATTTAACTTTATGGGCAAGAAACAACGAATAATTACAGCAAATGACAATTTACCAGACATTCCGATCACTCATACTGCGCGGCCATTTGAAGGGCGTCCGAACCCCCGAATCGACACATCTGCTGATCTGCTTCACTCTCAAACATCTGCTTCCGACAAGCCCAAAACACAGAGCAATAGCCTGAAAATAACATTTTTAGTTTGGATAAGCTGTCTCGGTTTTTTCCTGAGCGTCTTTATTACACAGGGTAGCAGTTTTGAAATAAAAGCATTTTCATCAATCGCACTATTATGGACCGGTCTTTGGACAAGTTATGTCGCTGCCGACCATAGGCGGTGGCGTTTAAGCGAAATCTCAATCATCACAGCGATTATGGGGCTCATGGGATCAATATCACAAGGATTACAATATCTCGGTGTAACCCTAACGCTTTTTGATAATATCTTTATGATGAGTATTCTCGCCTTGATGTTTGGATATTTCATGAAGTCACGCATGGCAATTCTGGCCTCAATATTAGCCACCCTTTTATGGGCTACTATGAGTTTTGCAGGGATAATCCCCTTTAATAGCCTGATTGTCTTATTTCCAATATTAACCCTTGCGCAAATTTATACCAGCACACGCATAGCCTCAAAAATTGCCCTTGGCCTTGCTTTGTTTACAGGATATTTGACTTTGACCGGTTTCCTTCTAAGCCTCTGGGTGAGCAATGTCCTGCCCTTAACCTATGCCTCTTCACTCCTTTTCATAATTGGAGTCGCTCATCACAGATCCGGTAAAGCCGCTGAAGACAGAAATATTGCAGGAAGCCATCTGCATATCTATTGCGGCTGGGTAGTGGCGGTTATCGGTGCTATTATCTTTCAGCATTTCTGGCTTGAGCCTAATGCCGCCGTATCAAGTTCTGCCATATTAAGCCCCGCTAGCTTTACCATCTGGAAAATAATTATTGGGCTTTCAATACTGACAATCTTCATCAGTGGCATCATTCGGTTTAAATATACCCAAATTACCCTAATTGGAATATTCTTGCTGACGGTTTGCTCTGCCTTAATTCCTATGATGATGTGGTTGCCAAATCTCCCTGAAGTAATCTCGTCTGAAGTTCCCGGCATGAACGCTATTCCGGCCTTCGGCATTATGATCGGGGCCGGCATTAGTGCAATCGCTATAGGGATGACTTTAAATGGAATGCGTAGACATTCTACAACCATGATAGGATTAGGGCTCATGGTCTTAATAACCCAAGCTTATTTATTATTGAGTCCGGATTTAATGAGTGTTGATAATATCATCATTTTCGGCACAGCTTTTATTTCAGCGCTCGCCATAAGCGGAGCTATTGCCGGCAATAGTTTAGCCTTCCAAGCGCCGCCGCCTCGTCTAAAGGCCGCTTAATTTATTCCCAACTGCGTGGATTTTGCCCGTACAAATATCGGCGCTAAAATCATACCACCAATATAGCCTCCGATGTGAGCGGCCCAAGCGAGTTTAATTCCCAAAAGCGGTTCTGCGAAAACCATAACGATATTAATCACTGACCAGCCCAGCCCGAATTGAAGCATTTTATCGCGTCCGCCTATGGCCCAACCTGTCGTCGCAAAAAGCGCAGAAGCGCCTCCCGACGCGCCAATAGCGGCTGTATTTCCTGCGTTGCTAAGCGACCACCAGCCCCATTGAAATATGCCGCCGACTAATACGCCAGCTAGAAAGATGAGAAAAAACTTTACGTCACCATTTTCTTTTTGCCGCTTTTGACGTTGCAAAAATTTAATACCCCGAATAGTCGCTATGCCAAAAATAATGATCATGGCTGAGTTCATTAAAACATGTCCCCAACTCCCATGAAGAAAGCCATGTCCAATTATACTAACGCCATGGGTCAGCCCTGAGATTTCTGGAGTTGTTGTGCTCAGCGGTCTTAACATCCCGAAAACTGCAACATAATGTTCGATAGTTCGCGGGATAAAAAAAATCAAAACGTGAATGACTATCAACACACCGGCCAAATAGCCAGGCGTTTTCTCGCCAAAATTAAACATCGGTTCACGAGCGCGGTTTTGAGTCATAAATTGGCTTACCTTGTTTCTAATGATTGAAAAAGATCAAAATCCACACTTTCGATTTTTACAGAATCGCCTGCATATATTCCGGAAAGGAAACACTAATGCACTCACCACTAAAAAGCTGGTATGTACAAATCAATGGGCAGACTTATGGCCCCTATTCGGCTGCGCAAATGCAAGGTTTTTGCGCAGAAGGCCGCATAACTGAGTATTCCATAATTTCTCAATCTGCCGTTCAGGGTTATGCCTATGCCCGGCAATTTCAAAGCTTTTTACAATGGACCGGACAATTACAAGCGGTTCAACCTTTAGCCCAAGCTCAAACTCCCGTTCAGAACCAGCTCTCAAGCCCAACTCCGGCTCAAGTTTTACGGCCTATATCTGCACCGCAAACTAGTGTTTTGGCCCGCCAAATTACACCGGTAGACAATGCTCCCGCAGCCCTAGCTCCAAATCCAACACCGCAAGTTCAGCCAGCTCCGCTTCAATCTGATCCGGTTCAACCTGCACTAGAACTACAAACGACGGCGAAAACCGTCTTCATTGTTATGGCTGAAATCCGGTCCTCCAATGGCATGAACTTTTTACAAGCCCTGCAAGGACAAGGCTTAGCCCAGCGTATTGGCGATTCTGTCTGGCTGCTTAAAAGCGAAACCAGTGTGGAACAGCTGCGTAATGTTCTAAGCCAGACTTTAACAGGAGATGACCGCTTATTCCTGCTCGATAGCTTTGCTAATAAGACAGCCTGGTTTAATATCGGGACAGATATGGATGCCCGTATTCGCCAGCTCTGGGATTTGGACCATTAAATCTCTTTAAGTCCGGCCTTAAATCGTTTGGCATTAGCGACATAAACATCGGCGTTCAATCGCAGCATCGCGATTTGCTGCTCATTGAGCTCGCGAATGATTTTTCCCGGCGCACCGACAACCATAGACCCGTCGGGAATGACCTTGCCTTCTGTAATTAAAGCATGGGCACCGATCAGGCAGTTATTGCCGATCTTGGCTCCATTTAGAATTGTCGCGCCAATACCAATGAGTGTATTATCTCCAATGGTGCAGCCATGAAGCATGACTTGATGACCAACAATAACACCTTCGCCCAAGGTCAGAGGCATACCAGGATCGGTATGTAAAACGGAATTATCCTGAATATTGGAGCGTGCACCGATCTTGATCAGATCATTATCTCCGCGCAGAACCGCTCCAAACCAGACCGAGCTTTCGGGCAGCATTTCAACATTGCCCATAACTTGCGCATTGGGCGCAATATAAACATCATCGGCCAGCTTTGGCGCAAGGCCGTCAAGTTCGTAAATCGCCATAGCTAGACTTCGTCGAGATCGACTTGCAGGATTGAGATATTCAAATCATAGGAAACATCATCCGGGTCTTCATTATCGATATAAAGCAATCCCAAAATTTCATCGTCCAGATAAACCTCTACACTGTCAGAAACCTTACGTGGCTTTATCGTAATGCCTTCATTACCAAACCGTTTGCACAAATAATTGCGGACTGAGATAATTTGTTCGGGGCTCATTGCGCCTCTCCTAAAGTTTGATCCATGGATTTTGCGGGATTATCGCAGCACGGTCCGCCTACAGGCTTGGCGGGAACGCCTGCCACCGTACAGTTTTCAGGTACGGGTTTTAACACAACAGAACCTGCCGCAACTTTCGATCCGTCGCTAATTTTAATATTGCCTAAGATACACGCCCCTGCACCAATTAGAACGCGGTCGCCAATTTTAGGATGGCGATCTTCATCGGCTTTACCCGTTCCGCCTAATGTCACGCCTTGGAGGATTGAACAATCATTTCCAATCACGGCCGTCTCGCCCATGACAAACCCCGTCGCATGATCGAGCATAATCCCATGGCCAATGCGGGCCGCGGGATTAATATCGACGCCAAATTGCTCGGAGCTACGGTTTTGCAAATGAAAGGCCAATAAATCTCGGCCAGATTTCACCAAGGCATGAGCGCAGCGGTGGGTTTGGATTGCCATAAAGCCTTTGAAATAGAGAAAGGCTTGTAAATATGATGTGCAGGCCGGGTCACGTTCTTTGACCGCCAGTAAGTCTTTGGCGGCATATTCAACAATGCTTGCATCTGATTGAACAGCCTCTGTCAGAATTTTACGTAATTTCAAGGTCGAGAAATCTGGCGTGGCTAGTTTTTCGGAAAGGTGATTAACGAGAGCAGAGCCCAAATCATCCTGATCTAAAATCGTCGCATGCAAGAGAGACGATAACGCTACTTCTTTAGTTGCATAAGCCGCGGCTTCTTTTTTAAGGCTCGACCACACACATATATCGGGGTTGTGATCTGCCGCTAAATTTATATTCGCCACATCAATGTCCTTATCAGCTTTAGAATTAAGTAGGTAGATAAGCATTGAGACCGCAAAAGCCAATACTCTTATGTTATATTTCTAGTCGATAGTTTCCCTCATTTAGCCGT
>CAZNWH010000091.1:0-8435 GCA_964576765.1 uncultured Hellea sp.
TTTTTGTCGGGAAATATTTCGGCTTGATGGGGCAGGTTCCCGCCGCCACTATCAACTAAATAAATACAGGGCAGGCGGTTTTCGCGAGCAATTTCCTGTGCGCGGTCTTGCTTCTTACAGGTCAGAGGAAAATAAGTGCCGCCTTTAACTGTAGCATCATTACACAAGATCATAACCTCGCGTCCGGCGACGCGGCCAATTCCGGTGATAATGCCCGCAGCGGGAATGTCATCATCATAACAGTCATAGGCGGCCATTTGAGAGAGCTCTAGAAACGGCGTGCCGGGATCGAGCAAGCGTTCTACGCGTTCACGGGGAAGGAGCTTGCCTCGCCCAATATGGCGCTCGCGTGAACGCTCGGAACCACCTAGCGCGATCTTGGCAACTTTTTCTCGTAGATCGTCAATCAGGGCCTGCATGGCTGCGGCATTGACTCTAAACTCTGCAGAATCAGGATTAATTTTACTAACAAGTTTAGGCATGAAAACTCTAGTGTTTGATTGATTTGACTATGTGTACATAAATTTGACTCTTGAGTCAAATTTATTCGTGTGATATGAAACTTGTATGGATGTAGCCGTTAAAGACCCGTTTGATCGTGAGAAGCAATTCGCCACAAAAAGAAGGGCGGTTATCCGTTCTGCAGGTCAGGCTTTTCGCAGACGCGGCTATCACAACACCTCTATGACAGAGATCGCGAAGACTTTGGGCCTGAGCAAAGCAGCGCTTTATTACTATGTGAAGAATAAGGAAGAAGTCCTCTTTGAGTGCCATCTTATGGCTTATGATGCGATGGATGAGATTCTGAGAAAAAAGCCCGTAGAAAACAAGAATGCGCTGGATTATCTACAAACGCTTTACATCGATTTTGTAGGGTTATTGACGCAATCCGGTGTCTCTTTACTCACGGATGTCGATAGTCTTAATGGAGATAATAAAGCCTCTGTTTTGGAAAGGCGAAATAAAATTGAACGCAAAATTATCCATCTGGTGAAAAAGGGACAAAAAGAAGGATCTGTTCGGCAGGGGCAGGCTAGGTTGATTGTCTTTTTCTTTATGGGTGCGCTGAACTGGCTTAATGCTTGGTATGATGCTTCTGGTCGGATAGCGGGGGAAGAGATTGCGCGGCATTTTGGGACGCAAATGAGAGCGGGCATTGCGGCCTAACGAAAATTGAACAGGAAATATTATGGGTAAAGTCTATGACACGACACAGGCGGCATTGGCCGGATTATGCGAAGATGGTATGACGGTCATGAGCGGAGGCTTTGGTCTTTGTGGTATTGCGGAAAATTTAATAGCCGCCCTCCGCGATAGCGGCGTAAAAAATCTAACAGTTATTTCCAATAATGCGGGCGTTGATGGCTTTGGCTTGGGCCAGCTTTTAGAAACCCGCCAGATCAAGAAAATGGTAAGTTCTTATGTCGGCGAGAATAAAGAATTTGAACGCCAATATCTTGGCGGGGAATTGGAGCTTGAATTTAACCCGCAAGGAACCTTAGCCGAACGTATTCGCGCTGGCGGGGCGGGGATACCGGGTTTTTATACCAAGACGGGGGTAGGTACCCTCATCGCCGAAGGCAAAGAGCATAAAGATTTTGTCAATTCTGATGGGGATAGTGAAACCTTCATCATGGAGACAGGGCTGAAGGCTGATCTATCTATTATCAAAGCCTGGAAAGGTGACGCCGAAGGTAATTTGATCTATAAGGCAACGGCGCGCAACTTCTCGCCGATGATGGCTATGGCGGGGAAAGTTACCGTTGCAGAAGTTGATGAGCTTGTGCCAACAGGATCGCTTGACCCTAACTTCATTCATACGTCGGGTGTATTCGTTCAGCGTATTATACAAGCAAAATGCGAAAAGCGTATTGAACAGTTAACATTACGGGAGCGCGCATCATGAGCTGGACACGTGATGAAATGGCGGCAAGAGCCGCGCAAGAACTTGAAGACGGTTTTTATGTTAATTTAGGTATTGGTATTCCAACCTTGGTGGCCAATCACATTCCGAAGGGGATGGATGTTACCCTTCAATCTGAAAACGGGATGCTCGGTATGGGACCTTTCCCTTATGCTGGCGAGGAGGACGCCGATCTGATTAATGCGGGCAAGCAAACGATTACGCCGCTCCCCAAGTCTAGCTTTTTTGACAGCGCGACAAGCTTTGCCATGATACGCGGCGGGCATATTGATCTCTCGATTTTGGGGGCCATGGAAGTGGCAGAAAATGGAGATATCGCCAATTGGATGATCCCGGGTAAAATGGTCAAGGGCATGGGCGGCGCTATGGACTTGGTGGCAGGTGTTAAGCGCTGCATTGCTTTATTTGATCACACAAATAAGCGCGGGGAGAGTAAGTTCATTAAAGCCTGTACTCTGCCGCTAACGGGGCAAAACTGTATTGATATGGTGATTACTGACCTCGGTGTGTTTGACCGTGAAGGTCAGGAAAAACGTTTCCGGTTAAAAGAAGTCGCGCCTGATGTAAGCGTCAATGAAATTAAAGCTAAAACCAAGGCCGATATCGTTTATGATTAGCTGTTGAAGACGGCCTTTTATTTGCTCAAATAGCTATAAGGGGCTTATCAAATTCTTCGCGTCTATATGACATGGCAGATATGCAGTTTTGGCTCTCGTAAAATGGTTAAGACTTTCTATCTTTGGTATTAATACACACCGCGAATAGAGAGACGCGCGACATGCTAAGATTGATGGATATATTTTTCCTGCGTATCGGATTTAACCGCGATGAGCTTTGCCGTATTCAGGTTTTACAAAGAGCCGGACTCTATATGGGTATGATTTTCTTTTTGATGATCGCTCTGTTTTTCTTAGGTTTGATTTTTACAACATTCTAGCTTTAAGGGATGATCATCTCATATCATCGCTCTAACCGTGATAATAAATATATTATTGCGTTATGAAGCTATATTACGGTCATTAAATGTGAGTATTTTGTCTATGATGAGATGAATCATCAAAGGTGAAACCATGATAGCTGATGACATCCAATTCTCTGAAGATTATTTAAAATCCGAAGATATTTGTCTCAGAGCTTTAGTGCGGTTAACCAAACTTGAGGTAACTGACCGAAAAGCGATTGAGGCCAAGGCCGCCGCCATTATCCGAACCTGTCGTGAAAAGGCGGGGCATGGATCGGTTTTTGATGCTATCCTTCAAGAATATGGCCTGTCGTCCGAGGAAGGCGTTACCTTAATGCGCCTCGTAGAAGCTTTAATCCGCACGGTGGATGAAGATACGGCACATCTACTTATACGTGATAAATTATCCGAGAAGAACTGGATATCCCATAAAAACCAAAGCCCGGCCTTCGTTGTTAACCGCGCGACTGACGGGCTTCGCTTCTCGTCTCGCTGGATTAAGGCGACAGGTGTCGGCGCGGCTGATGGCTTACTCGCCAAACTGGGAGATAAGATATTATATCAAGCGATAAAAGTGGCGATGCAAGTCATGAGCCGCCATTTTGTCTTGGGAGAAACCATTAAAGAAGCCGTCACTCGCGCCAAAGACTTTACCAAGGAGGGTTATACATTTTCATATGATATGCTCGGCGAGGCGGCCTATACATGGGCGGATGCCCAGCGCTATAGGAAGGCTTATACCAAAGCGCTGAAGCGGATTGTAAAAAACGCTGACCACAATATGCCCATCGAGGAACAATCGGGGCTCTCGGTCAAATTATCGGCGCTTCATCCTCGATATGAATATGTCAAAAAAGAGGATTGCGTTCCTTATCTCGTCCAAACATTAAAAGAACTCGCATTAATCGCAAAATCAGGAAATGTAGGCCTGTCCATTGACGCGGAAGAAGCGGACCGATTGGAACTTTCCATGCATATCGCCCGCGCGCTTTTAGCAGATCCTGATTTGACTGGATGGAGCGGGCTGTGCATTGTAGTTCAAGCTTATCAACGCCGGGCAGTGAGTGTCATTGAATTTCTTTTGGACGTTGCAAAAAAAGCGGATCAAAAGTTCTCAATTCGCTTGGTCAAAGGTGCTTACTGGGACAGCGAGATTAAGCGCGCCCAAGATATGGGACTATCGAGCTATCCTGTGTTTACGCGTAAGGAAAATACGGATGTCTCCTATCTGGCCTGTGCACGGCTTTTATTCGAAGCAGGCGATATCATTTATCCGCGCTTTGCGACGCATAATGCGGCCTCGATAGCGGCCATATTACATATGGCAGGCGAGCGAACAGATTTCGAATTTCAAAGATTGCACGGCATGGGTGGGCCGCTCCACGAAGAAATCATGTCACAGACGTCCATCAGAAGCCGCATATATGCACCCGTCGGACGCTATAAAGATTTGCTACCTTATCTCGTACGTAGATTACTTGAAAACGGGGCGAATAGTTCTTTCGTCAATCAATTCCTCAATCCTGAAATTTTACCCGAAGATATCTCCGCTGATCCGATTACCCAAGCTTTAGAAAACCCTAAAGCCACTCATGATAAAATTCCGTCCCCGCGTGACTTATTTGATGGTTCGCGTCTTTTAGCGAGAGGACTTGATCATAGCCAAGCTGATATGAGCGAAACTATCGAACGCATGATGGCGGCGTTCAAACCGATAAAAGCAAGCTCCATCATTAAAGGCAAAACGTCCCGCAGGAAAATATTAAAGGCGGGTGAAAAAGCTATCAATATGTTTAACCCGGCTCATCAAAGTGAATTGATTGGCCATGTCACCTCTGCATCTTCTGCGGAGCTCTCTAAGGCCATCACGATTGCCAAGGGCTCAAAATGGGGCGTGACTGACTCGGCCCAAGAGCGCGCGGATTGTTTACGCCGCGCCGCCAAGGGGTTGGATGAGCAAAGAGATATGTTTTTAACATTATGTGTTAAAGAGGCTGGGAAAAGCTGGATAGACGCTATATCTGAACTGCGTGAGGCGATTGATTTTTGTGAATATTACGCCGTGCAAGCTGAAGAGCTTGCCCATGAAAATCGATCTCCTTTAGGCGTTGTGGCTTGTATTTCACCTTGGAATTTTCCGCTCGCTATTTTCATGGGGCAAGTCGTGGCATCTCTCGCGGTAGGCAATCGTGTTATTTGTAAACCGGCCGAACAAACACCGTTAATCGCCTTTAAAGCTGTGGAGCTTTTACACAGGGCAGGGATTCCCAAAGATGCGTTGCATCTAGTTTTAGGTGCGGGCGCAACGATTGGAGCGGCTTTGGTGGCCTCACCGGATATTAATGGAGTCTGTTTTACGGGATCAACAGCAACAGCTAAACGCATTGGACAAAGCCTAGCGGAAACAGGCAGGGTACTGACGCCATTCATTGCAGAAACCGGCGGTATAAACGCGATGGTTATCGACTCGACGGCTTTGTTAGAACAGGCAGTGAGTGATGTGATGATGTCGGCTTTCCAAAGCGCAGGGCAGCGCTGTTCGGCCTGTCGTTTCGTTTGTGTACAAGAGGATATCGCCAATGACTTTAAAACAATGTTGTCAGGGGCAATGGCGCTTTTAAAGGTGGGTGATCCGTCGGATTTATCCGTAGATGTCGGACCCGTTATTGATGAGCCAGCCTTGAAAAAATTGATGCATTACACCCAAGATAGAACCAAAAATTGGACCGTGATTGGACAGTCCGAATTAGGTGACGAGCCGGGAGGACATTACCTCGCGCCTATCGCTTTGGAAATTAACTCTCTCTCGGCGCTTAAAGACGAACAATTTGGGCCTATTCTTCATATTTATAGCTTTGAATCCCATGATTTTGAGGCTCTATTAGAGCAGATAAATGCTTTGGGCTATGGCCTGACGATGGGACTTCATACCCGTATTGATGCCCGCGCTGAACATGTAGCACAGACAGCCAATGTCGGAAATTTATATGTTAATCGCAATCAAATCGGCGCCGTTGTTGGCGTGCAACCCTTTGGCGGCGAAGGTCTGTCAGGCACAGGTCCGAAAGCTGGCGGGCCATATTATTTAAAGCGTTTGTCAAAAAGAGCCGAAGTTATTGAGAAAGCGCTTAGTACATATGAACAGGATTTGGCCGCCTTTACTCACATCGATAATTTGCCGGGACCAACAGGTGAGACTAATGTCTTATCCCTCCACCCGAGAGGAACGCTTCTGTGTGAGGCGAGCAACGATACAGAGCTGCTTAAACGTCAAATTTTGAAAACTCTCGCCAGTGGAAATATCCCGCTGGTTATGGCTGAAGGCAAAACGCGCCAAGCCCTCGAACAATTTAAAAGTGATAACCCAAATTTAAAAATAGAGTTGACCTTCACAGCGATTGAAAGCTTATCTTCGGTTATAGCCTCAGAGATTGACGGCGTTATCTCGGATGGCCCGAACCGCAACAAGATAGCAAAAACACTCCTAGAACGAGGCGGAGCTATTTTGCCGATCCTGTCCGCCTATGACGATATTGACCGTTATGGCGTTGAGCGCACAGTCACAATAGATGTGTCAGCGGCGGGTGGAAACGCAACCTTATTGGCGCTTTAATTAAGCGTCTTTTCACGGGCTACATAGTCGTCAATAACGCGGCCCAAGACGGTCATGGGAACGCTGCCGCCCAGAACAATAGCGTCATTAAAGCGGCGGAAATTAAATTTATCACCCAGCTCTGTTTTGGCTTTTGTCCGCAGTCGGTTAATGGCTGTGTGTCCGACCTTATAGCCGCAAGCCTGTCCGGGCCAGGCGCAGTAACGATCAATTTCGCCGCGCACTTCTTCCGGGTTAGAACCATTGTTTTTGACAAACCAGTCAATCGCCTGCTCGCGTTTCCAGCGTTTGGCATGCAGTCCAGTATCGACAACGAGGCGGCAAGCTCGAAAGGCGAGGGATTGCAGATAGCCCAGACGGCCAACACTAAAGTCGTCATATACACCCAGCTCATCCGCGAGTTGTTGCGCGTAAAGCGCCCAGCCTTCTGAGTAGGCATTAAAGGCAAGGAATGAGCGAATAAGCGATTGCTTAAATGTATATTCGCCTTGCCAGACATGGCCCGGAATAGCTTCGTGATAAGTTAAATCGGCGAGATTAAATTTATTATGCAGATCGGTTGATCGTAAATTGATCCAAAAATGGCCCGGCTTGGTGCCGTCAATGGAGCCGGCCCCACCATAAGCACCGGGCGCGCCGTCTTCGACCTCAGGTGCAATGCGGGTGACTTCAAGAAATCCGGGAACGAGTGTTTCGAAGGCGCGCGGCATACGGGCGCGAATATCTTCGACGGCCTCATTGATAAAACTCATAATTTCTGCACGGCCCGGATCACCCTTGGCAAAATGGTAGCGCTTATCACGACCAAGCGCCGTCATGCGCGCGCCTACAGAGCCTTCCGTATAGCCGATAGAGCGCAAGATAGGGTCCATACGGGCTTGGAGACTGGCAAGTTCGTCTAGGCCCATTTCATGAACTTCATCTGGGGTGAGGGTGGTTGTGGTGCTGGCTTTCAACGTCCAATCATAATAGGCCGCGCCGTCAGGTTTGGCCCAGACCCCCGCGTCATTGGTGGCATTGACCGCGAGTGCCTCATGCACCTCAATTTGCCGATCAATAGCAGGGCCTATTTTTTGCTTGGCTATTTCCTTGGCTCTTTGAGAGTAGCTCTCGCCAAACTTTTCGCTTCGCGCCATGAAGGAGGTGACAATCCCCCAGCTTTCCGGAGGTTTAGCACGGGCTGCGCGTAATTGGCCTAATGTCTTTTCCATCAAGAAATCAGGCAGGACAACCGATTTTTCGCCCGCTATTTTCGTACGCTCGGTTTCGCCGTCAAGCTGGGCTGCATAGGCGTCCATTCGGGCGAGATAGGCCTGCGCGTCCTCTGCTGTTTCGATGGAATGAGATGAGTCCAGAAAGCTCGGAATTTCGACAAAGGCACCGGTATTTTGTGCCACCACATAGGGACTATTGCGGTAAGACCAATTACTATTGAGTAGTGCCATATCGCCATAGGGGAAATCAAAGCCTTCAGCGCTACGCGTGAAAACGGTCTTAACAACATCGATGTTAAGGGATTCGTCTTTGGATAGGTTCCCTGTGTCCACTTTTTTAAGTTTGACCAGCATGGCGCGAACATCTTTTTCTATCGCGGCTTGCCCGGCGACCGAGCGGTCTGTCAGCTGTAATTTATAAGCGCTATATTGGCCCTTATCTATCCCCGCGCTGGAGGTGCTCTCGGGATAGGCTTTCAGCATGAGCGCCAAAGCCTCATCGAGAAGGGGGGCTGCACTTGTAGCATCCGGCGCGAGGGCGGGTGCCGCCGCCTGTTTCACAGTCTGATCACGACAAGAGGTAAGAGGTAAGATGGCAGCCGCAGCCGCAGCACTCGATGTTGTCAGCAAAGTCCGGCGAGATAATGTCATAAAATTTTCCAAGAGGTTTACGCTGAATAATGCCATGAGACTGCAAGCAACGCAAATAAATGAGGGAAATGG
>CAZNWH010000092.1:0-8145 GCA_964576765.1 uncultured Hellea sp.
CTTTGCGGGTTGTTTTGACAATAGCATCATTTGTTTCAAGGACGTCCGCTTGAGCTGTAGTTACAGAGGGCGTGACGGGCGGTTGGGATGTTTGCGCCAAGGTCAAACTAGTCGTGCCCACTCCAATCATTAAAGTAGCCGAGAGTATAATATTTTTGGCTATCAATGGCATAAGTCATAATCCTATCAGTAATTTTAAATATAAAGTGACATTTGGTTAACGCTAAAGCCAATCGCATTCAGTTGGGTTTTATGTGATTTGCCTGATGCTATGTCATAATCATCATGCTAGGTACATTCATGAAACAAGCCCTTTTAATCATTGATATTCAACCGAGTTTTTCGCCCCCGCTATGGCTTATTAAGCGGGCTCAAAGTCTCTCTGATAAATTTCCTTCCGTTGCAACGGTTGAAAGACATAATGAAAACAAAACCCCTTTTCAAAGGCAGTTAAATTGGTCGCCAGGGCCTATGGATGAAAGTATGGTTTCGGCGGATCATATCTGTATTAAATATGGCTATAGTCCAACGGCAGAGGTTCTTGATAAATTAAAGGCCTTTGAGCCCAAGCGCGTTTTAGTTTGCGGTATTCAAGCTGATACTTGCGTGTTGGCAGCCGGATTTACATTATTTGACGCAGGATTAGCGCCGACACTTATTGCCGATTGCGTTGTTGGTTCCAGCCTAGACCCTTCAGGGGCTTTGGGTGTAAAATTATGGCGGCATCATTTCGGACAGGTTGTCGAAAGTTATAAGTTTGTTTGATTTAACTTAAAGATTCTAGCGCGTGGTGAAACCAATCAATCGGGTCTTCTGCGCCTGCACCTTTGGCTAGAGGCCCGCGTTCAAAAGCTGGAGAGTTTAAGCCGCGTTGTATCTTTTCGCAGACCCAGACATCTTCAGTTTGAAAGTCGCCAGTTTTCAGAGCAGGTTTTGTCCAGTTATCTGAGGATATGATACCCGTTTTAGCATCATATCCCGGAATATATTTACGCTCATCTTTGCTTTGCCCCGGCCCCACCCATTGGCGAACTTGCATTCGGCAAGTCCCGACAGCGCTGGATGTGAGGGAAGAGATAGAAAAACTATAAGGTGTCGCTGTAATAAGGGTTGTCGGGAAGAGATGATAAACGCCTGCATAACCTGATTTGGAGGCAGATTTGATTGGCTTCGTCCAATATTTTTTATAGTCCTCTCTTGATTTGACGGGCAGAGCGTGGCGCAAATCACTCTCATCTACGGCATACCAGAGCAGATGACTTCCATGACGTTCCCAGATATTTTCATTCGGCTTAGGCCCGCCTAATGTCGCTTCATGCAGATAGGCCAAGTGATAGCCGTCAATGGCGTTTTCCACGAAAACCTTCCAATCGCATTTTATATCATAGATCAGAGAGGCGGCTTCAGTTATATCTTTGGCCGCAAGATCATGAGGCCATGCCTTCTCGCGAATAGGAGCTATCCAGTTTTCAAAATCAGCATTTGGATCAGCATTGATGAAAACCAAATTTTGAAAGTTACCCACGTTGGCGGGCTTAAGCGATAGGTTCGACCTATCCAAATCGGGGAAGCATTCGGCCATATTGGGCGCGCCTTTCAGATGTCCATCGAGAGTATAGGTCCAGCGATGATAAGGGCAAACCACACTCTTCCCCGCATTGCCTGACCCTTCTAACAAGGTTGTCCCGCGATGGCGGCAAATATTGTGATAAGCCGCGAGTGACCCATCTTTGAGCTTAAGCACTACCAAAGGAAACGCTCCGGCCTGAACGCTCACATAATCTCCGGGTTTCTGGAAATCAGACGCTACACCAACGAAGACCCATGTTTTGGCGAAGAATTCTGTCTGTTCTGCTACGAACCACTCTGCGGATGTATAGGCGTGTCTTGGTAGGGTCATGACGTGATTTTAGGTAATTTTACGTGAGTAACAGGGGTGAGAACAATATTATTTTAGTCACGACCATATCACGCATCTGGTGTTGACGTCCGCTTCCGCCTATTCACCCGCCGCTTCTTGCGGCGTTCTTCGCGAATTTTGATCAGTGGCGGCATACGGCCGGGGAGTTCCGCGAGGATGGCTTGACGTTCTTGGTCGGATTTAAGTGTCCAATAGGAAATTTCGTCTTGAGTTCGCCCACAACCAAAACACAGCCCACTTTCACGTTCCATAGAGCAGACGAGCTGGCAGGGGCTGTCAGCGGGTTCCAGTTCTAAATCATCCAGTGTTTCTGACATTTTTTGATCCTATTCATCAATCTATATCGGCAAAATAGCTATGATAATCAAGTCTTAGTGACTTCAGGTTAAAAGCGATAAAATTATTACCTATTTGATGTTATTTTATTAGACAGGCTTATGTAAATATATATAAAGAAATCTTTATATTGTAATATGGTGTTAACTTATGAGCGATCAAGATCAAGATGAGATCATTCTCAAGGATCTAAATGATGATGATTTGGTCCAGCAAATGCAGGACGATCTTTATGATGGTATGATTCCAGAAGTCACCGAGGGTACACAAATCCTGCTTGACCGGGGCTGGGACGCCAATACGGTTTTAAACAATGCTTTGGTTGAAGGGATGAAATTTGTCGGGGATGATTTTCGCGATGGCATTCTCTTTGTTCCTGAAGTTCTCCAAGCGGCCAATGCCATGAAAGGCGGGATGGCTTTGCTTCGCCCGATATTGGCTGCCTCTGATAATAAGATATCGACAGGCAAAGTCGTTATCGGCACGGTTAAAGGCGATATTCATGATATTGGCAAAAATCTTGTCGCGATGATGCTTGAAGGGGCTGGTTTTGAAGTCTTTAATCTAGGCATAAACACATCTTGGGATGAGTTCCAAGAAGCGATTGATAAACATGAGCCTGATATTTTAGGCATGTCTGCGCTTTTGACGACAACCATGCCTTATATGGGCGTTGTCATTGAAGAGATGGAAAAGAAAAATCTGCGCAAAGAGATCGCAATTATGGTTGGCGGCGCGCCGCTTAATCAAGAATTTGCGGACGCAATTAAAGCTGATGAATTTGGCCGTGATGCTGCGATTAGCGCCGAGCTGGCTAAAGTTCTGGTCGGAAAGAACAGTTAGTTAGATTGAAATAAAAAAGCGGCAGGTGTCCTGTCGCTTTTGGTTTTTTTTAAAGGCATAATTAAAAATCAAACTGCAATCGAGCAATGAAGCCGTCTACAGTGTCCTCATTGAGTAATGGATTTGTTACTGCGGCGGCAAATACATCCTGCAGACCTAAGCTCGGGCCAACATTAGGGCCTGACAAGGTTGCATTTGAGTTGAAATAGTTAAATTGCAAACGGGCTTGCTTGTGCAACCACCAATTCGCGCCAACAGCAAATGTATCAATATCGCCTCCATCAATGCCTTCATCGCTCAGATCAAGCGTGTCATAACGAGCATTTACAGACAGTGCGCCCCAGCCACCATCTGTGACAGGATTGTCAATTGTCACACGTTTGAATTTGCCAACTTTGTAATTTCGTTTTCCGCCAAAGACATAACCGCCGCCAATTGACCAGCCTGTAAAACTAGGATCGTCAGTACAGACCGTAGAGCCAGCAACGCAATTTGCATTGACGATGGTATATTCACCTATAGCCCAAGCCGGCCCAAACAGACCTGCGAGTTCTCCACCAAAGAATGTATCGCTATCAGCGATACGGCCCGTTGAAATGATACGGCCTGTTTGCTCTACGAATGGGCGTTGACGGTAACGTAAATCATCAGAGTCGTTTTGTTCGCGATAGCGGAAAGATGCTCCTGTGTGGATGAGACCACCTGATACGTCGAATTTGTAAACGGCACGACCCGCGAGGGCGATGCCTTCATTGCCATCATTATCTTCAATTTTTTCGAGGTTCTCACCAAAGATGCCAAGTTGCAGAAGATAATTATCAGACTTTGTTGAAACTTCGAACCCGACTCGGCGGTCAAGTTCAAAAGCATCTGTGAAGGCCGCACGTTCAATAAGCGCGGCGTCCAAGGATGACCCTGCTTCTTCAAGAGAGTTTTGCGTTTTAAAGTGGCCCGCCTTAAAGCTAATGATACTTCCATTAGGTTTCCATGATAGATAAGCATCTTCAAGGTTCACATCACCACTTTCGTCAAAAGTAGTCTCGATTTTATATTTTAAATTTTTTCCAAATTGACCGTGGCCTTTAAGCCTTGCGCGACGCAGCGCCGTTGCACTGACATCAAAATCTGTATTATCTGAGTTGGCTATTGCATAATCAACATGAAGACGCCCACCAAGCTTGATGGTAAAGTCATCTTGTGCGGCTGCCACTTGAGGCATAGCCATTAATAATGCGAGCATGGCTGCGCCGCCTCTTAAAAAATATGTCATCGCTCTAACCTCTTAAGTATCGATGTCCCGTTACGGGTAAGTGTAGAGGTGATTATTCACCTTGACCGCGGCAATGGCCGAGTCCTTTGATGAATTCATAACAGTTTTATGATGGTTTTATGACATGTAACTGGGAGCGTGAGAGTCTAGGTGAGGACTTTTTCAACCGCAGCGTTCCAGTCTTTTAGGAGATTGTCGCGCTCTGTTTTTTCCATTTTCGGCTGGAAAGCTTGATCAATTTGCCAATTATCCTGGACATCTTCAAGCGAGCTATAAAGCCCGGCTTGCAGACCCGCGAGATAGGCTGCGCCTAACGCTGTGGTCTCCAATACTTTGGGTCGGTCAACGGGAATATCCAAAACATTTGCCAGATGCTGAACCATCCAGCTATTATGCACCATGCCGCCATCAACACGAAGACTTGTCGGTGTAACCCCGTCATCGCTCATGGCTTTAAACAGGTCATAGGTTTGGTAACACACGCTCTCGACGGTGGCGCGGGCCAACTCAGCTCGCCCTGTATCGCGAGTCAGGCCAAAGATGGCCCCGCGCGCATCAGGGTCCCAATGCGGCGCGCCTAATCCGGTAAAGGCGGGTACGAGATAAACCCCCGTATTGCTCTCTAGTCCTTCACACATGGCTTCGGTCTCGGCGGCGTCTTTGATGATCTGAAGACCGTCGCGTAGCCACTGAACAGCGGCCCCGGCGACAAAGATAGAGCCTTCCAAAGCGTAGGTGGTTTTACCCTTCAAGCGATAACAGACGGTAGAGAGCAGACGGTTTTTGGAGTTAATGCATTTAGCGCCCGTATTGAGGATAACGAAACAACCTGTGCCATATGTGCTCTTGATGTCGCCCTTGTTAAAGCAGTTCTGCCCAATGGCGGCGGCTTGCTGATCGCCTGCGACGCCCAAAATAGGAATATTTTCATCCAGCACAGTACAAAGTCCATAATCATCAGCACAGTCTTTGACCTCTGGTAGAATGGAGGCAGGGACACTGAAAAGCGTAAGAAGCTCATCATCCCAGTCTTGGCTGTGAATATTAAACAAATTCGTCCGGCTGGCATTGGTCGCGTCCGTGGCATGAACCTTACCCCCCGTTAAGCGCCAGATTAGAAAACTATCAACAGTGCCAAAAGCGAGATCGCCGTTCTGGGCGGCCAGTCTTGCCCCTTCAACATGGTCAAGGATCCACGCAGCCTTGGTCGCGCTGAAATAAGGATCCAACAAAAGCCCCGTTTTAGCTGTCAGCTTCGCTTCGGCATAGCTCTCTTTAATCTTGCGACAATGCTCGGCTGTGCGGCGGTCTTGCCAGACAATAGCATTATAGAGCGGCTTGCCGGTTTTGCGGTTCCAGACGAGCGTTGTCTCTCGTTGATTAGTAATGCCAATCCCTACGATTTTAGCGCCGCTTTTCTTGGCATAACTAAAGGCGTCCTTAAGCGTTGTAAGCGTTGAGCTCCAAATCGCCTCGGGATCATGTTCAACCCAGCCATCAGCAGGGTATATTTGCGGAAATTCTTCCTGCGCGGAATAGAGGATGTCTCCACGAGGTGAAAAAACAAGCGTACGGGAGCTAGTTGTACCCTGATCAATTGAAAGTATTACATTATCCATATTGCTTTTTAAGCGCGGGTAGTGGATAGCGTCAATTCCTAAAATGTTCGAAAACGAAAATGAGCGCATTATGGCCGATTATGACCTTTTAATCATTGGCGGAGGTATCAATGGGGCCGCAATCGCGCGAGACGCTTCTGGTCGGGGGTTGAAAGTTCTCCTGTGTGAGCGCGATGATTTAGCTAATCATACCAGTTCCAGCTCGACCAAGCTGATCCATGGCGGGCTGCGTTATCTGGAATATTATGAATTTCGTCTCGTGCGTGAGGCCTTAATCGAGCGTGAAGTCATGCTGCGCGCCGCGCCGCATATTATCTGGCCCATGCGCTTTGTGCTTCCCTACGATAAAGGCCTGCGTCCGGCCTGGATGTTACGCACAGGTCTGTTCTTATATGACCATATTGGCGGGCGCGAAATGCTCCCCGGATCCAAATCTTTGAAATTGACCAAGGCCCCGCATAAGGGCGTGCTTGAACAGCGCTTTAAAACGGGGTTTGAATATTCCGATTGCTGGGTCGATGATGCGCGGCTTGTCGTGCTTTATGCTTTGGATGCGGCCCATCGCGGGGCCGATATTCGCACGCGCACCGAAGTCCTCAGCATTGAACCTTCCGGCGATGGTTATAAAGCCCAGATTAAACACAATGGGTCTACCGAGACCATAACGGCAAAGGGCGTGATAAATTCGGCGGGGCCGTGGGTTGATGAAGTTCTCAAGAAAATTCAGCCTACCAAAAACGAGCAATCGCTACGTCTTGTCAAAGGCAGCCATATCGTTACTAAAAAACTCTTTGAAGGCGATCATGCTTACCTGTTTCAAAATGCTGATAACCGCGTTATTTTCGCAATTCCTTATGAGACAAATTATACTCTGATCGGGACAACGGATAAGCCCTATGAGCTTTCCGAAGGTGAAGTGAAAATCAGCCAAGAAGAAATCAATTATCTCTGCGCGGCGGCGAGTGAATATTTTGAAAATGACATCTCTCCCGATGATGTTGTTTGGGATTATGCAGGTGTGCGCCCGCTTTATGATGATAAGTCAGAAAATGCTTCGGCGGTAACGCGGGATTATGTTTTGAATATTGATGAGTTTACACAGGGCGCGCCATTCCTCTCCATATATGGCGGTAAAATCACAACCTCGCGCAAGCTAGCCGAGCACGCTATGGAAAAACTTCAACCCTTTTACGATTATGAGGAAAAAGGCTGGACGGAGACAGCGTTACTCCCCGGCGGTGATTTAATCGATGCCGATTTCAAGTTATTTACCTCCGATATGCGCCAGCGTTACCCGAATATGGATTCGGACTTATTACGCAGGCTTTGTCATGCCTATGGGACACGGATCACGCTTATTCTGGGCGACGGGACATCGCCGCCAGAGCTTGGCAAACATTTCGGCGCAGGCCTCTATGAGATCGAAGCGCGCTATCTGATCAATCACGAATGGGCCAGCTCCGCCGATGATATTATGTGGCGGCGCTCAAAACTTGGCGTACATATGAGCGAAGAAGAAAAAGACGCATTTACGGAGTGGTTTAATCAGCATACGGCATAATTTATGCCCGAAACACTTTTAAATGGTTGGCCAATACCTCTCACACAAACACTGATAACTTATTTCGCCTTTACGGCGATCATTATCGGACGCTATTTCCTCATTGTCTGGCCCATCCATTGGATGCTCTGGAAACGCCCCGCTGATAAGGTCAAAGCGCGGCGTTTGTCCAAGCGCGAGCCGACGGCGGCAACTATCCGAAACGAAATTAAACTCTCCACCATCTCGGCTTTCATCTATGCCGCGCCCGCCGCGATAGTTCTCGAAATGTGGAAAGCGGGCGGCACGGCCATGTATAGCGGTCTGCCCCAAGGCGTCAGCGGGTGGGGCTGGGTGCTGGCCAGCGCCGCGATTTACCTCTTCGCGCAGGATACATGGTTTTACTGGACGCACCGGATAATGCATCATAAGCGGCTGTTTAAATGGACCCATGAAGGCCATCACAGATCGGTGCAGCCAACCCCATGGGCGAGCTTTTCCTTTGACGCGATTGAAGCCGTGAGCGCGGCGTGGCTACTCCCCGTCATGGCGCTCTTTATTCCCATCCATGTCGGCACAGCGCTCACGCTCTTAATGGTGATGACCATCAACGCGG
>CAZNWH010000093.1:0-6141 GCA_964576765.1 uncultured Hellea sp.
TGCTGGAATGGCGGCTTTGTTTTTAACAAGTCAGTCCCTCTTACCCACAACAAAAACGATAATATATCTCGATTTACTCTTAAGTTTTCTTCCGGTTTTTATCGTCATCCCGCTTATATATAAGCTTTGGCATAAGCGCCCGATAAGAGCCTTAATGACATCCGCCTGGCAATTTCGTTGGGATTACCTTTTCAGAGCCGGGCTTGTCTTGATACTCTTTTTCAGTAGCTTATCTCTTCTGGAATTTCATTTTTTCCCTCAGGAATATGACGGATTACAAACACAAACTGATCTGAAAACCTATCTTCCCCTTTTGTTTATCACTCTCGCCCTAGTTCCGTTTCAAGCCGCCAGCGAAGAGTTTTTGTGTCGAGGATACCTAAATCAAGCCCTGATAAAATATCTTCGTTCCCCATGGATTGTCTTTTTTCTGACATCTGCTGGCTTTGCGGCGCTTCACGTGTGGAACCCAGAAGCCCAAGGTCAGATGTGGCCCTATTTAGCGAGTATTTTCACCTTTGGCATGGCGATGTGTGTTTTACTATATTTCGAGGGCGGGATTGAAAGCGCGATTGGCGCGCATATTGCCAATAATATATTTGTGTTCGGACTACTTGGTTATACGGACCCCAGCTTACCAAACACGGCATGGTTTACGCTAGGGGCGCCTGAAATTTCTTGGCGTGATTTTGGAATAGATTTTCTTATGACTGCAATTGTCACGGGGCTCATTCTCTGGGCAAACCGCTGTTTTGGAAAAACTAACTGACGATTGGTTTAGTCGCCCACTTAAAGAGTAATACGCCAAGTCCTGCCCAAATAATCTCAATGCCAATTTCATGATATGTTTGCATCGGGCCACCGCCGTCCAACACAAGGCCCAAGAAACGACCTGCCATAAAACTCAGCGTCATAAATATAATCACAAGTGTCAGAGGCTTCTGGTCAGTTATTTTATTGGCATAAAATAAATTTACCAGCCCAAGTGAAGCCATAGCGAATGAAGTAGCGCGCACTTGATGGAAGCCTAAAAGACTGAGTTCCCACCCCATAAGGCTCCCCATTTTTAACGGGAAAAAAACGCCAAAAAGGCCAAAAAGAATATAAAATATTCCATTGATAACATTAAAAAGTTTCATGGCCCGTATCCCCGACAAATTTAGCTTTCAATTGTAAATGTTAGTCCCGCATTTTTTTGTAGCCGCGAGATTAAGGCCTCACCCATAGCTGGGGCCGGGGTGTAAACCCCTCCGGGAACAGTCTTACGGTCAATATCGCGGACTAAACATAAGGCCGCTTCAGCAATCATTTTAGATGTTGACCCATAACCCGGATCCTTATCTCCGGTCACGCCCGCAATTATGCGCGTCCCGTCAGGCGCATCGCCAACATACATAACATCGTAAAGACCGCTCTCCCGCTCTTCTTTATCGGGGCCTTCACCGGGCTTAGGCGGATTTTTCGACATGGAATTATCATTGGCTATATGGTTCGCCGCCGCTTCACCCTGCTCGCCCGGCCCCGTTAAAACCATTTCATCATAAATAAAATCTTTTCCATATAGATGGCCCTGCAAAGCATTAGAGCGGTGCACATTTTTTGTATTGATTGAGGCCATGATAAAAGGGGCTGACCAACTATTGAGATCTTCTTCAAAGATCGGCTTGTGCCCCGTGGGTTGAGGCGGGCCTGAAAAGCCAGGTGTCAGAGAAAAAGGGTCCTTCAGCCAATCCAGAACTTCAGGCTGTTGGCTCGCTCGTTTCATAGTCTCGAAGAAACTGGCTGCCGTCCCGCCGGAAAAAGTACCCTTCATTTTCCGCACACGGCCGCGTATTTTCGCGCAAGCCCCACCATGATTGGCAATGGCGTATTGCTGCAAAAAATAAACCCCAAGATCAAACGGTATGGAGTCAAACCCGCAAGAGTGAACAATTCTAGCGCCGTTTTCTTTAGCCGCAACGTCGTATTTCTCAATGGTATCATGCATCCAGGCAGGTTCCCCCGAGAGGTCAACATAATCCGTGCCATTATCGACACAGGCTTGAACAACTGAATCCCCATAGAGTTGATAAGGCCCGACAGTGGTACAAATTGAACCAGCTCTCGCAGCCATCGCATTTAGCGAAGCTTGATCATTTGAATTCGCTACTACAAGAGCAATATCTTTGGAAATCCCCATCTCGTTTCTAACGGCTTCAAGTTTGTCTTGTGAACGCCCCGCCATGGCCCATTTAACGTCAGAGCCCGCATATTGCTTGTTCAGATATTCAGCCACAAGCCGTCCTGTAAAGCCTGTGGCTCCATATATAATGACGTCAAATTCGCGGGACATAGTCACTCCTATTTATATGCACTTAATTGCATATACTCATGACATGCGTTGTTATTTTGTGCAATCTATTCTATTTTCATACGGCCGAGGTCAGGTGCTGTCAGGCTGGACACATACATGTACCCATCAGGCGCAATAATAGCGCCCGTCGCATTTTTATAGTTCCCGCTCGGGTCTTGCCATGTCCTTAAAACATTGCCTTCACCGTCAATCTGTACAATCAAACCATAGCTCACTGATTTTGGACGCATAAAAGCTGGTAGACGTAGCGCTACTTTTCGCGCGACGGGTTTACCCGCATTATCATCTAACCATTGTGAACGCTGGCTGATAATTCCAATCAAAAAGCTTTCACGGCCATCGGCTAATTTTGGACCGCGGTTAATATTATCCGGGAAGCCTGGAAGATTATCGATAATGACCTGGCTTGTGCCATCGGGCGAAATTTTATGAACTTGATAAGTACCTGTTTCATTCATCAAAATATCGCCATCTTCTGACATAGCTACGCCATTTGAAAAGACATAGCCATCTTTGACAATTCGGGTTTTTTGGGTAGACGGGTCATAGGCCAAAAGCCTTCCTGTGCCTCTATGCTCCATGATTTCCAGCAAACTGGCCGAGAGTGTTGTTCCGCCCGCCTTCGCGCCAAATTTTGTCGAGGCATCAGAAAAATATATCACGCCATCCTTGGCAATATCCAAATCGTCAGCAAAGAGAATAGGAGTGCCGTCAACTGCATCTGTCAACACGCTTACATTCCCGCTGGGGTCAACAGATAAAAGCCCGCGAAAAGCATCTGCAATAATAAGATGTCCTGACCCGTCCATTTCCATTCCCAAAGCTGAACCTTGCGTATCCGCAAAGTCACTGTGGGTGTTGGTCATCGGATCAACCTTTATAATTTTTCCTTCTTGGGAAGACACATATATGAATCCTTCATGCATCACCACATCTTCGGGTCCGTGAATTCCCCCAATAGAAAGCCGTTCCAAATTGGATAAATCCGTATTTGGCGCAAAGGCACCTACATAACCTTTATTTTGGGTAGCCTCCCATTTTACGGGATCAATCGGAACAGGCCAAAAAGATAAATAGGCTAAGATCAACAAGCCTAGCCCGGCAATAGCGCCTATTATTTTTAATAAAGCCTTCATCCCCACCCCCTCTTATTTTCATCTCTCTTATTTTCAGAGGAGTTAAGCGTAATTTCTCTCCCCAAACAAGGCCGAACCCACGCGAACATGCGTAGCCCCCAGTTCGATAGCTATTTCAAAATCACTACTCATGCCCATGGACAGGGTTTTAAACCCATATTGATCCGTCATTTTTTTTAAGAGCCAGAAATGGGGAGAAACCGCTTCTCCTAAAGGCGGAATGCACATGAGCCCGGAAGGGATTTGATTATATTCTGATTTCAGCCGCTTCAGAAACTTATCTAAATCTTTTGGAAACACACCCGACTTTTGCGCTTCTTCCCCCGTATTCACCTGAACAAGAAACTTCGGCATTTGCCCGACTTTATCTGCCGCCTTTAAAAGAGCTTTGATCAATTTTTCGCGGTCAACCGTTTCAATGACATCAAACAGTTTCACAGCCTCTATAGTTTTATTAGTTTGTAGCGGCCCAATGAGGTGAAGGGAAATATCTTTTCTGCGACCTGCAAATGTTTTGGTCCATCGCATCTGAGCCTCTTGAACTCGGTTTTCGCCAAAAACACGCTGACCTGCCTCCAACATCTGCGCAATACGCTCATCCGGCTGGACCTTAGACACCGCTACAAGGTTAGGCATTCCCTCACGCCCTGCCCGCTTGGCAGCCGCACTCATACGCGCTAGGATAGCGCTACGTTTTTCAGCTATGGATATAGTGTCATTTATGCCGCTCACAATGATCGCGACTTACCCTGAATGGGATTATAATGGAAGTCATGTCGTTGCGCAGGTCGCAACAAATTTATTCAAGGCGCGCAAAAACTCCTGCCGTCTCGCGCCTCTTGTTTTTATGACAGACCCTGAACGTGTGCCCCATATTGAAAAAATAATAAAAGGCCTGCCGCAAGGCGCAGCCGTCATTTACCGTCATTTCGGACGACCTGATCATTTGGCAGAAGCTTTAACCTTACGCCAAATGACCTTTTCGCGGAAGCAACAACTCTTGATTGGTGCGGATCCAGAATTAGCTGTAAAAGTCGGGGCCGATGGTGTTCATTTTCGCCGAGATAGCGCGGTGATACAGCCTAGCCTATGGCGGCAGCGTTGCCCTTATTGGACCATATCCATGGCCGGGCTGAAATCAGGGCATTATTCCGGGGACTTATCGGTTCTAGACGGTTTGTTGGTTTCCTCCGTGTTCAAAAGCAATAGTCCCAGCGCAGGCGAACCAATGGGTGTTAAGACATTTCGAGAACAGGTTAAATCCCTGCCTTGCCCCGTATTTGCGTTGGGCGGCATTAATAGCCGCAGCGCGCCTGCGCTGATAGATAGCGGCGCAGCAGGGATAGCAGGGCTCGAAGGCTTATTACCAGATTAGAATTTAAATCCAGCTTCGACGAATATTGAAGTTGCATCTTCAGTGGTCTCCCCCACATCAAGTCCTGTGACTTGAGACACAGTACGTTCTATATATTGAACGCCCGTCCCAACAGTAAATCTGTCAAATTCATAACTCACGCCCGCGACAATCTGATCAGAAGTCAAATTAACATTATCATCCGTAGCATGCCCATAACCGACAGTAAAACCAAGCGCTGACGGTTTCCACGTTATCCCTGCATCCCAGGCTTCATAATCACCATTCGCCAGCCCGTTATTGGATTTCAGCCAAGACCCGCCTACCGTCCAATCGGCAAGCGTGACTTCAACGCCGGCATTATAAGCGTTTAAATCATCAAAAACTGCAAGGCCGCTCTCTTCCGAAGCGCGGGCATAAGTGGCGGTTGCTTCAATCCCTAAGCCATTATCAAATTTGCGGTCAAGCGCCACTCCGACTTCAAAAACATCTTCCAAATCAGGCGAAACGGTTCCGGAAACATCTACTCCATTACGCCGGACACAGTAATCAACGCCACAAGCCCGGGCATTAGGCGCATAGCTCGCCCCGAACTGAACACCAATTCCAATTTGATCGCCTAATAAACGCGGGGATGTGTAAGTAACTTTTTCAGCAAAACCGGAAGCATCATTAACCGTCTTAACGCTATCCAGCCCCGTATAATCAACAGGTGAATTAGACGCGTTTACGGCCAATAAAGTTGGCGCGCCAAGTGAGAAAAGATAAGCTGCGCCATCATCTCGGCCAATCGTGACATCGCCATAAGCCGAACGAAGAAAGAGATAAGCTCCCTCAAGCGCAATTTCTGTCTCTTTGGCATTATCTGGCCCTGAGCTGTAGAACTGTGAGGTATGTCCGCGTAGCGCCGTCGGTGTGCCATCAATTGTGATAGAGGGACAACCCGCTATAGTTGGAGGGCAATCCCCGACAAGGCCGCCAAAACCTCTTCGGAATTTGTCATATTGCGCTCGCGCTTCAAGATTAATACCATATTCCAACCCACCCTGTGTGATCGTACTGGCCTCTAATTCTACGTGACCATTTCCGACGAAATCCACGTCCCAGTCATCTCGATTGGTTGCGGCTACGCCACCGCGAAAAGCGCCTGATAAGGCTGTCTTCCAATTTCGAAGGCCCAACCTATCAGCCCAGCTACGTTTTGCATATTGTCTTTGTGGCCTGGTTTGAGGACCTCCATACCCTGACCTCGGATCTTGTGAGGCTCTGCCCTCTCTGTAAGGCTGATTATAAGGCTG
>CAZNWH010000093.1:6241-8100 GCA_964576765.1 uncultured Hellea sp.
TAAGGCTGATTATAAGGCTGTTGGCCATAATCTTCTTGGCTATAAGGCGACCCTGGATTTGACGAATAGCTTGGTTGAGCCCTTCCCGGATAATAAGCCCCACTTTGTGCAGGCACAGTTGATTGAAGGGCATAATTATATTGGGGCTTTGAGCTTGTTGGCGGGACGTAACTTGGTACCGCACTTGGAGCTTGATAGTTATAAACGCCTGCGTTCGGTGTATAATCAGATTGGGGTACCGAAGACGGGGCTTGTTGCGTATAATCTAGCGTAGCTGGTCTTTGTCCTGTCGGACTGCGTAAAGGGCCACTATATTGTGATGGGGGATATTGTGCTGGTGCGGGGTGCGGCGTAACTGGGGCGGTCGTTTCCCATGCCTTTTTCTTGACTTTACTGGCGAAAGGGGAGTTGCTGGTCTGCGCTGAAGCAACCGTCATCGCGCCCAAACCTAGAATTACCCAAGGGACGAGATAGCTTTTTTCGCGTATAAAGCCTGACATAAGTCCCTCCCACGCCAGCAACGAATGGCCCTAGCGTTAACCATTTAATCACCTGCGCTTCCTAAAAAATGGTTAACAAATCTTTTAAATCCCTATTTTACGGGGGTTTAAGGGCCCTCACAGCTTTGTTATTTCCGCATAGAAAGGCTAGTCGCGCGCGTTTTTAATGCTATAACCACACAACTGATTTGAAGCATGAATAAGCGCGACCGTGCGATTTTGGAGTTCCCTATGCCAGCAACCCGCCTCTTTGCCTCCGCCTTTTTAGCGGCAACCCTGCTTACAGGATGCAGTTCCGTAGGCTTCGGTAAGAATAAAGCCAAAGCCCGCGCTATACAGGCGGCTGAGCAAGCCCCTAATATGGGGGTTAATTCTTATCTGTGGCGCGCCAGTCTTGAGACACTCGATTTTATGCCGCTTGAACAAGTTGATCCCTTTGGCGGCGTTATTGTTTGGGATTGGTTTGCCTCAGCCGAAGAGCCGAATGAGCGCTTTAAAGCCAATGTCTATATTCTGGATACAAAGTTACGCGCTGATGCTTTAAAAGCCTCTATCTTTAAGCAAACCCGCGCGGGCGGAGGCTGGCAGGATGCAGCTACAGATACTGACACGGCCCGCCAAATTGAAAATGCGATTTTAACTCGCGCCCGGGAGCTTTATATTGCTACGCAAGACTCGCAATAACAAGACTCCAATAATAAGTATTGAGGACTAGCCTGATATAACGGGTCTGCTATAGAGCGGCTTTAATTTAATTAAGGCCGCTTTTTTCATGTCTGATCGTTACAACGCTGCTGAAGTCGAACCTCGCTGGCAAAAGCGCTGGGAAGAGGCCGATGTCTTTCGTGCGGATGATAAGAGCGAGAAATCCAAATTCTACGCCCTTGAAATGTTTCCTTATCCGAGTGGGCGGATTCATATGGGTCATGTGCGTAATTACGCCATGGGCGATGTGGTCGCGCGCTATAAAAAAGCTCAAGGCTTTGAAGTCCTCCACCCTATGGGGTGGGATAGTTTTGGCATGCCGGCCGAGAACGCGGCCATAGATATTGGCGGTCATCCCAAAGACTGGACTTACGGTAATATTGAGCAAATGAAAGAGCCGTTAAAACGGCTCGGCTTTGCGCTGGATTGGTCACGCGAATTCGCAACAAGTGATGAAGCCTATTACAAACAGCAGCAGAATATCTTCTTAAAGTTTTGGGAGAAGGGCTTAGTTTACCGCAAGACCGCTAAAGTCAATTGGGATCCTGTGGATAATACAGTGCTCGCCAATGAGCAGGTCATTGACGGCAAAGGTTGGCGCTCCGGCGCGGACGTCGAGCAGCGCGATATGGATCAGTGGTTTTTCAAAATCAC
>CAZNWH010000094.1:0-1136 GCA_964576765.1 uncultured Hellea sp.
TCCTAAAGATAAATCATCACTCTAATTATGATGTGAACCAATTTAGCGTTAAGCGTAACCCCACATAAAGAATGAGTATAGCCGTAAGACGTTTTATCCATATGTCTGGCAATTTAAAAATACCGATATAGTTTCCAATAAGTCCCCCAAAAAATACAGCCGGCAGTAAAGGCCAATAAGGCAAAGCCATTTCTAGCTGGCCTAAATCAGCTAGCTTCCGGCCTTGCCCCAAAAGCCCAGCCAGCGAGTTCACAAGAATAAAAAAACTACAGGCCGCCGCAATCGCCTTCGCGTTCCCCCAGCGTATAAAATGCAATATAGGGGCTAAAAATATTCCCCCGCCTATACCCACCAAACCCGCGTAAAATCCGATGCCGCCCCCGATAAGCGCTGTTGGGACCGCTCCCAGATTGGAGGTTGATGGATTGCGATGGATGCTATGTTTAACTGTCCCCCAAAGTAAACGCCCCCCCGCGAAGATTAAAGCGATAGCCAAAAGGCCGACGAATAATCTTCGAGAGATAGGTAAGCTTCCTCCCAACCACGCCATTGGGACGGATAAAATAACCAAAGGAATATAGCGCCTAAATGTAAGTAATTTAGCGCGGTAATAGCGAGCAACATTACCGCTAACCACAATGATGTTACAGGCAAGCGCGATTAATGGTTGTACCAGACTATCTGTTCCAGCCATTACAAGCAGAGCATTATAGGTTGATCCTCCTCCGAATCCGACACTCGCATAAAGAGCCGCGGTGATAAAAAACAGACCTATGAGACTAAATTTCATATGATAGAGTCTTCCGCGATATCAAAAATCAAACGGCCCATTTTGACTATTCTTAGAGCCATTTCACGCCGCCAAAAATGAGGCCATATAGAATCTTATTTAAATTGGATGTTTACTATAAAACTAGTATTCCAGAGGCTATCAATCATACAAATAGATTTTAAATTAAGCCATACTTTAGGATAAAAATAGTGATAATATATTATGCTAAGTCTCTTTATTACTTCCTATACCGCTAACCAATCAAACCATTGCTGAAATGAAGATAAGAGTGGATCAATAAACTTTCGGATCACACATCCTCTTTTTCTTTGATTCTGATGGCTTTTGGCGCAGGTTTTTGTTC
>CAZNWH010000094.1:1236-8085 GCA_964576765.1 uncultured Hellea sp.
GGATATATTGTCACGACCACCCACCAATCGATTAATGGCGATAAAATCGTAATCGCTTGCGGCGGACCGTCTATTCCCAAAATGGGCGCAAGCGGATATGGCTATAAGGTCGCCGAGCAGTTTGGACTGCCCTTGATCCCGCCTGTGCCCGCCCTTGTGCCCCTGACATTTACCGACCAACTCAAAGCCCCTCTCAAAGCCCTCTCCGGCGTGAGTACAAATAGCCGCGTGCACGCTCAAGAGGCTTCCTTTGACGAAGCCTTGCTTTTTACGCATCGCGGCCTCTCTGGGCCTGCCATCTTGCAGATCAGTTCCTATTGGAGTCCCGGCGACGCCATTACGCTCGATCTAGCCCCTGATACAGATATACTTGCCGCGCTTAAATCAGCACGGATAGAAACCCCACGGCAAAACCCCAAAAACTGGCTCTCGCAATATCTGCCCGCGCGGTTGGCAGAATTTATTGCGGGCCAAATCAAACAAACCCGTCTCGCCGATATGAGCGACGCCGCCCTAAACAATTTGGCGTTAATGGTCAAAGCCTGGCACGTCAAACCAGCTGGTACGGAAGGTTTTCGAACTGCCGAAGTCACCAAAGGAGGGGTGGACACCGTCGCGCTGTCCTCAAAAACGATGGAAGCCAAATCTGTGCCCGGACTTTATTTCATCGGCGAAGTCGTTGACGTCACAGGGCATTTAGGCGGGCATAATTTCCAATGGGCGTGGGCAAGTGCCTCTGCCTGCGGAAACGCAATTTAAACGAATTCATTTTATCTGGGTATCATGCAAACGAGTCCCGATGATTGGAATCATATCTTGACCCTCATGGCGGCCATCATTCTGGCCGATGACATCGTTTTGAAAAATGAAATTCAAAGTTTTGAGAAAAATGTAGGCCTTTTAGCGGATGAACTAAATTTTCCCTTGGATAAATCAAGCGATGTTATATCCCGCTGGTTTGAGGCGCGGCGCGAAGATATAGCCCACGCCCTTAGCGGACCACACCCAGATAGATTTATAATGGAAAACATCATAGCGCTGGATAATTTTCCCTTAAAACAAACTCTGCTTAAAGGGCTAATAGAAATTTCAGCCTCAGATGCTGAAATACACAGGAATGAAGCTGACGTTATCAATTTAGCCGCGGTCTATTGGGGCTTGGATATCGTCAAAACGCGGCGAGCTCATAGACCTTCCAAAACTAGATTTACGAAATAAGAATTCTCAAATCCTATTTTGCTGCTAGAAGCGCTCTATGAAACCGATTGATTTGAACGCAGATTTGGGCGAGGCTGACAACCCAGCTTGGTCAAAAGCCGAATATTCCATGCTGCAATATATCAGCTCCGCCAATATTGCCTGCGGCGGTCATGCCGGTACCGCGCAATCTATGCGCCGCATGGCCCGCGGCGCTAAAATCCACGGAGTTGTTATCGGCGCGCATCCAGCCTATCCTGATAAAGCTAATTTTGGCCGAAAATCCCTGACGCTCGGCGTGGATATCAACACAGCCGCCCTAACGGCCTCATTAACAAAACAGATCATAGAACTGGCTGAAATCGCGGCCAGTGAAGAAACATTCATAGCTTATGTGAAACCTCACGGCGCGCTCTATAATGATGCCGTCAAAGATCGTGAGACGGCAGACCTGATTGCCAAGACCATCGCGATGATTGATCCGAGCTTAACTTTAATGGGCGCGCCTAAGTCAGAAATGGGCCTAGCCGCAAAACACCATGGACTGACATTTGTCGCCGAAGGCTTTATTGACCGCCGCTACACCGATGAAGGCCACCTACAAAGCCGGGCTATAGATGGTTCTGTGCTTAAAACCCACAACGCGCGGTTAGAGCAAGCCAAAACATTGGCAACACAAGGAACAGTGGTAACCGCGAGCGGCAACTCTCTTTCCCTTACCGTGAGAACACTTTGCCTGCACGGCGATAGTGACGGCGCCGTTGATACAGCCCTCATGGTGCGCCGCGAGCTTGAAACTATTGGAATCACCATCAAAGCCTTTACGCATGCCGCATAAGACCCCACGTTTGATAGATTATGGCGATAGCGCTATCCTCGTCCAATATGACATTGACGGGTTTTCCAAAGACATCAACCAACGCATTCACTCACTGGCCCATGCGTTAAGACAGTCCAGTCAATGGAGAGAGATTGTGCCGGGCTATGATAGCCTTTTATGTGTTTTTGACCTCTCCACCACCACAGCGGATCAGGCGAAGAAATCCCTGCTTGAGCTAACCCAAAAAACCACTTTAGACACTGAGACCGCAGGCAATATCATTGAGATCCCGGTCGCCTATGGCGGTGACTATGGACCAGATATGGAGGCCCTGAAAAAGAGCCGCAAACTTACCGAAAAAGCAATTATCAAACTCCATAGCTCGCAAATTTATGACGTCTGCATGATGGGGTTTATTCCGGGGTTTTGCTTTCTATCAGAAGCTCCTGAAAAACTTCATCACCCCCGACATGCAAGCCCACGCGAGAATGTTCCCGCCGGCTCTATTGGCATAGCCGGATGGCAAACTGGTATTTACGGGCTGAGCAGTCCGGGTGGCTGGCAAATTATCGGACAAACCCCACTGAAAATTTTTGACGCCGCCAGAGATGACCCCTTCCTTGTCAAAGCAGGCGATAAAATAAAATTTGTCCCCATCGACCCTGAGTTTTTTGAAGGGTTTTCAAATGATTGATATTCTTCATGGCGGGACGCAAACAACTGTGCAAGATGCCGGACGTCATGGCCATCGCCATCTAGGCATTCCGGCAAGCGGGGCGGCAGATAAATTATCTTTTGCGCTGGCCAATTGGATGGCTGGAAACCGCTGGGACGCTCCGGCACTTGAATGCGCGTTAGGCGGTCTACATATCCGCTTTAAATCGGAGACAACGATTGGTCTGGCGGGCGCTGAAATGTGGGCTCAAATCAACGGTCAAAATGTAAAAAACTTTTCGGCCACCTCCGTTCATAAAGGCGATATATTGACCTTGAGTTTTGCCCGTGATGGATGCCGCGCCTATATTGCTGTGGCTGGCGGGCTTAAAGTCGCAGAATTTATGGAAAGTACCGCCACATATCTTCCCGCGGCCTTAGGTGGCATAGAAGGCCGCGCGCTTAAAACCGGAGATAAAATCCCGATCAGCAACCGAGCCCGCGAAGCCCCGCGCGCAATTCCCAAAGGGTTTACACCAAGTCTTTCTCGTCATGTTGTTTTACGCGCGCGCGCCGCGCCGGAATGGGAGGGTCTAGGCCGCCCGAGCCAAAGGCATCTTTTTGTGAGCCCGTTTCATGCCAGCGCCGCGACCGACCGCATGGGCTCGCGTCTTAGGGGTGATAAAATTTCAATGGCCCACAATGTTTCTATGGCGAGTTCCCCTTTACTGCCCGGCACGTTGCAAATTCCGCCGGATGGCCGCCCCATTTTGGCCTTAGCCGATGGCCATTGTACCGGCGGATATCCTCGCGTTCTCCAGATTATTCACGCCGATCTATGGCTATTGGGCCAGATAGCACCCGGCTCTCAGATCAGTTTTAGGCGCTGTTTTCCTCAAGATGCTCCGGCTATTCTCAAGGCAAGGAATAGCTTTTATGGCGGCCTTATTGATGGTTTTTCATTCTAAATGACAAAGCGGTCTGCTTATATTCTTCTCGATGATCAACTCACGCATACGCAGCGTTATTATACCGATCCGATCGAAATCATCTCAGTGCAAAAGCCAGAGGAGGTCGATGCAGCTTTTGAAAAAATAATGGACTATCACGCCAAGGGTTTTTATCTGGCCGGATATTTATCTTATGAGTTGGGTTTCATTCTTGAAAACAAACTCAGGCCGCGACTACCTGAAAATAGGCTAACGCCTTTGCTGCATTTGGCTGCCTTTAAGACACTTCAAAATACAGCACCGACCGACCATTTATATAGCGCTGCTGCGCCTGTCTTAAACCTCACACCACGTTGGAATGAAACGCAATACACAAAGCGTTTTAAGAAGGTCATGAGCTATATACAGGCCGGCGATGTTTACCAAATTAACCTGACCTTCCCTATGTCAGGTTCTTTCACCGGACCTGCCCATAAGCTTTATGCAGGCTTTCGTCATCGTCAGAAAGGCCGTTATGGCGGTATTGTCAGCCTTGGCCAAGGCCCTGATATTATCTCTCTCTCTCCTGAGCTCTTCTTTCGTAAAGAAGGCCTTGAGATGAGCATGCGACCGATGAAAGGTACACGCCCTCGCGCAAATGATGATGAGGATGATGAGGTTATTTTGCAAAGCATGCGCAATGAAGTTAAATCACAGGCCGAGAACCTTATGATTGTTGATCTGCTACGTAATGATCTCTCACGCATCTGCGCGGCAGGCTCTGTTAAAGTACCGGAATTATTTACGCTCGAAACCTATCCGACTCTACATCAAATGACCTCACGGGTCATGGCCAAGCTTAAACCCGATATCGATATTTATACCATTTTCAAAAGCCTCTTTCCCTGCGGTTCTGTCACGGGCGCGCCAAAGATACGGGCGATGGAAATTATCGATGAGCTGGAAGGCGTTCCGCGCGGGGCTTATTGTGGCGCCTTGGGGTATATCGATCCTTCAGGCGATGCCTGTTTTAATGTCGGCATTCGTACGCTCACTCTTGATCAAAATCGCGTCACCTATAATGTGGGCAGCGGTCTTGTTCTGGATAGTAACGCCAAGGCTGAATATAAGGAATGCCTGCTTAAAGCCGATGTTTTAAAGGCACAGCCAACTTCTATAATCGAAACTTTTAAATGGGATCCTAAATCAGGGTTTATACGCGGCGAGCGCCATAAATCCCGCATGAAAGCCGCGGCCTTATCTTTTGGATATCCTTTTAAATCATCTGAATATGATAAAGCCCTGACGCCTGTAAGAGAGAAGGCCGAAGCCCAACATGTTCGTTTGACCCTAAGCCCTGATGGAACATTCAGTCTGACACACAAAGACTATGTTCCGCTGGAAAATGTCAAAATTGTTATATCAGAACACAGACTTTCAGATGAAGTGCAATTCAGCGCCCATAAAATATCACGCCGAAACTTTTACGATGGCGAACGCGAACGTCTCAAACAACTGACGGGCGCAAACGAAGTTATTTTCATGAATGCAGCCCATCAAATTTGCGAAGGCTCTTTTACCTCAGTCTTTATAGAAAGCGGTGAAAAGCTTTTAACCCCCTCGCTTAGAACAGGAATACTACCCGGTATTCTTCGCGCCGAACTTCTTCAAACCGGCAAGGCCAAAGAAGCCAATATCTCGCTAACAGATATGACAACCGCTGAAAAAGTATACATTGGAAATTCCCTACGCGGCCTGATGAGGGCAAGGGTAATTGAAACGCCTAAAGCCCTATAATCCAACTGGTTGCCTGTAATGATCGACTCAAAAGCCTCAAGCCTGACCGAAATTTAATCCTTAATTACGTGTTTAACGCGAATTTAGGATGAACAAATCCTTGGTGGTTTTGGCGGATACCCTTAGTCTTACAGCGATGCTGGGCTTTCTGGCGATTCATTAGCTGATAAAGCGTGCCTATAAATTGAAACTGCCTGTCACATTCTACGCGAATTTTTCGCCTTATCATGACCCGGATCCGGTCTCCGATTTCTATGATGACTCGGCGCAGCGTATTACCAGTGTTGTCGCGGCAGTCTTTGCTGTTCATATCGTTATGTTTTTCATGATGAGCCCCAATTTTATTATGCCGGATATGAAAGAAAAGCCGCCGGAAGCTATCTCTGTCGAAATCATTACATTGGAAGCTGAACCCGAGGCTCCGCCGCCCACTCCGCCCAAACCTGTCACCCCGAAACCACCTGAGCCTAAACCTGAGCCCGTTCAAGAGCGTCAACCCTTGCCTGCGGATTTTATCCCCCCCGAGATTAATTTCTCTGAACCTCCGCCGCCTCAGCAAGCCATTGAACCTTTGCCAGAAACATTTCAACCACCTGAAATTATAACTCCGCCTGTGTTGACGCCGGACCCCTTGCCTGCGCAAACCCCTCAGCCGGAACCTCAACCAATTATCGAATTTTACGAACCGCCACCACCAGAACCTCAAATAGAAGTCTTCGAACCGGAGGTTTATACCCCGCCCCCACCTCCGCCAGAACCATTGCCTGTCCCAATAGAAGAGACATTGCCAGACCTACCGGATATCTCGACGCTTCCGCCGATTGTTCAGCCGCCAGCTCAGCCGGAACCTGTTCGCGCGCAACAGCCTGACCCCCAGCCAGAACCGGAACAAGCCTATGAGCCTGAAATTTTTCAGACCAACCCCACAATCCTAGCCTCTGAAGAAGAAGCCCGAAACGAGGAGGAACGCCGCCGCGCTATTGCCGAGCAACAAGCCGCGAGGGAGCTTGAGCAAAAAGAGATAAAACGCTTGCAAAAAGAAGCCAAAGAGCGCCGTAAACAAGAAGAACGAGAAGCCAAAGCTCTGCGACAAGAAGAGCGACGCAATGCGCAACAACAACGCCGCTTAGAAGAATTAAACGCCAAGGAACAGCGCCGCGCTGAACGTGAGGCCCGCAAACAAGAGCGCGACGCCGAGAAACAATTACGCCGTGAAACCGAAGAACGTAACCGCCAATTACAAGACGAAGCACGTAGGCGGGATCGCCGCGCAAGAGATGAAGCACGCAACCTCGAACGCGAGGCTGAACGCCAACGTAAGGCCGATGCAAAACGCATACGTGATACCGAACGACTAGAACGACGCGAAACACGCGAACGCGAGCGTCAAGCTAAAGATGATGCGCGCCGTGCGCGTGACGATGCCCGCCAACAAGAACGCGACGCCGAGCG
>CAZNWH010000095.1:0-5007 GCA_964576765.1 uncultured Hellea sp.
AATTTTTACCCATATCGATGACATGAGTATAGCGATCTTCCCAATCTGTGAGGAAAGCAAAATCGTCAATCATATCCTGAATGTCTTGCGGTAATGTCATGGGCATCAGATAGGGACAGGACACCGTGCATGCAAGCTAGCTTTGCGGATGATTTGTTCAAACTATAGCAAGAGCTGTATAAGTGAGTCTTTATAAATAACACTCTATTTCAGGGGAAATGGCTCGATTTTTGCACTTGAATTGTCTCTATATCTAATGGAATCAAGGTTTTGGAGCTCCATGCGCGCTAAATCATCAAATCATGGCTTGATCATACCTAGCCTTATCTGGTTGGCAGCTCTTGTGGCTGCAGTGATAGCGGCTTATTTGCGCGGCCTGACTTTGGGCCAGATTTGGCCTATGGCTTTGATTGCGGCCAGCCCGGCTTTAATTGGACTCTTGTTAAGCCCCGTTTTGCGGTCTGAATGGGCGCAGCTTCTTGTTATTTTTGCATGGCTCGCTCTGGCTATAATTGGATGCATCACCATTGGGTTTGTCCCTATGGGACTTCTCTTTCTCTGTGCCCCTGTTGCGGCAGCTCTTTTTGAAAAAGAAAAGGTTGTCGAAGCACTTGTCATGGCCACGATTATTGCCATCGTCATTTATTTCGCCGAACGTATTGGCAGAATTCCTGATGCTTCTTTAAGTGAGGGTCAAATACGCTGGGGTCAACAAGCTGGTTTGATGGCGACATTGGGCCTCATTATTTCAACTCTGCTAGGAGCCGCGCATTCGCCTCTTGGCGCGCGCGCCGCGTCTTTAAGTTCGGGACATGACGCCGATGACCTTCTCCATGCGGTCAGCGGGAGTGTGATGCGATTTGATGGTGGTGATAATATGATCTCTGCCAATGAGGCAGCCAAAGAAATGTTTAGCCTCAAGAAAAGTCGTAAGCCCATTTCGTTAAAAACGCTCCTAGCCCATGAACCCGGAACGCAAACGTCGATAGAGACCCTCATTGCAGCCGCCCGTCAAGTTGGAAAGCCACAGCAAATGAAATTGGAAACGCGGTTTGAAGCTGACACATTAACCTATCTTGATCTACAAGCCTCTCCGGTTGGAGACCAGATTGTTCTGCATGCTAAAGACGTTACATATCATGAAAAAAACCTTGAAAAGCTGCGGCGCACACAAAATACCTCAACTCAGAAAGCTGATGATAAGTCCCTCTTTTTTGCAGGTGTTAGTCATGAATTGCGAACACCGCTAAATGCGATAATTGGATTTTCGGATATGATGCGTTCGCGCCTTTTCGGGCCGTTACCCAGTAAATATGCGGAATATGCGGAGCTGATACATGATAGCGGTCAGCATATGCTCGACCTTATAGGAGATGTCTTAGACATGTCGAAAGTTGAGGCTGGTCAATACGAACTTCATTACGATATGTTTGATGCGTCAGATGTCATTCGTAGCACTGTCAAAATGATCCGCCCGACGGCTGATGCCGCTAAGATCAGGCTTGATGTGGATATTGACGATGATAATCCTCTGCTGATTAATGCTGACCGTAAGGCGGTTCGACAAATTCTACTTAATCTGATGTCTAACGCGATTAAATTTTCAGACAAAGGTAGTGCGGTCGTCATCGGCGCTAAATCTGTCAGTGATACTTTAAACCTCACAGTCTCCGATCATGGGAGTGGTATGAGTAAAGATGAGATTGCTCAGCTAGGGACGCCATATAAACAAATGTCGAGCGCACAGATGGTCGAAGAGCGCGGAACTGGCCTCGGGATCACGCTTGTTAAGTCGTTGACGGAACTTCATGGCGGCCGCTTTGCAGTTGCAAGCCAGAAAGGCGAGGGTACAACTGTAGATGTCTTTTTGCCCCTAGATCACACGCTAGATCACACCTAAGTGATGCAATAACTGTAATTTTGGCTGATTCTCTGTGATTTTAAGATGAATTTCATCTTCAGCTTGGGTTAAGATAACAAAACTGATAAGTTAACAAAGATTTAACGGGGGGTTTTCCTATGGCCAGACAGTTTAAATCAGTCTTGCTGACAAGCATGGCTTGTATAGCGACAGGATTCCTCGCGACGGGATGCGCCTCGACGGCTACAGGCACAAAACAATCTTCGATTATGAAATTGTCATCTTCGCAGAGTTTGAAGGTCAATGCCCCCAAAGGTACCCCGCTGGCTGTTATTCGTTATCCAGCCTTCGTTGATAGCAGCGCTGAAGATGCTTATTACCGCGCTTTTTCAAATTCGGCCATTGGCGGAAGAGCTAGCCGAAAGGGGGACGCTGCTGAAGTTAATGCGCTTGCCGATTCTATTATCTTGAAGTCAAATTATTTTGCGCTGTCTATGTTTAAAGAACTGGCGGCGAAAATGCCGGAACATAGCGTCTTGCTATCTCCGCATACGATTAAACTTGACGCAAGCGGTAAGCTGACATCTGAACCTATGACACAAGCCGAGAGTTTGCCCAATGTGGTGACAGTAGATTTCGCGAGTTATACTTTCCCTGATTCTACAAAAATGATGGGCAAAGAGCCGCTGACATTTGGCGATCTGATTACCCCACTTGTTGTTGTGCGTACGGATCACCGCGCGGCGGTACCAACCCAAGGCTTGTTATTGGCTAGCGCGCCTCTGATGGAGCGGGCGGCCGGGAATGGACGTCAAGCGGCCAATAAGAGTATGGATATTCTTCAGCGAGGACGGATTGAACCCAATATTCCGGAGCTGGATTTTATATCTCATCTCAAAGGTGGGGAAGTTTTTCAAGTCGCCTCAAGGCCTCTCTCAAGCCGGTCGAGGGCTAATACGGCCCAAAGCCTACCGCTTGAAAAAATTAAATTAGAGCGGTCTATATTAGCTAATCTGGATAAAGCGAAAGATGCTTCTGCCGATCCGTTTAAAAATGCCTTTTCCAAAGGTTTTGCCAATCAAGTCATAGGCATTATTAACACCACAGATATTGATAAGGCGACGATGGCGGGTCGCGCAGCGGCTATTTCGCAATTTGATGAAAGTTTGGCAGCCCTTACCCTTGTCGGATCCGAGGCTCCTGATTACCAATCCCGTCTGCGTTATGCTGAACGCTTATTGGAGGCCGAACAAAAATATCTTTCTGTTCAATCTCTTCGTCTTTTTGATGGTGTGCATAATAGTGAAATGGGCGCGCAAGTCCGGGATATGCTCGCTGCAGAATTCAAAGTTTTGGAAAAACGTAGAAGCTTGGCGCGGCAGCAAAACACAGCAACTGCTTTTGCGATTTTAGGCGCTGTTTCGGCTGGAGCTGGTATTGTGGGAGGTGGAAGCGGCGGAGCCAATTGCCGCGGCGCCCGCACACAAGGTGAACTTAATGATTGTATTCGGCGCTCACGGAATTCGCAATTTCGTAACCAAACCTTGACTAACTTAGCCCTCCAAGGCGCTATTGTTGCGGCCCAGCAAGCCTTTGCTCTTAACCGCCAATCCAGAGCTGTTACGTCAAATTATTTATCGTCTATAGTTCCGGCCCTTGACGAGCAAACATCAATACAAGTTAACCTCATCGATAGTAATGAAACGATTACCGCTATTCGTTTTGAAGATCTGAAAGCAAAATTACAAACGCTTTACTCGTCAAAACAACGCTCTTTAGATACAATCGCAACGCGCTGTAGCTACACCCACTCAGGGGCGAGCAAGGCAGGAACTTGGCTCGGTGTTTGTGAAAACGGCGTAGCTAATGGCTCGGGAGTTGGTGTTATCAGAAATGCTGACGGAACATCCGTTGAATATTATGGCTATGCTCAAAATGGGCAGCCAAATGGTCCAGGATATATGATCTATCATAGCCCAATCTCCAGCTATGCTGTAGAAGGTAACTTCACGGCTGGTCAAGCTGATGGCGTCATGCGTGTTTCAAAATCCGGAGACTCGGATGTCCTAAAGTCTTATGTTGCAGGTCAAGATGTTGGTAGGGCGCCATCAGGAGCTAAAAATGCCTCGCCATTTTCTGAAGATGTCCCTATTCGCAAAATTGCTATGGTGGGCTATTAGCTATGAGACGGTTCTTGAAACTTTTACTATTCACGACCAGTTATCTTGGCCTTGCAGTCCCTGTCTTTGCGCAGAGCGTAGAGATTTACGAGCCTCAAACAACTCAAATTCATAGCAATATTGTTTTAAGTGATACGCCTATTCAGGCAGATGCGTCTCAGGAATATTGTATTACGGTGATGTCGGGTTTTCCGGATGAGGGGCATGTTTCGCGCTATCAGTTTTACAAGCTGACGGAAGAATTAGCGACAGGCGCCACGCCGCAATTTAAATCCGCACTCAAAAAATATGCCGAGGGAGATATCCCGGATGATGCGCCGATTATGGATGTCATTGAAGACATTGCCAATCCGGTTTTGCGCCAAGCCGCGCCTGAATTAGCGATTGCGAATATGGCACATTTAATTGATTTTGCCGGACGATGTGAAAGCTATGTGAGCGGTCAAATATCGAGCTTGCGGTCTTTTGATGATAGCTTGCATCATAGTGATGTTGTTATTCAAGAAGACGCTTTATATTTACGCCAAGTCCTCTCAGATTCGCTTTTTCGCCTTGATGCCAATACCGACCCGCTCCATGGTTTTGCCGTAACGGATTATGCAAATTCTTTGATCTTCATGCGTGATGATATTGAGTTCGCTTCTTATAATTCCGAAATAGATGAACTTGAAGCGCTTTATATGGTCGATCTTGATGGGCGACTTGCGCGGTCAAATGATCTTATAAATAGCGAAATAAACCGGGAAACTTTGGGCGATGCTATTACATTATCCGATGACATGGATGAAGCTGCCCGTGAGAAAAGAAAACAGACAGGGCTGCTCACACTCTTTCGAATTCTAAATGGATATTAGTGCAATTCCTGCTAATTTAGTGACTCTGATTAAACTGGACATGCTCTAATGCGGTCACGTCGGGGCAATATTTCAGTATTTTCAATCTCGGCCTTGGATCTCTTCGCGGCGG
>CAZNWH010000095.1:5107-8073 GCA_964576765.1 uncultured Hellea sp.
CGTCGGGGCAATATTTCAGTATTTTCAATCTCGGCCTTGGATCTCTTCGCGGCGGCTTTGGGGGCTTTCATATTGATCGTGCTTGTCCTGTTTCCCTATTACAAGTTAGGGGGAACAGATATTTCCATGGAGGAACTCGAAGAGCAGGTGCAAAAGCGACGCCTTGTGGCGTCGAGCACGCAAACGGATATGTCTGAAATTCGGGCCATAAGGTCTGAAATTCGGTTTCTGGATAAGAAATACCGCACGACCCAAGAGAATATGTCCAAAACCCGAGATACTATTCTTGAGGTTCAAAAACAGACCGCGTCTATTGAGATACCTGACCCGACGCCTATTCCCATCCCTGACCCAGAACCTGTTCCCGAGCCCATTCCCGAACCGCCCAGGAGTGTTGGGCGCGGCGTACCTTTTTCTATTTTGGGCATTGGTACTTCGAAAAAGAATATCGTAATTGTGGTTGATATGTCGGGCTCTATGAAAGCGCATACAGGAAAAGTAGAGGGGGCATTGAATGAAATCCTGTCTCAAATGCAGCCCGATAACCGCTTTGTCATTATGGGATATCGCGGCGGGCCGACCTTTGATAATTTCCCTCGTAGCGGGCGCATGGAAATAGCCAATGCTTCTATGTTAGCGGGGGCCAAGAATTTTGTCTCGGGCTTGTCACGGCGCTTTGGCGGAGGAACACCGACGCAAAATGCGATGATCAAAGCAATGAACTTAAAACCACAAGCGATTATTCTCATTAGTGACGGGGCTCCGGATGATGGAAAACCGGGGGCGATTATTCGTAATATTACAAATCGCAATCGTGGGCGTACCGAAATTCATACCGTTGCGATTGGGGATTATACCAAAGATAAAAACCTGACTCTGTTTTTACAGGAACTGGCAAACCGCAACCGCGGTGATTTTGTGGGGCGAATAAAGTGAAACGTCGGGCCTCTCGCGAAATCGAAGTTTTCTCTATGTCGGCGATAGACCTCTTCGCGGCAGCTATGGGGGCTTTTGCTTTATTGGCGATAATCTTACTGCCCTATTATCAAAATGAAGTCATTGAGCGTACACCAGAAAATGCCATTGCAGAATTATTACGTGCGGCAGAAACCAGCGCCGTAGAAACCGAAATCAAGAAAAAGGCTTTAGCGAAAAAACGCTCGGCGTCTGCCGCAAATGTATCTGACATAGAGAGCCAAGCCCAAAAGTTACTCGCCGAACTTCGCGCCGCAGAAGCGGCTTTGCTTGAAAAGAAAGCTAAAGCGCAATCGCAAAGAGCGGTTGTTGTTCCTGAACCTATCGCAGAAGCACCCGCGCCGCTGGATGTACCAAAAAAATCGCTTGTCACATTTCGGTTCTTGGGGATGAATACAACCAAGGATGACATCGTTATTGCTATGGATATGAATAAATGTCTGGGTGGGCATGAAGCTTCGGTCGAGAAGGCGGTGAGCCGGATTGTGTCGTCTTTGCAGGATAATCACGGCCTGAAAATCGTCGGGTTCCAGCAGACAGATTCTGGTCCGCGCACGGATATATGGCCCGCCGCCGGAAATCTTCGAAACATCAATAGTACATCGCAGGCAGAAGCAAATAGCTTTGCCAAACGCCTGACGGGAAAATTTGGGGGATCAGCCTCAATGCTTAATGCTTTTGAAAAAATGCTCAACGGGCCGGGAGAGGCGATCTTTCTGGTCAGTGACGGCCTGCCCAATCCACGGGTTAATAATGGCCTGTCTCCCAATGCCTTGGCCCGACGGATTACGCAGATGAATGCGGGACGAAAAGAAATTCACACAGTTGTCGTCGGAAATTATTTTGACTACGAAGGCACGGTAGAGTTCATGGAAAATCTATCCTCGGCCAATGAAGGACAATTTATGGCCTTGGCCTCGCCGAATAAAGGGGTGTGTGATTAATGCAAAATGAAATCGAAAAAGGATATTCGTCATGAAATCAAATAGTGTTGGTTGGCTTAGACGTATGGTTGTCTTTTTATTGGCGATATTAGCGGCTATCGTTTTAATCGGTATTATGCGCTTTACGCTCGGACCTACATTGCAGGAAATCTTGTTGGATGCGGATGCGCCTTTTTGGCCCTTTACAGTGCAGAATATTATGTGGGTAGCTTTGTTTATTGGCTTTGGGGAATTGTTCCTCCGCTGGAGCGCGGCGAGTGATGAACAAAGTCAGTTAAGGCGCGGATATCTGCCGACAGATGATCGTAAGCTTGATGTTGATATGCTCGACAAAATCAAAGACAGCATCAAAAATCGCCGCTTCGCAAAAGAAGCTTTTTTGCCGCGTATGATTACGCGGACAATTGATCAATACCGTATCAGCGGGAAAGAAGATCAGGCGATATCGGTTTTAAACTCCTCGCTTGAGCTTTACATGCACGAGATTGATTTGCGCTATTCTATTCTGCGTTACTTAACATGGCTTATTCCATCTCTCGGGTTTATCGGAACCGTTATGGGGATTATGTTTGCGCTGCAATATGCGGGGGTTCCCGCCAACGCAGACGCCGAAGATTTTCTTTATCAGGTCACCAGCCGTTTGGGTGTTGCTTTCACAACAACGCTTTTGGCGCTGATTATGTCGGCGGTCTTGGTGTTAGTGCAGTCATTAGTCCAATCCAAAGAGGAGCGGGCCCTTAACGAGGCGGGACAATATTGTCTGGATAACCTAATCCTTAGAATTGGCGGAACTAAATAATGAGTGATTGGGAACCTCCTCAAAACGAGCTTGAAAATTATGGGGTAAAGGCCGAACGCGCCCCCATTGGCCGATGGTTGATTAGCGCGCTTTTACTTATGGTGATTATCGGCGGTGCTGGATGGCTTGCAACTAAAGTTGTCGTGCCGGATAATGTGCCTAAGGGCACAATAGATTTACCGACAGCCGAGAAAAATGATGCCAATAAACCGGAGCCCGTCAAGAAAAGCTCTGATGAAGAGGCTTGG
>CAZNWH010000096.1:0-8054 GCA_964576765.1 uncultured Hellea sp.
ACAAGCTTAAACTATACTGTGGGCTAAATACTTTAAGTATAAGTTGTTATTAAGTTGTTTTACCTCCCACCAATCCCATCAATGCGCTTGTACTCGGATCATGATCTCCCGCTTCACCTTTTTCTATCTCATCCAAAATAGTTGTGGCCAAAACTTTGCCGAGCTGGACGCCCCATTGGTCGAAACTGTTCACGTTCCAAATCACCCCTTGGACAAAGACCTTATGCTCGTAAAGCGCAATCAGATGCCCCAGCGCGAATGGCGATAATTCGTCCAGCGTGATCGTTGTCGACGGGCGGTTACCGGGGAACGTTTTTTGCGGTGCAATCTCGTCAATATCAGCGCGCCCTTCCATCTCTTCGCGTACTTTATATTCCGGTTTCCCCAGCATGAGCGCTTCGGATTGCGCGAAACAATTGGCGAGCAGAGCGGCGTGATGCTCTGGTCGGCCTTCGTGGTCTTGAAGGACGGCAACGAAGTCTACGGGCGCCCCCCCATATTTTCCTTGGCTTGTTCCCTGATGCAACCACTGGAAAAAAGCGTGTTGACCATTGGTGCCTTCATCTCCCCAGATAATCGGGCAGGTTAGCCCTGCCGCTTTACCATCGCGCGTGATGCGTTTGCCGTTAGATTCCATTTCGAGCTGCTGCAAAAAAGCGGCAAGTTTTCTGATCCGCCTTGAATACGGAATAACGGCTTGCGAGCTATAGCCCAGTACATTGCGGTTCCAGATACCCGTCAGCGCCATCATGACAGGGAGGTTCTCTTGCAAAGGTTGATCGCGGAAATGTTTATCCATTTTCGCGGCCCCCTTTAGAAAGTCATCAAAAACTTTCGGGCCATAAGCGATTTGCAAGGACAAGCCGACAGCCGACCAGACAGAATAACGACCGCCAACCCAGTCCCAGAAATCAAATATTTTATCGGCCGCAATACCGAACTCTTGCGCGCCCTCTCTATTAGCGGTCACGGCAATCATATTGGTCGCCGCCGATTTACCGAGCCAAGTACGAACCGCTTGCCCGTTCATTTTGGTTTCTTGCGTCCCGAAAGATTTGGACACGACTATAGCAAGCGTGTCTTTGGGCTTAAGACCTTTCACGGCGTCATTAACCGAAGCTCCGTCAACATTTTCAGCAAAGCGTAAATTCAGGCTTTGCTCGACGCTCGCTTCAAAGCCATCCGCGACAAGGCGCGGGCCCAGATCAGAGCCACCAATGCCGATATGGACAATGTTTTTAAACTTACCTTCATATCTGATTTTATCGGCAAATTTAGCCATAACCTTGCGCATATCGGCGACTTGTTTTTGATGGGCTTGAGTACCGCCAACGCCGCGAAGCGTCATATGCAAAACCGCGCGGTCTTCGGAGGTGTTGACTTTTTCACCTGAAAATAATTTCGCGCGCCATTCTTCGAGGTCACACCTTGCCGCAAAGCTCAGTAACGCCTCTAGAGCATTTTCTGAAATAGCTTGCTTGGAAAAATCGGCCCGCAGCGGCCCTTCGCGCATAACAAAACGCTCAAGACGCTTAGGTTCTGTTTTGAACAGGTCAGCTATCCCAACAGATTTTGCCGCTAAATTTTCAAGGGCTTGGTAATGGGATGCGCGGTTTGTCATAAGAGTCTCTGAAGAATGAATGATCGTTTTAGGCAACACCGTCATTTGCGCAATAAAAAACCCCGCTAAATAAATAGCGGGGTTTCCTAGGGGTCATAATCCATTGTGGGGCGAATTACGAACCGTATTTGATTGAGCAGCCATATGGCGCTGTGTCAGAGACTGCAACATTTGTGCCAGATTTCAAATCATCTAGGGCTGCAGTGACATAATTTTTTGCATTCTTGACTGTTGATTTACGAAAAGAACTATTATCGTCAATAGCACCTTGATATACGAGGGTTTGATTTTCATCAATAACATACATATGCGGCGTTGTTTTGGCATCAAAACTGCGTCCCGCAGTCCCAGATGGATCCAGCACAACGGCGCTAGGCGCGGCATCTCGAGATGTCGTAAGTGCATTGGCTTGCTCTCCAGTGACATAGCCCTGCTTACCGGGCGCGCTGGAAATAACTGATAGCCAAACAGTATCATCTTCTGCTGTGGCTAATTTTTGGATCTTTTGCATGTTTCCTGTGGCGTAATGTTTAACAACATAAGGACAGCCATGGTTAGTCCATTCAAGAACAACTTTTTTACCGGCAAAGTCTGATAAATTATGTGTCTTGCCATTTGAGTCTGTCACGGTCATATCGGAGACATTACTTCCCGTGGCGATTTTGGCTGTTGCAGGAGCCGTTATTGCCAGCGCAGAAATAGCTGCCATAGATAACATTGTTTTGATTAAAGTCATTAGATCTCTCTTTTTTCACTTCCCAACTATAGCCTCTCTTACCACATCATAAGTCAAAACTTGAGGTAAAATCTTCGGTTTCACGGAATGTTGATCGTAAACGAGGTATAACGGAACGCCTGCCCGCCCATATTTGGCGAGTTCTTGCGCAATCACATCATTTTTATTCGTCCAATCCGCAATCAAAAACGCCGTATTGGTCTCTTTAAATAATTGTTTTGTACGTTTTTTATCCAGAACCGTTTTTTCATTAACCTTACAGGTAACACACCAAGCCGCAGTGAAATCTACAAAAACCGGGCGGCCTTCAGCTTGCAATTCACTGACGCGGGCAGAGGACCAAGCATCTGTTTCATGGCTCATATTGACCTGCTTGGGATATGTGGAAACCGGCAGAGCCACCGCAGCTAATACAGCTATCGCGCCAAGAAGTTTCGCGAGGCCGCCTTTGCGCTTAAAGCACCAGATCGCAAAACCTGCTGCCAACATCCCCGCCAAAACATAAAGAACACCGTCTTCTCCGGCCTGAAGGCTTAAGACCCAAACCAACCAAATCGCGGCAGCAAACATCGGAAAGGCCAGAACTTCTTTGAAGCGGATCATCCAAGGGCCGGGTTTGGGAAGCTTTGATAACAAACCCGGGACATAAGCGATTAACAGAAAGGGCAAAGCAAAGCCTATGGCAAGGGCCATAAACACCACCAATGTCACAAGAGTGGGCGCGGCTAAGGCATAGCCTACAGCGCCGGCCATCATAGGCGCCGTACAAGGCGTCGCGACAATGACAGCAAGCGCGCCTGTAAAGAAGGAGCCCGCTGCTCCTGACTTTTGTGTTAGATCGGCCCCAGTATTTTGAAGGCCAGAGCCAAATTCAAACATACCAAGTAAGTTCAATCCGATAACAAATAGCAATACGGATAAACCGCCTACAACCTTTGGGGATTGCAGCTGAAAACCCCAGCCAATTTCTGAACCGCCCGCTTTTAGTGCCAATAATACAAAGGTTAGTAATAAGAATGTCGCAATAACGCCCGCCGTATAGATCCACGCTTCGCGCCTAATCGCAGCACGTTCACCATGGGCTGATTTGGCTATAGATAAAGCCTTGATTGAAATAACAGGAAAAACGCAGGGCATAAGGTTAAGTATCAGTCCACCAATCAATGCGCCTATAATGGCCGTCCAAAGCGTGACTCCGCCAATAGCAGGTTGGGCCGCAGATTTAGCGACCGCGCCAATATTGACGCTTTCGCCTACCGTCAAAACCACCTCATGACCTTGGCGGACTCCATTGTTTGAGAACGCCATAACTCCTGAAAGCGTTTTAGGAACCTCACTTTCCCAGAGATAATCAGCGCCCGTTATGATCTCAACCCCGTCTGTACCCGTTCTTAACGTTTGAGTCTGGCTGTGTCCTAAGACGCCTTGGTCATAGGGGAAAAAATGGATATCGCTAATACTCTCAGACGGCGTTAAGCCTGCTATTGTGATAATGACCTGATTGCCTGATTTTTTTATCCCGCCTGAAAAAGCACCTGCTTTGGGCGTCGTCGCTAAAGCCGCATTGATTTCTGCCTGCCAACGCGCATCAGCTTCCGATGGGCCTACCTTTATCGGCAGGCTAGTTTTGCCTTGTTCAGGAATACAGACATCCTTGCAGACAAGGTAGTAAAAATCGGCATCAACCATAATAACTGACCCGACTTCCGCCGTTGGGGGCACCGTAAATTCAACTGGGAAAAGCGGCGTGCCTTCAAAACCATAATTAATGATAGGCCCTGTGGCCAATGTTTGCGGCAAAGGCCAGTGAATATCCCCAACGCTCATGCCCTCCGGCACGTTCCATTCAATATGAACAGGTTCGCCGCTATCGCCTGGATTACGCCAATAGGTATGCCAGTGATCGTCGAGTTCTGTTCTTAGAGCTATATGAAAACTGCCCCCCGGCGGGACAACGTCATGAGAGCTCACTAAAGAGGCTATCACTTTTCCCGTATCCACAGGAATGGACTGGCTTGCAAAGCTCGGTTGCGCGAAAAACCATCCCGCACAAATGATCAAAAGATATCTCAACATAGTCGCCTTATACACTATGCTGATAAACAAATCTAATATCGGGTTTGCCTTTCACAACAAGGTGATACTGTTGTCAATATATTCCTCTCACGCATAAAAAAACCGGCACAAGGCCGGTTATTTTCAAACCTCAATAAGCTTATTTTTTCTTTTTAGCAGCTGGTTTTTTCTTTGCAGCTGGCGCTTGCTCTTCGGCTGCTAGGCGCAATGTCATATTGACAAGGCGCTGCCAATTCCCCAGCGAAATCATATGCGCGTGAGCAACAGCTAGATATCCATTATCAGAAAATTCTTTAATCTTCGCAGCGTCAAGTTTTTTCAGGCGTTCCTCTGTAATCGCAAAGTAATCAGCAATTTTTTGACGTTCTGCTGGAGATCCGTCAGGGTTCTGACCTTGGAAATTCATTTCTTTTTGTTCAAATAAATCCAGCTCTTTAAAGGTCTTGATCATTTGCTCAGTCGCTTGACGGTCACGTTCGAAATTTTGCAGGAATTGAAACGCTTCCTGCGTAAAGGCGGAGGTATCATCACCATCAAAAAACTTTTGTTGCGGCGCTTTATCTGTCACGCATTCAGCTGATTCATCCACGCAAACAACAAATCTATCATTAGGCTGATCCGAGGCCAACACGAAGGGAAAACGGCGGGCAAAGGCTGGCATATAAAAATCTTGCGCAAATTGGCCTTCCGTTACGAATAAGTTCTCATTGGACCGAATGCCCATAACAGCTAAGGGAGAGCGTTCTTCACCTGCAAAGATTACCGGATAAGACGCGGCAGCTGCGCCAAATTCAGGGGCCGTCAAAGGCATGAAATGCTGACCTTCCATAAATTCAAACGGCTTATCGACTTGCTTGACGCCAAAATTAGCATGCTTGTCTTTGGTCAGCGGCTGTGGGTTATTATAAAACATAACATTGCCTGATACGGCAACAGGGGCTGGAGCTTTGGCCATGGAGGTCCTCTTTTCATATAATTCATCCCCACCGGGGTGAATTTTTAAATGCATTAAATTTTCTTTGCGCGCCCTCTAACGAATTTTAGCGTCCCTTACAAGCCGTGAATTTCTACATCAATGTCATAATAAATTACTATTGGCGAAGCGGGCTCATAAAGGTTAGGGTTAACACATGAAAGACCACACTCATACGCATGAACATCATTCCACTCAGGAACGCGTCGAGGCCGCACGGAAAGTTTGCGAAGGCTTAGGCGAGCGCTTTACCCCGCTACGTGCCCATGTCTTTGAACTTATTATCGAAGATGGAAACGCAGTCAAAGCCTATGACCTTTTAGACCGGCTTCGGCCTGAGCTGGGGTCCCCCAAGCCGCCGACGGTTTACCGCGCGCTTGATTTCCTATCCAAGCATGGGCTCGTCCACCGCGTCGAAGCGCTTAACGCTTTTATTGCCTGCGACCATGAGCATGGTTCGCATTTAGCCGAATTTTTCATTTGTGAAAATTGTGACCGCGTCGAGGAACGCCACGCCCATGACCATGCCGATTGCAAGCCTGACGGCTTTCAAATCGCCCGCAGCGTCATCGAGCATTACGGGACATGCGGGCGCTGTCACGCTCAATAGCGTGATTGGACATAGTTAATGGGGGATTTTTTAAAAACATGGGCGGGGGAATGTTCGGCTTGGGAATGTGACGGCCTTGGCCATCTGAATATGCGCCACTATATGACCAAGGTCTATCAAGCCCGTCAGATGTTCTTTATTGAATTGGGATTACACGAAGCGTTTAAATCTGACGCGTTTTCAACCGTAAAAGTAAAAGACTTCCATATCAAATATCTCGCCGAAGCCCGCCCCGATAATCCGCTTTATATTGAAACTGGACTGCTTGATCTGGCGGATACTCATCTTAGGCTCTGCCATATGATGTTTCACGGAGATGGCCGTATGGCGGCGACAATTGTTGAAACAGTGGAACATATATCGCTACGCACCAAACGAGCCTTTGATTGGAGCCAAAAATTTCGGGGCGCGAGTGAGGCCTATCAGGTGGAGCAGCCCCAGCCCTCGAAACCACGAAACCTATCCTATAAAACCAAATCCAAAGCGCTAACGGAGACCCTGCTAAAAAAGCTCGGCGTGAAACAAATCGGGGCGGGCGTTTTTCAGCCCCATGAAATGGGCCTAGACGGGAGCGCAACGCCGCAGGCTCTGCTGGGCCGAACAACGGAAACCATTTCCCATATGATGGACGGCTATCCCGAATTTCTTGACCCAGACTATCATGCCAGCGGGAAATCTGGCGCTCTGCTTGAGGCGCAAGTTTTTATCAATCGCCGCGCCGAAGCCGGGGACGGATATCGGTTTTATTCAGGCGTAGCTAAAGGCGGGACTTATACACGCGAGCTTATTCATAATGTGATTGATGTCGCCAGCGGAGAGAATATCTTCTCCATGATCGGTGATGGCTGCCTGTTTGATCTCAAGGCGCGTAAACTCATCAAAGCGACAGAGTCGCAAGTCGCGGCAGTTCAGAAGAATATTGTTGAGGGGCTTACGGCTTAGAGCTTTTAATAAAAATTTAGCCCTCAGATAGAAACAGGTTAAATTTATTCTTGAACTTCCACATAAATTTGCAACGAAGGGCCATGTCTGCCATTCGATTCATAACGCAGAATGCCCGCTGGCTTGTCGGCGGGTTTTTGCTCACGCTGTTTTCATCTTTCGGCCAAACATTTTATATATCTCTCTCCGCAGGTGATATCCGGTCAGAATACGGGCTAAGCCATGGCGAGTTTGGTTTACTTTACATGGCCGCCACCCTCGGCAGCGCATTGACCCTGCCTTGGTTAGGCAAAATATTGGATTATGTAAGCCCCGCCAAAGCCAATCTTTTCATTGCGCCCATGTTATCACTTGGCGCTTTGGGCATGGCCTTTTCAACCCATTTAGCCGTATTGGTCATCGTGATTTATCTTTTGCGGCTATTCGGGCAAGCGATGATGACTCAAAACGCTTTAACCGCGACAGGACGATGGTTTGTCGCCAATCGGGGCAAAGCCATATCATTTGTCTCCTTGGGCCATAATGTCGGCGAGGCCATTTTCCCTTTTCTATTTGTACTGATTGTCGCAAGTGTTGGATGGCGCAATAGCTGGCTCATATCCGCTATTTTTCTTATCGTTTTTGCTACGCCCCTGATTACCGCTTTAATCATTCGGGAACGCGAGCATCAAGCCGTAGACATAGCGCCAGACAAAGTCATCGTTCGGCATTGGACTAGACCCGAAGTCATGCGAGATGCTTTATTTTGGATTATGATGCTCGGCATACTTGCTCCCCCTTTTATTGGCACGACCATCTTCTTTCACCAAATATACTTAGTGGAATTACGGGAGTGGTCACTCCCCATTTTTGCATCAGCATTTTCTGTCATGGCTCTAACAACAATCATATTCGTCTTAATCGCTGGGTCTCTTGTGGATCGCTTCTCGGCTGCAACTTTATTACCAACTTATCTCATCCCTCTATCCTTAGCCTGTTTTGTTCTCGGCGGATTCGAGGCTCAGTGGGCCGCATTTGTGTTTATGGGCTTGCTCGGTGTCTCATATGGGTTTTCATCAACCTTATTTGGCGCGATATGGCCCGAGCTTTACGGAAC
>CAZNWH010000097.1:0-8034 GCA_964576765.1 uncultured Hellea sp.
TTAAATTCTTTATTGAAGTGCTCGACAATATGCATGTCAAAATCTTCACCGCCGAGGAAGGTATCGCCATTGGTTGATTTGACTTCAAAAACGCCGTCACCGATCTCAAGGATCGAGACATCAAATGTTCCGCCTCCAAGATCATAAACAGCAATTGTTTTACCGTCTTCTTTATTCATCCCATAAGCTAGCGCCGCAGCCGTTGGCTCGTTGATAATCCTAAGTACTTCCAGACCAGCAATTTTACCGGCATCTTTGGTCGCCTGACGCTGAGCATCATTAAAATAGGCAGGCACTGTAATGACAGCTTGGGTAACAGTAGACCCGAGGAAATCTTCCGCAGTCTCTTTCATCTTGGTCAAAATCATGGCTGACACTTCAGAGGGGGATATCGCTTTGCCATCACGGCCCTGAACATAGGCGTCGCCACCTTTACCTTTAACAATTTTATAAGGCACCATTTTGGCGTCTTTTTTGACCGCCGGATCCGTCATAGCCCGTCCGATTAGGCGCTTAATGGCATAGTAAGTATGCTCCGGATTTGTCACCGCTTGACGGCGAGCCGTCTGGCCGATCAGGCGTTCGCCATCTTCCGTAAAAGCAACAACTGAGGGCGTGGTGCGAACACCTTCTGAGTTTTCAATGACCCGAGCCTTATCACCGTCCATAACCGCGACGCATGAGTTTGTGGTTCCAAGGTCAATACCGATAACTTTCGACATTGGTTTTCTCCGTTTTATGGGCCTTATTAAAGCGCCCTGAGTGGTTCTAATCGTGGCCAATCCAATCAGAATGACCCGTTGAAGCCGATATGGGGGTCTAATCTACGCATGCAAGGGCAACAATGCAAAAAGACTCACTTTTTTATATTCGTCTATGTCCTATTACGCCTATATTGAGGACATGACACAATTTCCGATAGGATTTAAGCATTACCCGCTTTATTTTTCACCGGCTGAACAACAATCACTGATCGATGCCGTGAAACTCGGCGTCGCGCAGGCCCCTTTTTATCAACCGACTATGCCGCGCACAGGCACGCCGCTCACCGTTGTCATGAGTAATTTCGGCCCGCTGGGCTGGGTCACGGATAAAGATAAAGGGTACCGCTATGAGACGACTCACCCCAAAAATGGTCAGTCTTGGCCCATTCTGCCTGCCACTTTGCAAAAACTGTGGGAGGATGTTGCTAATTGGCCGACCCTGCCCGAGGCCTGCCTGATCAATTGGTATCACAAAGAAAAAACCAGCATGGGTCTTCATGTAGATCAGGATGAGCATGACACAAACGCTCCTGTTGTTTCGGTTAGCCTTGGCGATCCCGCCATGTTTCGCATAGGCGGCCCCAAACGCGGCGGGCCGACACAGGGCTTAAAACTATTCTCAGGCGATGTTGTCGTGATGGGCGGACAGTCGCGGCATTGTTATCACGGAGTAAGTAAAATATTTTACGGCGAAAGCGCACTAGTCCCGCGCGGTGGACGGATTAATTTAACGATGCGTAGAGTTACAATGTCGTAAACCTCATCTTCTCCTCTCATCAAAATCGCATAATGACTGTTTCATATTTAGGCTTTTCAAACTGTTCATTCACGGCAATAAGCAGGCCTAATAATAAAAGGCTTAGTATTATGTCTCAAATTTTCACACCGCTCACCCTGCCTAATGGCCAAACAATCCCGAACCGTCTATGCAAAGCAGCAATGGAAGAAAATATGGCCGAGGATGGGCAAATCCCGGGACAAGCACTTTTTAATCTCTATCAACAATGGGCTGATGGCGGGGCAGGACTTATCCTGACAGGCAATGTTATGGTCGCACCTGACGCTATGACCGGGCCGGGCGGGGTTTATCTGGGTCATGAAACGCTGGCCGATGATGCCGTTAAAACTAAATTTGAGACATGGGCCAAAACCGGAAAGTCCGGCGGGGCTAAACTCTATATGCAAATCTCTCATCCCGGACGACAGGTTTACGCCACACAAGGCACTCAGCCTGTTTCGGCCTCTACCACCAAGGTAAAAATGGAGGGGCCTGCCGAAAAAATGTTCGCCACAGCCCGAGCTCTAACCGGCGATGAAATACGCGGCATTATCAAACGTTTTGCCGATACAGCCCACGCGGCAGAGATTTGCGGATTTGACGGCGTTGAGATTCATTCTGCCCATGGTTATTTACTCGCACAATTTTTATCACCCCTAACGAATTTGCGAACGGATGAATGGGGCGGTCCTTTAGAGAACCGCGCGCGTCTCCTGCTCGAAGTTGTTCGTGAAGTGCGAAAACGTGTCGAGCCCGAATTTGGCGTATCAGTAAAACTCAATTCAGCTGATTTTCAGCGCGGCGGATTTGATATTGGCGATGCGCGGCAAGTTGTTGATTGGCTTAACGGTGAAGCCGTTGATTTTGTCGAGTTGTCGGGCGGTAGCTATGAAAGCGCTGCGATGATGGGGATGGCAGATGATGGCCGCGCGCAAAGTACAAAGGAGCGTGAAATGTATTTCTTGGATTTTGCCAAAGACATCGGCGCAGCGGCGAATATGCCCCTTATGGTAACAGGCGGCGTCACGAAACGCGCAACCGCCGAAAATGCCCTCGCCGAAGGTGATGTGGAGATTATAGGCATTGCGCGGGCTATGGGATATAATGCCAATCTTCCGAATGACTGGAAAGAGGGCAAGAACCTGCAAGTTACTTTGCCCGTCGTGACATGGAAAAACGATCTTTTTAAAGGGCTCGCCAATATGGCTATGACGAAAATGAACCTCTACCGCATGGGTGACGGGCGACCGCCAAAAACCTCACCGCGACCTTTAATATCCACCATCAAACAACAAATGAAACAAACTGCGCAAACAAAACGCTATAAACGCTGGCTGGCGGGCCGGGGTTAAAGACCCTATATAAAGCCCATGAGATTCTTAATTATGAACGGCGCGGGTAACCGCTTTGCAGTCTTTGATGCGCGTGATGAGACCGGATTTGTAATTGGCGAGAGTAAAGTCAAAGCCATTTGCGAACCTGGTTCATCTATCATGGGCGGTAAAGGTGCAGATCAGCTTATCATAATGCGCGCGCCCAAATCACCCGGGGCAGATGTCTTTATGGAAATTTGGAATCAAAAGGGTTTTCAGGTTGATGCTTGCGGTAATGCCACGCGCTGTATTGCTTGGCTCTATATGCGCGATCAAGATGCACAGTCTATGGTGGTCGAAACCAATGCGGGCTTGTTGCTTTGTGCAGAGGCTGGCCCTAATCAAATCGCGGTGGATATGGGGCCCCCAAAGCTAAAATGGCAACAAATTCCGCTCAAAGAAGTCATGCATACCCATCATATAGATGTCAAAATCGGACCGATTGACAACCCTGTTTTACACACGCCCGGCGCTGTTAATATGGGTAATCCGCATTGCGTCTTTTTCGTTGACGATTTCGAACAGGCCAAACCCGATAAGGTCGGGCCGATGATTGAGTATCACCCGCTTTTCCCCGAACAAGCTAATGTCGGGTTTGCGGTTGTCCAAGGTAAAGATAAAATCCGCCTTAAAGTCTGGGAACGCGGGGTTGGCATGACTCTGGCCTGTGGCACAGGCGCCTGCGCGGCTGTTGTTGCGGCAGTGCGCCAAAAAAGAACAGAGCGTAAAGTTGAGGTCCAAGTTGACGGCGGAACACTGTTCATCGAATGGCGCGAAAGCGATGATCACGTCATTATGACAGGCCCCGTCGAACTTGAAAATGAAGGATTTATTTAGGTAGCTGGCTTTAAAGCTATAATCAGGTCTTGCAGATTATGCCCGCTATCTGGACGCGCCCATCTTCCATGATCAATCTTTTTGATGCTTAAGTTCATCTTATCGTAAAGCTTTTGGACGTAGGTTAGATCAAAGGCTATGGCTGCTTCAGGATTTGACTTGAGCGTTGTGCGACTGATTCCGTTAATGGAGTGTTTGAAATTTAAAACGGGGTGTGCGCTCTTACGTGAAACCTCATCTAGCAAGAACCACGTAATAAGCGCAGCTCCACCCGGCTTTAAGACTCGCGAAATTTCAAACAGGTAATTCTCCACATCATCCGCAAACATATGTGTGAAAACTGATGTCAAAAATACGCGCTCAAAGCTATCGTTTTCAAAAGGAAAACGGTAATCCTTGGCAAGCGTTTTTCCTAATTTATTATAACGCTGATTAAACACATCCGCGTGAATGAAATCAAATTTGGGCAAATCTGCATATTGGTGTTGGCACCACTCAATACCCGGTTTGACAATATCAAATCCCGTATAATCTCCCTGATCAAAGAAGCCTATTAAAGGCCGTGCCATGCGCCCCTGCCCGCAGCCCACATCAAGCACGCGCATATCAGGGCTTAGGCCATATTGTGTGAGGGTTTTAAAAAAATCATCACCCACAGTCACAAAATTACCGCCGCCAATAAAAGTTTCTCGGCGAGGCGGAACGCGAGGGTCTTGAGCGCCGCTCACAACATCCATGGCCGCATAGCCAAGCCATTTAATCTTGGTTCGGGCGGCCAAAGGCACTATTTTTTTGAAAGAGCGCAACATAGGCCGCGCTTTAACAATACACCCCCGCCTTGACCAGAGATATAATAAGGACCACATAACCGCCATGTCAGAGCAGACACATAAAGCCCCAAATAAAGAGGCAGAGAAAAGCGCGCAAATTATTACGCTTGGCTGCCGCCTGAACGCCTATGAAAGTGACGTCATGCGCGGCCATGCCCGCGACGCGCAATTAACAAACGCCGTTATCATCAATACTTGCGCCGTGACCAATGAAGCCGTGCGCAGTTCGCGTTATACCATTCGCAAGGCCAAGAAAGATAACCCTGGTTCCAATATCATTGTCACGGGCTGCGCGGCCCAGATCGATCCGCAAGGCTTCTCTGATATGGCCGAAGTTGACCGCGTTATAGGTAACAGCGAGAAAATGATGGCGGCTAATTTTGAGCCGGACATGTTATTTAGCGGTGCGCCCATCAAGGTCAATGACATCATGGCCGTCACCGAAACAGCGCCGCAACTTATCAGCGGAGGTAATAGGACCCTAGAAAAATCTCAAAGCCGTACTCGCGCCTTTTTACAGGTTCAAAATGGCTGTGATCATCGCTGCACCTTTTGCATTATCCCCTATGGCCGCGGTCAGGCACGGTCTACCCCTGCTGGCGAAGTTGTGGCGCATGTCAAAGATCTCGTCAAACAGGGCTATAAAGAAGTTGTACTCACAGGGGTGGATTTATCCTCATGGGGAACCGACCTACCGGGACAGCCTCCGCTTGGGGGTCTGGTTCGACGTATTTTAAAATTAGTACCAAACCTTCAAAGATTACGGTTATCCTCTATTGATCCGGCGGAAATTGATCCGGCCCTGTTTACCGCGCTGACGACAGACCCTCGCATGACGCCTTATCTCCATCTATCCTTACAGGCGGGCGATAATATGATCCTTAAACGCATGAAACGTCGCCATAGCCGTGAAGACGCCATCGCTCTGTGTCAAAGCCTGCGCAAAGACAGGCCGGAATTTACCTTTGGCGCCGATATAATTGCGGGATTTCCGACAGAAACCGACGAGATGTTTGAAAATTCGCGCTCCATAATTGCTGAAATTGGCATTCCTTGGCTACATGTCTTTCCCTATTCTGCACGCCAAGGTACATCCGCCGCACAGATGCCGCCTATTGACGGAGCCATTATAAAGACGCGCGCCAAAACTTTAAGAAATGAAGGCGCGCGCCTTAAAGCCACCCATTTAAAATCGCGGATTGGCGATCAGGATATCGCGTTATTTGAAGAAACAGGACTGGGACGTCTGCCTGATTTTACAGTTGTAAAACTAGACAATCCTCCAAAAGCAGGTAGCCTTGCAAAGGTCGAGATAATTTCTTCGAATGAAGATCATGCTTTAGGGATTTTAATTTAGTGGCAGACAAGAAAAAGAAACGCGGGTTTCTCTCGAAACTGGGCTTTAAGTCCAAGGACGATAAAACGGCGGAAGAGGCCGCCGAGCGCGCGGCGAAGCAGCAGCTTGTCGATGAACAAATGGCAGCGCGCATGGCTGCGATTAATGCCGCCGCTCTCAAATCTGCTCGCCATCAAGATGATGCTGCGCAGGGCATAATAATCGACGATAGGCAGGAAGCTAAATTAGAAGCCGAGGAAAAAGCTAAAGCCGAAGCCCAAGCCTTAAAAGACGTCGAGGCGGCTAAAAAACTAGCGGCTGAAAAACGGGCCAAAGAACTTGAAACCAAGCGTATTGCCGAAGAAAAAGCCGCCTTTGAAAAAGCCGAAGCCGAACGGTTGGTGACTGAGAAAAAGGCTGCCGATGAAAAGGCTGCGGTCGAGGTCGCCCAAAAAGCCAAAGAAGAGGCCGCGCGAAAAGCGGCAGAAGCCAAAGCGCTTAAAGAGGCAAAATCTAAATCCAAGGCCGAGGCCGAGGCTTTAAAGGCGCAGCAGGAGCTGGAAGCCAAAGAGCGGGCCGCAACAGAAGCACTGGCGGCCAAAGAACAAGCCGAAACCGAAGCCCTAGCGGTCCAAAAGGCCGAAGACGAACGCACGGCCAAACTAGCAGAAATTGAAAAAGCGGCCTCTGAAAAAGCAGCCCTAGAATCGGCGGAAGCTGAAAAGGTTAGAGCTAAAAAAGAAGCCGAAGATCAACGCATCGCCGCGGAGCTGACCGAAAAACGCGCGGCGGAAGCGCAAGCCCGAATTGAAGCCGAGGGCGGCTTCATGGAACGCATTTCCAAAGGCCTTAAAAAATCCACAACACGTATGACGGATCAAGTCTCGGCTGTTTTCACCAAACGAAAACTTGATGATGAGGCCCTACAAGACCTCGAAGATATTTTAATTACATCTGACTTTGGCGTTGGGCCTGCCGCGAAAGTTACCGCGCTTTTAGCTAAAGATAAATTCGACAAGCAAGTCACCGATATGGAAATTAAAATTGCGCTGGCTGATGTTATTTCGGACATTTTAACACCACTTGAAAAGCCTCTGGTCCTGACAGGGGCGAAACCCGAGATCATGTTATTTGTTGGCGTCAATGGCTCTGGCAAAACCACGACTCTTGGCAAAATTGCCAAACGCTATCATGATGAAGGCAAGAAAGTTTTAATCGCGGCGGGCGATACATTTCGCGCGGCAGCCGTTGAACAACTTACCGTTTGGAGCGAGCGGGCTGGTGCTGACATCGTCTCTGGTAAATTAAATTCAGACGCGGCGGGATTAGTCTTTGACGCCATTGAAAAAGCCAAAAAAGATGATGTAGACATTTTGATGATTGACACGGCGGGTCGCCTTCAAAACCGAACAGAGCTTATGGATGAACTGGCCAAAGTCGTGCGCATCATTAAAAAACAAGACTCAACTGCGCCCCATCATTCTATTCTTGTTCTCGATGCAACTGTGGGACAGAACGCACTAATGCAAACCGAAGCCTTTAAAGAAACAGCAGGTGTGACGGGTATCATCATGACCAAATTGGACGGTACCGCCAAAGGCGGGGTACTTGTCGCCCTGTCAGATAAATATAAACTTCCCATTCACTCCATCGGTATCGGAGAACGCATAGAAGATTTAGAAAACTTTTCCGCTCCCGTTTTTGCCGCCGCGCTCTCGGGCGTGGCCGATGCAGTCATTGAGGGATAGTTATGAAATCCCCAAAACGGTCAAAATGATAGAAAAGCTAGGCCGTGTCCAACTTTCAAATTTTTTATGCGGGACATGGTCTATTCTGAAATTTCCAATATACCTGATTTCCCACTGTTGCTATAGAAGCAAGCCGCGTCATTTTCGAAAATCTTTTAGAATCGCTACGAAAAAATTCGGGCGTATTTCTATACGCTCAGCCTATCGTAGTCCTAGAGTTAAGGGCTGTCCCAGTTAAAACTGTTATGTGTTATTTGAGGTACTATGCGAGAGAGCCGATTAAGCGAGTATAAGCCAGACCGATTGATAGAACATTTTGTGGTTGACAGTACCGCCCGCACAACCGCTTCTCTTGTTGGTGGGAACCG
>CAZNWH010000098.1:0-7952 GCA_964576765.1 uncultured Hellea sp.
ACTAAACATCCATCTGTGGGCAGATCAAAAACTTCTCGCCTGTGGCTTTGGCGTTATAGCGTTTGACGGTATCGGCATCGAGCGCTTCGGAGAGCGAAATTTCATCCGTATAGTGGCTGGCAAAGGTTGTCGTTAGTTCTTTGGCCACGCGCATACGCAGGCGGTTGCCCACTTCCATGCCTGCTTTGGCGAGGAAGTTAGGGAGCAGCCATCCACCAACCCCCCAAGCCATGCCATAGCCGCGCGAGAGCGTTGTCGGCGACACATCAAGCCCGCCATAAAGATAGACCTGCTTATGCTTGATCGAGCCGTAAATGCTGTACGCGCCGGGCGTAAGCGCCGCCGCCGCTTCCATGGCAGAGAGGATATCCGAGGCGAGTTTGCCCCCACCCGTGGCGTCAAAGCCTAGCGTCGCGCCAGTATCATGAATAGCATCGGTTAAATCGGCCATATAGCTATCCGAGCTACTATTGATGATGTATTTTGCGCCTAGATCTTTGAGGATATCCACCTGCTCTTGGCGGCGGACGATATTGACCAAATCGACGCTGTCAGCCTGACATATTTTATTGAGCATCTGGCCTAAATTTGACGCGGCGGCAGTATGCACAATCGCGTTATGATCTTCCATGCGCATGGTTTCAAGGAAGGACAAAGCGGTGAGGGGGTTCACAAAGCTCGACGCGCCGTCTTTGGCCGTATTGCCCGGCATAATAGGCAAACAAGACGCCGCCGGCAGACAGACATATTCAGCGTACATTTGTCCGCTCAACGCGGCGACGGTTTTGCCCATCAAGGCTTGTGCTGTTTCGCTATCCCCTGCGGCGACCACTGTGCCTGCGCCTTCATTACCTACGGGTAAGGCTTGGCCGATACGGGCTTTCATTACGCCCATACCATGTTTGGAGACCGGGGCTGATAAAACTCTATCTTTGCCTGATCCGTTAGAAGAACAGCCCGACATATCAGTCCAGCCAAACATAACGCCATGATCTGACGGATTAATAGGCGTAGCTTCGATTTTAATAATGACTTGGTCAGCTTCGGGTTTTGGCATCGGTTTTTCAACTAACTCCATACGCAGCTCGCCATCTTCCGTCACGGTAGATAGCATTTGTAGATAAGTAGAAGGTAGGGACATAAAAACTCCAAAATGAATAAAGCTTCTATCGCGTTTGTATGCGCTTGTCTTGTACAAAGCATGAGCGTCCTGTGTTAAGCATTTAATAACCATAATTTTTAAAGAAATATTAAGGATATTTGTTAACTTGGCACGATCCATGCAGTTATGTAGCGATGACAATCACTACTTTATCTGCTCACGCCCAATATGGCTATATTCCCGGGCTTAACGGTATTCGTGGGATATCGGTTTTAATTGTGATATTGGCGCATATGGGGTTGTCAAACATAATTCCGGGTGGGTTTGGTGTTACAGTCTTTTTCTTTATATCGGGATTTCTGATTACGCGTCTTTTGATTGCGGAGAATGAGACCAGAGGACGTATCAGACTCAAACAATTTTATATGCGACGATTTATTCGTCTTTATCCAGCCTTGCTTTTCATGGTGTTTGGAACAACACTGGCTTATGCTCTTATAGGGTGGGGCGAGCCAAAGCCTTTAGAGTTAATCTCAGCTATATTTTACGGAACAAACCTTTATCAAGTCGCTATACGTTTAGGCGGTAACTTACCTTTTATGCCATGGACACATTTGTGGTCTTTGGCGGTTGAAGAGCATTTTTATCTCATATTTCCTGCCTTTCTTGTGCTTTTGGGAGGTAATTGGGCTCGTATTTTCAGAGGATTGATAGCAATTTTAGCGTTAGCTTTGTTTTGGCGTGTTTTTATTTATTTGAAAACGGCGCTCCCTCCGGAAGATTACATTTATATGATGACGGATACCCGAATTGATAGTCTTGTGTGGGGCTGTGCTCTTTCCATTATGCTTCACATCCATGGAGCCACTAAACGTCTGTCATGGCTTATAGGGTATTTACCTGTTATCGCGTCTATCATGGCGATTTTGGCGAGTTTTGTCTTACGAGATGAAAGTTTTCGCTTTACAGTACGTTTTACACTACAAGGCGCTGCATTATTCATATTGTTTTTGAATTTGTTTTTCTCCCATAAATTCCGATGGGCGATTTCTGTTTTAGAGTGGAAACCCTTAGCGTGGCTTGGGACAATTTCTTACGCACTTTATTTATGGCATGTTCCGATTATAGATATGTGCATCAGGTTTTTAGGGGAACGGACACATGCCTACCTTCTGGCTCTACCGATCAGCATTTATATGGCAGCCTTTTCATATTATATTATTGAAAAACGGTTTATGGGGCTTCGCAAAGCCTTTGGATCGCATGGAATTTCCAAGCCGTCTGATTCTAATGAAGAAAATATTGCTATTAATAGAGCCCTGGCGAGTGCGAATAAAAGCTAACAAAAATTGTTATGGATGAGTTAAAGAGGCCCGTCCGCCATCTTTGGCATAGGCCTGCGTGCCTTTAGTATAAACTACATCACTTTCCAAAATACCTGTAATCGGATGGATATGTTTATCTTGGCTCATTCTTTTATAGAGGGGCCCAAAATCCTGATAAGTTGCCTTGAGAAGATCATCAAATGAATTAATCGCGAAGTATACTTGCTGGAAATCATCAATACGGTAATCTGTATGCATGACGCGCTCTAGATCAAAGTGCAGACGATTGGGTGAGGAATCATCAATAGCAAACACGGACTCAGTGCGTGATGAAACAATGCCAGCTCCATAAATTTTCATCCCATTATCCGTTCTCATCAGACCGAATTCAACGGTGTACCAATAAAGCCGAGCGAGGTTTTGAAGACAGTCAAATTCAAACGCGCGCAATCCGCCTTGACCATATGCCTGCATATAATCTGCAAAATCCGGCTGTGCGAGTAGCGGTACATGTCCGAAAATATCATGAAAGATATCTGGCTCTTGCAGGTAATCCATCTGATCACGCCCGCGAATAAATCGTCCCGCCGGAAAGCGTTTATGGGCTAGGTGCTTAAAGAACACATCATCGGGGACTAGATGGGGTACCATAACAACCTCCCATCCTGTTAGGGCTTTAAGCTTCGGGTTCAAAACGGATAGATCGGGAATACCGCCGAGATTTAAATCAAGGGCCGACAGCCCGTCATGAAATTCTGGGACAGCGCGATCTTGGAGAATATCAATTTGCTGGGCGTAGAGTGTATTCCAGATATCATGCTCATCATCTGTATAACGGCTCCAGCGTTGTTCAATAATGAAATCCTCTTTAGGTATCTGTTCGGCAATGACGGGATCGTTAAGTGGCATGGTTTAACTATAGCGAATAGTTGTAAAAATATCCTTAGGTGAAAATCCTCTAAAGCAGAAATTTAATCTAAAGTCGTCGGCCTTTAGAAAGTCTATTAGAAGATTAACCTATTCCCCCTTTTTCTTACCGCCAAAAATACTTAGAAGCGCATCCTCAAGTTTGGGTTCTTCCTTCTTGGACGGAGGAGTTTGCTGCTGCGGTTGCTGATTTGTTGGCGCTTGATTACTACCTAAAATTCCTCCTAAAATAGTTGAGACCGGATCTTGTCCAGTTGGTGCTGAACTTGCTTCAGGTGATCCTGTTGGAGGTTGATTGCCGCCAACAACACTGCCGAGAATGTTACCTAGCCCGCCGCCAACTTCTTTCTTAATCAGGCTAGCCGCCTTGGAGCGAGCGCGTTCAGCGACGATTTGGCCAAGTAAGTCCGAATCAAGGCCAACTTTCACATTTCCAAATCCACCTTTGACTTGGATAGGAATTCCAAAGGCCGCCAGATCACTGGCACTTTTTCCTGTCAGGCGAGGGCGTAAACTAAAATCAATTCGTTGGTTTCCTAAATCAATTTGTCCTGCGCCTTCGGCGAGAACTCCAGCGCCGTCTAAAGAAAATTTACCGACACTGGCGACGCCATTTTCAATGGTAAACAGGCCCAATATGTCTTTGAATTTTGTTACATGTGAGGGACCAATTCCGCCAGGTAAAGTACGAGCAGTGAGAGCTTGATCCAATCCGGTGAGCAAGGTGCCTAGATCAACGCCTGCGATCTGACCGTCGAGCATTTTGAAATCTCCCCCGCCGGATAAAGATTTCATAATTTCAGCTTGCGAGCGTCCGCTTCCGCGAATTTTAAAGGCTGACCCAACTTCGCCAGTTGCATTGGTAAAGCCAGCGGCTGCGCCAAGGAAACCATTTGAATCGAGTTTATCAAGCCCCATATCCAAAGATATGGCCGGAACGGACCGAGAGCCATCGAGAACCGCTTTCATGCGGCCGAGGCCACCGTAGAGCTTCATATTTGGAAGGTCTGCTGTCATGACACCACCGCGGAGTTTGGTGCTGACGTTGGATTGTCCTAATGAGATACGGCTTATGATAATATTGGGAGTGGTAAAAGAGAAGTCTCCATCAACAGTCTTAAGCGGCGTCATGTTAATTGAGGCTTCACTCCAAGGTTGAATTTCACCTGTTGGGTTTTGTGCGGAGTAAGCTGCCATATAAGGGCGTAGGTCTAGACCTTCCATATTAAGAGTCCCACTCATGAAAGGTTTAGCCTTGGTGAGGTCAACTTTGAAATCACCTTGACCTTTCAAGCTATCAAGCTGGATATCGGCTGATTTAAAAGCGATCTCCATTGGGCTTCCTGTAACTTTTCCTGATGCGGCAAAGCGTTCATAAATTGCGCCTGTGTCGGTGCTGGGGGGGAGAGTATTATTTCCACTTGTTTCTGCCAACCTGCGCAATGACGGGATATCAGCTTTAAGATCACCGTTCAGGTTCAAGCCATTATTCAAAGCTGCTGAGCCGGTAAAGCTTCCATTGATCTGTCCGTTTGCTAGGGTGGCGCTTAGTCCGCTCAGCTGTAGGCTTTCGCCTTGTCCTGAGATATTGCCTTGAACATCAATTTTTCCGATAGCGGTTGCATAAGGCACTTCAATGCCAGTTCTTTTGGAAAGTTCGGTTAATGAAGTCAGCGTTGTGTTGAACTGCCCGTTATAGCCTGTAACATCTCCGATTTTGGCCGTCCCCGAATATTGACCATTGATGATATCGCCTTTGGTTTTAGCCGTAAGGTCCGAGATTGAAATTGTCTTGCCCGCCATATTGAGGTGACCTGACGCGTTCAAACTCCCGACCGCATTAGCTGCATCAATCTTAAACTCTGCGATTTGGTTTGCCTGCGCGACAGAGGGAATATCGACATTGAATTGCCCTTCCAGAAGTGGATTGCCATCCGTTATTTTTACATTACCCCTATATGTTCCGTTCACAGCCCCGTTGTCGGTTTTAACGTCGAGGGTATTTATAGTGACGGTTTTTCCAGTATAAATCACATTTCCTTTTGCATCGAGGCTACCCAGCGCAGCTGCTTGTGGGATATCAAGGGCAAGCGCTTTTACGAGGATTGGAACTGAAGTTGTATTTGCGGCAAAATTACCTGTCGCTGAAATTGTGTCATCAATTACCGCTGAGCCAGTATAGTTTGCTGTAAGGCCATCACCATTTATATCAGCATCGATATTATTGGCGGCAAAGCCTTTCCCTTGCGCTTTCAGATCAGCTGCAAATTTTGCCGTTTTGATGAGGTCAAGTCCCTTAACATCTTGGTTTAGAGCTTTAGCCAAGCTTTTTACATCCCGTGCATCAAGTGTTACGCGGCCATCAAAGACTGGAGGATTACTGAGTGTGGCGCCGCCTATAAACCCGGCGTCAAAACTTGAGCCTATAAGGTTAATATCTGCATCTTTGGCTGTCAGTACTGAGCCGTCATAATCATAATTTCCAGATAATGTGATGGCATTAGCAAGGTCTGCATAAGGCACTTCTACAGGTGATAGTTTGACTAACTTAGCGACATCAGAGATATCTCCAGTCACGTCTAAATTAAATCGAATATTTTCTCCAGCTAAAAACTTACCTTTACTGGTTATATCTGCAAATTTTGTTTTTAAAGTCAAAGATAAAGGGGCTTCATTGCCATCTAAGAAAGCGCGAAGGCTATTGAGGGATAAATCGATATCTACTGGCGTTCCATTATAAATTAAGTCGCCATCGATCTCTAAAGGGGCTGACAGGCTTGAGAGAGAGAAGTCAATATTTACCTGCTTAATACCATGCGTGTTATCTGTGACGGCATCAGCATAATTGATCGTTCCGTTCTCAAGCGTGAATTTACCGATTGCTGAATCAATGTCGGCATATCGGCCATCACGTTTGAAGGGGCCTGTATCAGTTTTCGCAGGTTTTTTTTCTGTGTCACCAAACACCCAATTGACATCACCTTGATTATTTTTTTCAAGATTGATGGTTGGGTTTTTGAGTGTGAATGATGCGATTTCTACCCTTTTTGAAAGTAACGGCATGAGTTTTACGCGAGCGCTCATGGCATCCATGGCCGCAAACTTTTGAGTTTTAAATCCATCGGGATTATCTATTTCTACGCGGCCGGCATTAGCTTTTATGACAGGGAATACACTCAACTTAATATCACCGACTATACGTACATCACGGCTTAATTTTTGGGTTAACTGGGTTTCTATTTTTTCTTTATAAACTGACGATGGAACCAGGGAAGGCAAGGTAACCACGCCAATGACAAGCAAGATGACAAGGACTATTATTGCTATGAGAATTTTCTTCATGAGAGCTCCATTACTCCAGTTTAATCGGAGGCGTTATTACAGTTTACATGAACCCAAACAAAACACCCTTTTGTGACATGACTAACTGATTAACCTGTTCATGGCATAAAAAGACAGTCATGCCCTGTATTTTTCCTTAAAATTTCGCTATAGTTAATTCAACTAGGTATTAGATGCGTCTTTATGGAGAACAATATGTGGTGCAATCATGATCATCATCAGCATGAGGAAGAATGCTCGTCCGAAGAGAAAGAATTGCTTGAAAGGCGTAGTCTTGTCCAAGGTTTGGCTGCAGGAGGTCTGCTCACTGTAACGGGATCGTCCTTAGCTGGATGTGCCACCAACGCTGAAACAGGAGCTAGACAGTTACTCTTAGTCGGAGATGGCCAGTTAAGCCAAATGGCGGCGGCTTCGTGGCTTGATGCTAAAAGTAAAGTTCCTACATCAAATGATCCACGTTATACGAACCGACTTAAAAATATTGGGTCTCGTATAGCTCGCGGAGCGAATAAAGAAAACGAAGTTTGGGATTATGAGGTCTTTGATAAAGAGACAAAAAATGCCTTTGTTCTTCCCGGCAACAGAGTCGGGTTCTATAAAGGGATGATGGACTTTACCGATAATGATGATCAGGTCGCTGCGATTATGGGACATGAAGTTGGCCACGTCACCGGCAAGCATGCTGCGGAACGTGTCAGTACTCAAATGGCAGGACAATTGGCTGTTGTTGGTGGAACAATTCTCGCGGGATCACAAGCAGCCAAAAGGTGTAATAATTTGGGAGGGGCTCAGCGTAATAATTGCTTGCGTTCAGCTAACAGAAATACCCAACTTATAAATGGGGCATTAGGCATGGGTTTTCAGCTTGGGATTTTAATGCCGTTTTCACGAAGACATGAAAGTCAGTCAGATCTGCTAGGGGCGAAATATATGCACAAAGCTGGCTATGATGCCTATCAATCTGTGAAGTTATGGGAAAAGATGGCGGAAAACAGCCCGCGTCGTCAGCCCGAATTCTTGTCGACACACCCAGACCCAAGCCGCCGTGCTCGGGATTTACATAATTATATTAGCTTGCAGGAAAAACTTGGATCTCAAGGATGGCAGTCCATAAAGCTGCCTAAAGTAAAAAAAGGCTAACTGTTTTACATATCGGGCTTGAAGATGGGCGGTGCTTGGTTTAAAGCCCGCCCATTCTTTTAGGAGCCGCCTTAGCTCAGTTGGTTAGAGCGCTGGTTTGTGGAACCAGAGGTCCT
>CAZNWH010000099.1:0-7792 GCA_964576765.1 uncultured Hellea sp.
TTAAACTGAACCAATAATAAGTCTATTATAATCCGATTTTAGCCTGTGGCGTCAAGACACTTGGCCTTTGAGACAAAGCGGTTTATAGAGCCAAAAAATGGCGTTAAACGATAGGCTTTATCCATGATTTCACTAATTTTTTCCGGCGGTATGAACGTATTTGGTCTTTCTGTAGACCCGGCTTTGTTCTGTTTCGGGCTTATAGCTCTTATTTTTGGGGGTCTTAATATACTTGAATATAAACGGTTTGATTAGAAAGTAACCGGACATGCTCGTCCCACTTCTTCTCCTTATTATCGGTATTATTATCCTCATCATAGCTGGGGATTGGATGGTACGCGGCGCGGCCTCTCTCGCGCGCCACTGGGGTGTACCTTCGCTTATTGTTGGTTTGACAATTGTTGCGTTTGGTACATCTGCGCCAGAGCTAGTTGTTGGGGTGCAATCGGTTTTAAAAGGAGCAGGCGAACTTGCGGCGGGTAATGTCATAGGGTCAAATATAGCCAATGTCTTACTCGCGCTTGGTCTCCCGGCGATGATTATGGCGATCCCGACCAATATGGCCGGCGTGGCGCGTAATACGCTTATTTGTATTGTCGCGACGATTTTATTCATCGTACTGGCTTTTACGGCCAGTGGACATACAATGGGTTTTATTCAAGGGGCAATTTTATTTGGCGGAATACTCGTTTATTTATTTTATATGTTTCGATTGGCGCGATCTGGGGCCCATGACCCTATTTTAGATGAAATGACAGAGATCGACGAAGGAAAAGACGGCCTTCCGACCAACGTTTTATTATCATTTGTCTTCGTTGTTGTGGGCATTGTAGGGCTGATATTTGGCGGTAAATTGATTGTAGATAATGCCGTTATTATTGCAGAGGCGATGAATATTTCTAATGCGATAATCGGATTGACGATTGTGGCTATTGGAACATCATTGCCTGAAATCGCAACTGTTATTGTCGCCTCTTACAGAGGACATTCTGAAGTTGCGATTGGTAATGTTTTGGGTTCTAATGTGTTTAACCTCTTTGCGGTTATGGGCGCATCAGCCTTGGCAGGGCCGGTTCGGATTGATGAGAAGCTGTTGACATTTGATGTCTGGGTTATGCTCGCTTCATCTGCGGCATTAATGCTATTTGTGTTGAGGCGTCAGCCAATTGGGAAAATGGTTGGTATTGTTTTCGTCATAGGATATATTCTTTACATGCTGGCGCTCGTAACTCGCGTCATGTAAGAGCCATAAGATGGTCTCAGATCTTACATTTGAAATCGAAAAAGATTTCCAATTTGAAGCTGCCCATTATTTTGGACATGCGGATGCAAATGATTTGTTCAAAAAAATACATGGGCACAGCTTTTCTGGTACCGTTCGTATTGAAGGTGCCGCGCAAGAGGATAAAGGCTGGATACGCGATCTTTGGAAAATAGATCAAATCGTTCAAGACGTGATCAAACTACTGGACCATTCGCTTTTGAATGAGGTTGAGGGATTAGAGCAACCCGCCCTAGAGCAGATTGCAAAATGGATATTCGAGCGCTTAGAGCCAAAACTTCCCGGCTTGTCTTGTGTCGAAGTCAGGCGACCTTCTTGTGGGGAGCGGGCCAGAGTCCGCCGCTCATGAAAGCGGTCTTAATCACGGGCGCAGGTGCGCGCATAGGCGCTCATTTAGCCAAAGGGCTCGCGCGTGACGGGTGGGCCGTAGCTATTCATTTTAACCGAAGCGAACAAAAGGCTGAAAATATCGCCACAGAGATTAGAGATAATGGAGCGATGGCACAGACCGTTCACGCTAACCTTTTTGTTCCGCAAGATGTAAACACACTAATATCCCGCGCATCTAAGGCGTTGAACCGTCCTTTAACGGCGCTGATTAATAATGCTTCGACATTTGAGGATGATAGAGCTCAGGACTTCTCAGGAGCTGATTATGATTACCACATGAGCGTCAACCTTCGGGCGCCATTATTGTTGTCCCAACATTTTGCCAAGCAACTTCCTGATGATCTGTCAGGGGTGATCATCAATATGATTGACCAACGAGTACTTAATCCTGATTCCAGTTACTTCACATATGGAATATCTAAGTCTGCACTCTTTGCGGCTACGAAAACGATGGCGCAGGCTTATGCCCCAAATATTCGGGTAAATGCTATTGGTCCGGGGCCGACTTTGCAAAATAAAGCGCAAACGGCGCGAGACTTTGAGGATGAAGCGAGCTCGACACTTTTAGGCCGTGGGTCGTCTCCCGATAATTTGCTCCAAGCCGCACTATATTTATTAGGCGCGGAATCTGTAACCGGACAGATGCTTGCAGTTGATGGCGGTCAACATCTCGCGTAAAGAATTCGCATATAAGGCGAGTGGATCATGAAAGCTACAATAACAGATGTTGCGAAACGCGCAGGCGTATCGATGAAGACGGTATCCCGGGTTTTAAATAATGAGCCCAATGTGGCTCTAAAGACACGTGAAAAAGTGAAGGCGGTGGCGAATGAATTGCGGTATTCGCCTAATCTCGCAGCGCGCGGTCTAGCCAGTTCCAAGTCTTATCTCATTGCGATGATGTTTGGGTCTTCAAGTCCAAACTATCTGGCGAATCTCCAAGCAGGCGCGATTGAAGCTTGCCGTGAGAACGGATATCATCTGGTTGTGGAAGCTTTTGATATGTCCAGCGCACATATTTCCGATGATTTCGAACGACGTTTAGAGCGCTTACCCGTAGACGGGATCATTCTGACCGCGCCTTTTAGTGACAGTCCTGAAATTTTTAAGATACTGAAACGACTTAATATCGATTTTGTTCCTGTCGCTCCTTCTTATGAAATTGAGGGCGTCCCTTGTGTCAAAATGGATAATGTAAAAGCAGCACGAGAAATGACGGAATATTTGATAAGTTTAGGTCACAAGGATATTGGATTTATTAAAGGCCCTCCGCGGCACAGCTCATCAGCACAGCGTTTAAAAGGGTTTGAAAAAGCGCTCACAGCACGAGGCATTGAGGTAAACTCGAAATTGATAGTGAGCGGGGATTTCTCTTTTAAATCCGGAGTTGAAGCGGCTATGCGTCTTTTAAGCAAAGATAAGCTGCCAACGGCTATTTTTGCGAGTAATGATGATATGGCTGCTGGCGTAGTGTCTGTTGCTGGCCGCAAGGGAATTTCAGTCCCTGAGCAGCTCTGTGTGAGTGGGTTCGATGATACGCCCTTGGCCCGAATATTGTGGCCGCAGCTTACGACGATCAAACAACCCATTTTTGAAATGGGTCATCGCGCCGCCGAATTATTGATAAGCCCACCGGATACAGGCGGAAAAACCACGTCCTATTGTCTGGAGCATGACCTTATTATTCGCGATTCAACGAAATCAAGTCTAAATCAGGATTAAAGAGTTACGGCGGTGTCAAATTGAAGGTCGGCGAGGCGGGCATAAAGCTTCCCATTTTTCATAAGCTGCTGATGTGTGCCAGTCTCAACAATTCGACCTTCATCCATAACGATTATGCGATCAGCCTTTAAAACTGTGGCTAAGCGGTGGGCGATAACCAAAGTCGTTTTGGTTTTGGACATGTCTTCAAAAGCGGTTTGAACAGCGCGTTCGCTTTCTGCATCAAGGGCGCTGGTGGCTTCATCCAATAACAAGATTGGGGCGTCTCTGAGGATAGCTCTGGCAATGGCCAGACGTTGTCTTTGCCCACCCGATAGGGTAACCGCTGCTTCGCCTAAGTCTGTTTCATAGCCTTCGGGAAGCTTTTCGATAAACTCATGGGCGAAAGCCGCTTTGGCGGCCTCCACGACATCGGAGTCGTTAGCGCCTTCGCGTCCATACCGAATATTATCCATAGCTGAGCCAGAGAAAAGGGGGGTGTTTTGTTGAACGATGGCAAATTGTTGGCGCAGGTTCTGGGGAGTCAGTTTTTCAATGTTTATGTCATCAACAACAATCTGTCCTGATTGAACATCATAAAACCGTAAAAGGAGTTGAAATATTGTTGATTTACCTGCCCCAGACGGTCCGACAAGGGCGACAGTTTCTCCGGGTTTGACTTTAAAACTAACGCCTTGCAGGGCCTGTTCTGTTGGGCGTGTGGGGTAGGTAAAAGTAACATTGTCAAAGATTATAGTACCAGTGGATTGGACGATTTTTGCAGGGTTTTCGGGAGCAAAAATACTGGGTTTTTCTTCAAGGAGTTCCATCACTCGTTCGGTTGCGCCGGATGCACGCAAAAATTCGGTCCAGGTTCCGATCAGAAACCCAATACTGGAGACGACTTGAAAAGAGAGCCATCCAAATTGGGTAATGGTTCCGCCGCTCATCCCAGCTTCGCCACTGCTGGTTTTGGCTTTGGAAACTTCTGTTGCGCCATACCAAATCATAAGGACGATGCCAGCCAAACCAAGGCTTGTCATCATGAAGGTCATTAAACTGCGGATAGCTATTCTTTTTTTATGGGCGGTAAAGGTGCTTTCGACAGCATTGGAAAACTCACGTCGTTCTTTGGCTTCACGCGTAAAAGCTTGAACAGTTTGCATAGCCGAGAGGCTTTCGCTGGCTCTAGAAGAGGCGCCAGCGAGTTTATTTTGACTATCGCGTGAATGTGTTCTGATACGCTTTCCAACGAGAAGAACAGGAATCAGGACAATGGGACCAATCGAAATTACTATAAGCGTGAGTTTCCAATTTATAAAAAACATGATGGTAATCGCGCCTAAAGTGGCCGCGATATGACGAAGGGCAAATGAGAAGGATGATCCAATCACAGTCTCAATCAAAGTCGTATCGGTTGTCAGCCTTGAGAGCACTTCACCGGTATGAATGCGTTCGTAAAATTCAGTGCTTAGCGTTGTCAGTTTGTCGTAAACGTCTTTACGCAAATCTGCGATAACGCGCTGTCCTAAAATGCTGATAAAATAAAACCGTAGAGCGCCTGAAACTGCCATGACGAGTGCTATAATCAGAGCAAACTTAAAATAAGCGCCCATATTGCTGCTATCTCCAACAGCATAGCGCAGACAACTTTCCGGTATTTCTTTGTTGCCCACTAAGCCGCAATCCAGAATAATTCTCATAGCAAAAGAAATGGCCAAGTTCATAGCGGTCGCGATGGACAGGAAGACTAAAAATAAAGTGACGATTAAGGGGTAGCGTCCCACAAAAGGTAAAAGCTGACGAAGGGGTTTAACTGAGCGCGCTTTTCCGCGCTTGTCTTTATCAAGCTGGATGGTAGTGGCGAGTGCAGCGCCTTCAGACCGGCTATCATCAAAGTTATCAACCATTTGTCGCCTCTAGCACTTGCGGTGAGTTCCCTGCAAGGCCACTAAGTGCGGCATGTCTTCTCCTGAATTAGTTCTGAAAAATACCTTCGGGTTCGATGCTTTTCGTCCCGGTCAAGCTGATGTCATTTCTGCCTTAATTGAAGGGAAAAACTTACTTGCCGTTATGCCAACGGGGGCAGGAAAATCACTGTGTTATCAAGTGCCCGCTTTGTTATTTGATAAGCCTACCATCGTAATCTCGCCGCTTGTCGCTCTAATGGATAACCAAGTGGCAGGTCTGCGTATGAACGGCGTTAAAGTTAGCGTGCTACATTCTGGCCAATCGCGCGACATTAATGTAGCTGAATGGCAAGCCGTTACGCATGGCGGAGCCAAACTGTTATATATGTCTCCTGAGCGATTGATGACAGGTCGCATGTTATCTGCGATGAAAGCTCTGGACCCTGCCATGTTCGTGGTTGATGAGGCACATTGCGTCTCCAAATGGGGCCCAGCGTTCCGGCCCGAATATGCCGATCTGCAAAGATTGAAAGACATATTCCCTAAGGCGCGCATGGCAGCCTTTACAGCGACAGCGGATGAGCTGACCCGTGAAGATATTGCGGATAAGCTGTTTAACGGACAAGGACAGATTATCGTTCAAGGGTTTGATCGCCCCAATCTATCGCTCGCGGTCTCACCCCTGCGTAATCGCCGAGATCAACTTTTAGAGTTTATGAAGATGACTAGAGGTCAGTCTGGAATTGTCTATTGTCTCTCTCGCAAAAATACGGAAAAGTTTACAGAAATCCTGAAGACCGCAGGGTATAAGGCTCTGCCCTATCATGCAGGCATGTCATCTGAAGCCCGTTTTGAAAATCAAGAACGGTTTATGGCCGAAGATGGCGTCATCATTGTCGCGACGATTGCTTTTGGGATGGGTATAGATAAGCCCGATATTCGCTTTGTTTATCATATGAATATTCCGGGTAGTCTTGAGGCGTTTTACCAAGAAATTGGCAGGGCTGGACGGGACGGAAGCCCTGCTGTTACAGCTTTGCTTTACGGTCTTGATGATATCCGTATGCGGCGGCAATTTATTTCAGATGATGGCAGTGATGGTGAACACCAAATGCGTGAACATAAGCGTCTTGATGCCTTGCTCGGCTATTGCGAGGCGTCGGGATGTCGTCGACAACTTCTGCTGAATTACTTTGGAGAGACTGCTGCGCCTTGCGGTAATTGCGATAATTGCATATCGCCGCCAGAAATGATCGATGCGACGCAACCTGCCAAGACGCTCTTTTCAGCGATCTCCCAAACAGGCCAACGTTTTGGCACGACCCATGTTATTGCCGTCGCGCGGGGGGATGCAACGGATAGAGTCGTCCAATTTTCTCATGATAATTTGGAAGCTTTTGGTCAAGGAAGCGATTATAGTAAACCCTATCTCCAAGCTCTAATTAGGCAAGCTGTCGGGGCCGGCATTATCTCTATGGATATAAGCCGTTACGGCGCGTTAACATTGGAGGCGGGTGCTTTGGATATTCTCGCCGACCAAGGTGTGTTTGAATGCAAAGACCTTGCAATTGGGCGCACGCAAAGAACGGCGCGAAAGGCCCGCAAGGTGATCGCCGAAACTGCGCTTAACCCAGACGAGCAAGCACTGCTGGTAAAGCTTAAATCTTTGCGTATGGATTTTGCACGCGAGATCGGCAAACCGGCCTTTGTGGTGTTTTCAGATGCAACTCTTATGGATATGGTAGCCAAGACCCCGGCAAATAAAGCTGAAATGCTTGATGTGTCTGGTGTTGGTGAAACCAAATATGCCCGTTATGGCGAAGCCTTTTTAGGGCTTATTCAGAACGCCTAAACTAGGCCAAGATCGGCGAGGCAGGCATCATAATCGGCAAGGTTTGAGGTATGGCGGTCAATCATGGCCTGACGAGCTTCAGGGTCGTTGAAAACATGGAGGCGGTTAGCTTCAACGGCTTTCATACAAAGCTCTGCATAGACATCGGCGCTCATGCCATTTTCAATCAAAGACTTTACAGTCAAATAGGCTTTGGACGTTTTGAATTTTTCTCGGTTATTAACCGCGCCGGGACTAATGTCCGATGTGTTATGAATATTAGACTTGACCCATGTCGGACAAAGACAGGATACGCCAATCCCGACTGAGGCAAGCTCCATCCGCAAAGCTTCGGAATAACCGACGACAGCAAATTTCGTCGCGAAATAAGGCCCCATACCTGTATTCGTCACATGGCCAGCCATAGAAGCCGTATTGACGATATGGCCACCTTCTCCATGGGAAATAATTAGGGGCAAGAATGTCTCCACCCCGTAAACTACGCCCATCAGATTGATGTTGTTAATCCAGCGCCAATCATCAAGATTAAATTGGCCGGGAGGGCCCGCGAGGCTTACACCTGCATTATTGAAAACAAGATGGATATTGCCAAAGGCTTGGGTCGCGGCCTTGGCGGCGCCTTGAACCGAAGACGCATCGGAAACATCACAGACGACA
>CAZNWH010000100.1:0-7656 GCA_964576765.1 uncultured Hellea sp.
CCTTATGCGCTTAGGCGTGCGGCGTTGGGTGTGGTGCGGATTATTTTGGAAAATGACGTAAGAAGTAATGTGAACGAATTACTTTCAAGTGCACACTATGGCTTTATCGCTCAGGCCTTTAATGTTGAGAATGTGAATTTCTGGAATGAAGGTGAACTTGCTAATCCAGATGAAATTTTAAAGCCGCATATTGAATTAGACCAATATCAATCTCTAAGTGGAGAAAAACGGTTTGTTCAAATTTCGATATGGCCGCGAACAGCAGATGATATTGTTTACCTTGATAAAAACTCTGTTGTTAAGGTTGATCTCCAAGGTTTCATTGCAGACCGTTTAAAAGTCTATCTCAAAGATAAAGGAGTTCAACATGATCTAATAGATGCTGTTTTTGTAAATGACGAAGACGACCTCGTTGCCATCGTCAACCGCGTCACCGCCTTGCAATCTTTCCTCGAAACCGATGAAGGTGAAAACCTCCTCGCGGGATATAAACGCGCGGCCAATATCCTCAAGGCAGAAGCCAAGAAGGGCGATTTGCCGGAAGGCGCGCCCAAGAAACCGTCCGAAAAAGAATCGGTGACGCTATATACAGCGCTGCAAAAAGCGGGACCGAAGATTGAAAAAGCGCTGGTGGCTGAAAACTATACCCAAGCCATGTCGGAACTCGCCACTTTGCGCGGACCGATTGATGCATTTTTCGACGATGTGCAGGTTATTTCGGATGACACCGCTGTCAAAGAAAACAACCTTAGACTCCTGATACAGATACGTGATACGGCGCGGAAAATCGCTGATTTTGACCGCATAAACGGTTAATATTTTTATGCTACACATCCTCAAAACTTGGGGGCAGAACTGTGGAACTATCCTATGACAAAATGGGTTTATAATTTCGGCGGCGGCTCAGCTGAAGGCAATACCACCATGAAAAACCTTCTTGGTGGTAAAGGCGCGAACCTGGCCGAAATGGCCAGCCTTGGCCTCCCTGTTCCGCCCGGGTTCACCATGACAGCCGAGGTTTGCACCAGCTATTATGATAATGATGAAACATATCCCGATGATCTGACCCGGCAAACTGAAGCAGGACTAGCCCATATTGAAAAGCTGACAGGTAAAACATTTGGAGATAGCGCCAATCCGCTTTTGGTGTCTGTGCGATCCGGCGCGCGGGCCTCCATGCCCGGCATGATGGATACGGTTTTAAATCTGGGTCTGAATGATGAGACTGTTGAAGGTCTTGCCAAACTCTCCGGCGATAAACGTTTTGCGCTCGATAGCTATCGTCGGTTCATTACGATGTATTCCGATGTCGTCTTGGGCGTACATCATCATACTTTCGAAGATATTCTGGAACGTCACAAAGATAATCAAGGTTATATTCTTGATACAGAAATGAGTGCCGAAGATTGGGTCACTGTTATCGAGAGTTATAAAGCGGCGGTTAAACGTGAATTGGGCCGTGATTTTCCGCAAGACCCGCGCGAGCAGCTTCAAGGGGCCATCGACGCGGTTTTTGGCTCTTGGATGAATGACCGCGCAATCGTCTATCGCCGGCTCAATGATATTCCCGCAGCTTGGGGGACGGCTCTCAATGTCCAAGCCATGGTCTTTGGTAATATGGGCGATACTTCGGCCACGGGCGTAGCCTTTACGCGCGATCCGTCAACGGGCGAAAATGATTATTACGGAGAGTTTCTTATCAACGCCCAAGGCGAAGATGTTGTGGCAGGCATTCGTACCCCACAAACTCTGACGAAGAAAGCCCGTCTTGAAATGAGCGAAGAGGCCCCGTCTATGGAAGAGGCCTTGCCTGAAGTTTATAAAGAGCTCGCGGCGACTTTTGAAAAACTCGAAGGTCATTACCGCGATATGCAGGATATCGAATTTACCGTCGAGCAGGGTAAGCTTTGGATGCTTCAAACACGGACAGGCAAACGCACGGCGCGCGCCGCGCTTAAAATCGCCGTGGATATGGCCGAAGCGGGGCAAATCACCTCCGATGAAGCGTTGATGCGCGTTGATCCTTTATCTCTGGATCAACTCTTACACCCTACGCTTGACCCTGAGGGGGAGCGCGATGTCATCGCTATGGGGCTTCCGGCCTCGCCGGGCGCGGCTATTGGTGAAGTCGTCTTTAATTCTGACGAAGCTGAAGAGCTTAAAAAGCAGGGCCATAAAGTTATTTTGGTGCGTACGGAAACTTCGCCCGAAGATATTCACGGCATGCACGCCGCCGAAGCTATTGTGACAGCGCGTGGAGGCATGACGTCTCACGCGGCTGTTGTTGCGCGCGGTATGGGAACGCCTTGTGTCTCCGGCGCGGGTGATATCCGCATTGATTATGAGGCGCAGCAATTTTCTGTGGCGGGGCGTGTTGTCAAGAAAGGCGAGATCGTCACTGTGGACGGCGCAACGGGACAAGTCTTTGCCGGTTCTGTCGATATGATACAGCCTGAACTCTCCGGTGATTTTGCCAAAGTCATGAGCTGGGCCGATGAGGCTCGCAGCTTGGGAATTCGCACCAATGCTGAAACACCGATGGATGTTCAAACAGCGAAAGACTTTGGCGCGGAAGGCATTGGTCTTTGCCGCACGGAACATATGTTCTTTGAAGCTGACCGTCTGGCCCATTTTCGCGAAATGATTTTGGCAACTGATAAATTCGGCCGTGAGGCGGCATTGGCAAAAATTCTTCCCGTTCAGCGCGATGACTTCGCTGCGATATTCCGTATTATGGAAGATCGCCCCTGCACAATCCGCCTTCTCGACCCGCCGTTGCATGAGTTTTTACCTCATGCCGAAGCCGACATTCAGTCTGTAGCCGATACCCTAGGATTGCCGGCCAAAGAACTTATGGCGCGCGCGCGTGAATTGTCCGAATCTAACCCTATGCTCGGCCATCGAGGTTGCCGCTTGGGAATTAGCTATCCCGAGATTTATGAAATGCAGGCCCGCGCGATTTTTGAGGCGCAGAAGTTAGTCTCCGAGGAAAGCGGCGTGACCCCGGTTGCAGAGATTATGATTCCGCTGGTCTCATCCGCCAAAGAACTGGAAATTTTGAAAGCCGCCATTGATGGCGTCGCTCAGGATGTTGGCGCGCTAAGCTATGTTGTCGGGACGATGATTGAACTTCCCCGCGCCGCTCTTCGGGCAGGAGATATAGCCGAGCATGCCGAATTTTTCAGTTTTGGAACCAATGATTTGACGCAAACGACTTTTGGTCTCTCACGTGATGATGCGGGTAAATTCTTGCCTGATTATGTGCGGGCCGGAATTATGGAAAAAGACCCTTTTGTCACGCTTGATCAAGACGGAGTCGGAGATTTGATCTCGCTGGCAGCAGAGAGAGGTAAAGCTGTTAAATCCGGCATTAAACTGGGTATTTGCGGTGAACATGGTGGTGATCCGGCCTCAATTACCTTTTGCCATAATACGGGATTGAACTATGTGTCTTGTTCGCCTTACCGTGTCCCGATAGCGAAATTGGCTGCGGCTCAAGCTGCGATTGCCGCAAAATCATCATAATTTAGGCAGAGTTTTCTAATTTACATCCCCATTTAAGAGGTCTGGAAGCGATAAATAATCGTCAAAGATGTAATAATTGGAATGCACCTATGAAATTTAATCTGCGATTAACCATAAGTCTTCATGATTTGTGGCTTAGATGTCACAAATCACATGATTCTGCTCTGTGAGGCGTGATGAACAGTTGTCAGAATCAGGTTGGGTCTATAAAGCCCGCCGCCATGGTAGATTATATGCGACCGAAACGATATATTTTTGCGGGCTGGGCTGTCGCCTTGACGGCTATAGGTATGTCGGCTTGGGCCTTTCCCGCAATAGCGGATAAAGCTGCGAGTCAAAGAGAAGCCGCTATCTGGCAAGCGAGGGCAGAAGCTTTTCAAGGTGTCGATTTATCGACGGTTGAAATTTCCAGCCATGCTCAAACGCTCACGGACTTTCATACAACGGAAGAGGTCATCAACCCTTTGATGCGAGATTTGGTTATGACCAATGATCTTTTGGGCGTATCGGCCGAGATGATGGCAACCGCTAAATTTAAAGCGCAAGAACATCGCTGTTTGTCTGAAGCTGTTTATTATGAAGCGCGCTCAGAGACGAAATCAGGTCAAAAGGCTGTGGCTGAGGTTGTTATTAACAGAGTCAAGTCAAAGCATTATCCCAATACGATTTGCGGCGTTGTTTATCAGGGCGCAGAACGCACCACAGGGTGCCAATTTAGTTTTACGTGTGATGGGTCAACGCTCAAAGAACCTTATGGTAAATCATGGAATCGCAGTGAAGACGTCGCCACAGTTACGCTTACCAATGGGGTTACGCCATTTACGAACCGTTCGACCCACTATCATACAGTTAAAGTCAACCCAAAATGGGCGCCCAATATGCGTTTTACCAAGCAGATTGGATATCATAAGTTTTACCGCTTCAAGTTTCGTGAAGTCCCTGCGCCAAGTGCCAGTGTCTCGGTTGCGCCGCCAGCTTAGGTTTTAGAATGGCTGATTAATTTTTCAGCCAACTGGGAAAATATTTCTGCAATTTTCGTATCTCCTGCCGCTGCCGGAATGCCGGCATCGCCGCTCTCACGTATGGAGATATCCAAAGGCGCCCCGCCCAGGAAGGGAACGTCCAATTTCTTGGCTTCGTTTTTAGCGCCGTCCTTCCCGAAAATATGATGAGCATTGTTACAATCCGGGCAGATATAAACGCTCATATTTTCGACAATACCAACAATCGGGATATCAACTTTCTCAAACATTGCGACGCCTTTGCGGGCATCGGCAAGGGCGAGGTCTTGCGGCGTTGAGACGATAATGGCGCCTTTGGGTTTAATGTCTTGCGCCAACCCTAATTGTGCGTCGCCTGTTCCTGGTGGCATATCGATAATAAGATAATCCAGCTCTCCCCAATTGACGTCCCATAGCATTTTTGAAATCGATCCTTGTACCAGCGGGCCGCGCCAGATGATGGGGCCATCATCTTCGGTCAAGAATCCGATAGACATGGCCTTGATACCATGTGCAGTAAAAGGTTTAATAAGGCGGCGTCCAAAGACCTCTTCTGTATGAGCGCGCACGCCTTTCAGGCCTAATAAAATCGGCGCGCTCGGGCCGTGAATATCAGCATCAAGCAATCCCACAGCTTTACCTTGTTTGGCCAGCGCGACCGCTATGTTAACGGCGATGGTTGATTTCCCGACCCCGCCTTTGGCTGAGCTGACCGCGAGAACTTGAGCGATCTTACCATCGCCCTGATATCCTTCGGGACGTCTGGCTTGATGCGGATTTCCTCTGCGTTTGGGCTGAGGCGTAGCTCCGACTTTAGGCGCTGCCTTATGCGCAGTTAAAATAACCGAAGCTTTGTCGACCCCGGATAAGGTAGCAAGTGTGTCTTCGGCCGATTGGCGCACCGTTTCAAAGCCGTTGGCTAGCGCCGGATCAATCTGGATAATGGCGCGTAGTGTTCCGTCTTTATAAATGAGATCACCTAACATGCCCGCTGAGACAATGTCTCGCCCCGTTCTGAGGTCGCGGATATTAGAGAGAGCTTTGAGGGCTGCCGCTTCGGAATAGGCCATTAGGGCAGAGCCTTAAGAGGGTCAGCTATCGTCCCGTCGCAGGCACGGCGTAGGCTACCCGATTTAGATAAGAGTAAGGGGGGGTGGGCGGTGTTATTTTTATCCCCACTCTCACCAAACCCAATAAATATGTCTCCATTAGATTCTTGAGACAGATTTAAGCGGGGGCTAGGTAGTTGGGCATGACGGGTGAGTTTGAAGCCTTGTCCGCGCTGGGATAGGCGATAAACGGCAACGTGATTAGACGATCCGCCATCATTGATGAAAGCCCAAAAATCAGAACTATATTGCCCCGGAATTTGCGGCGTAACGGCAATGATCGCCTGTACATTTTGGTGGATTCTGTGTGATTTGTCGTTCCATCCCTGAGGATACATTATTGGTAAGGCTGAACCTGTTTTATTATCATAATATTGTAGATCACCGCCTCTTTTGCCTGCAGCATATCCGACAAGCCAGCCTTGGCGTGTGGGTGCGGCTGTGCTGACATCTTTGCGGCGAAGCCAGCCATTTTGCACAGAAACATCCAAATCAAAAAACGGAAGCTGTTTGACATCGGCTCTGAAATTTTTAGGTGCCAAGTGGCATAGATTAGATGCTTGATTCAGCGTTTGTATTTTCTTTTTTGCTGTGATGTTTGTTATTTTAGCTGCCTCATTTTTGAGAGCCATGATGGCCAAATCAGCATAGGCTCGAACGTCTGTAATAGGGTGTAGTTTCAGGGATTTAAATTGCTCCATTCGGCTTTTATCCTTTTGGGCCGTCGCTGCGGCTATTCCTAATATTATCATGCCAAAATCACGCTGATCAGCGAGTGCATCTGAGATAATATCTTGAATGTCCGGCGTAGCTTTTGCCCCTAATGAACTGAAAAAGGCTTCAGCTATGAGAGGGTTTTGGTAAGGGTCAGATTTTAGTTTCGCCCATATTAGCTTGGCCCAATCCGATCTGTTATCCTTGGCGTGAAGGGGATAATTGCGTATATAGGCAAGAGGCAGGGTCTTCATATTATCCAATGCTAATTGAAGGTTCGCCTGCATAACCGGACTATTGGTCAAAATGGCATCAGTCTTATGGGTGTTTCGCATAACCGCATCAAAACCAGCCAGACGTCCCATGACGCTCATTTTGGGGTCTTCGGCAATATCTTTGGCAAAGCTGAGGTAAAATCCGTCAGAGCGGTTTTTATGACGGTGGCGCAGAAGTGCGCCGAGCCCAAATGCGGCCTGATATTCCTCAGGTTTTAAATCATACAATGTCCCTACCATCGCCTGAAAAGCAGTTTTAGGATTTTGCGTAAAAAGAGCTTCGTAAGCAGCGATTACAGATAAATTTTCCCCTGAGCGTAAGGTTCGGGTGAGTATTGGCGCGTTTATCTCTGGTGATACCTTAGACAAAAGACGGATTAAGGCTGGTGTGGGCTCATTGATGGTTGCTTTGGAAAGTTTCAAAAAATCTGTCTTACTGAGCGGATTATCTGCCTGAATCAGGATGTCACGCGATAGTTCTCTGATTTTTTTATTCTCGTGGCTAAGTGTCGTTATGGCTCGGCTTTGGATGATGGGACTCAGATTAGCGGCCATGATTTTAGCATGCGCCTTAACATCGCCTCGGGGCCATATTTTCGCGATCTGGCTTTGTTGGGCGGAACTGAAATTGCCGCCTCCGCGTGCGAGTATATTTTGTGCGCGCCGCAAAGTGGTTTCATCCTTATCTACCATCATCTTGAGCAGGGCAGATTGACCCTTATGCCCAAACTTAAAAAAACTGCCGTGCAAGAGTTCATAATCAAAGGCATCAGGGCCGTGACGCCGGACAATATCAACGCAGTGCCTCACCGACTGGCATATTCTTGTTTCAGCAGGTGTTATTTTATGTGCACTCGCAGACGCTGCCAGAGCGTGTCCGCTCCAAAAGCTCAAGAAAATACTTATGATAATCCCGAAAAACCGCATAGATTGCGCATAAAGAGGAATCGCCAAGGGTTCAAGCAGATTGGTAAGATGAGTTAAAAATGGTGCGCGATACTGGGATTGAACCAGTGACCCCTACAATGTCAA
>CAZNWH010000101.1:0-7578 GCA_964576765.1 uncultured Hellea sp.
ACCGTGAGAGGTATAATTTTGCCAAGGATGTCGTTGATAATTGGGCCGAAAGTCAACACATCACATAAGCGGCTTAAACTCGCCTCATAACAGCCACACCTCAAATCTCTAACGCTTCTGAGATTTGAAGTGCGTCCTCTAATTCAATACCAAGGTAGCGAATGGTGCTTTCGATCTTCGCATGACCTAACAACAGCTGCACAGCGCGAAGATTTCCGGTGTTTCGATAAAGTTGCGCTACCTTTGTTCTGCGGAGTGAGTGTGTTCCGTAATCTGAAACCTTCAGTCCTATCTGTTCAACCCACTTGTCAACAATGCGATGATACTGACGTGTTGAGAGGTGATCATTACCCCCATTTCTACTCGGGAAGAGGAAATCAGACTGTCCCAAATTGAATTTCTGAACATGCGCTACAAGTGAAGTCGCGGTCAATTTCGTAATTTCAAACTGGACAGGCCGCGAGGTCTTTTTCTGTATAATCATCGCGCGTTCACGAACAGACCCTGCGGAGAAAACATCCGATACCTTCAATCTAACAAGATCACAGCCACGCAGCTTGCTGTCGATAGCTAAATTCAACAGGGCCAAATTACGGATTTCGCCAAGCATTTCGAGCCGAGCCCGGATAGCCCAAACTTCTCTTGGCCGAAACGGACGCTTTTGCCCGCGCGGTGCGCCTTGCTTACGATTTTGTTCTTCTGTGTTGAGCGTATCGAGTACTATCATGATTTTCTCCAAAATCATGTTTGGTGCGAATTGCAGACCAGATTAAACGGATCCGTATATAGAACTTAAACACCCAAAAATAAGCCGCTCGAAATTTTAGCTCAGAGGGTTAAGCAGACATTAGGATACAACAAATGATAGAATGGTCAGGGTAACATTAGCGTGCTAATGATTGGGTGTTTCCACAATTAGTAGGTATCTTATATTTTGGCATATACTCAATTAAATCAAGATGATTATGTAAAGGCGATTTCTCTTCCTTGGTGGGGGGTGCAGTTGATTGCATGGTTTTTGTTTTGTATTTTATCCTTTTTATCTTTGACCTTGTGGTATGGAAATCCGCGCTTGATGCATGTTTTTCATATTGGGCTACAAGCGATAAGCGGGGCCATTGTGACATGGCCTTTATCTTTGATATTACCATTTGCAAATCGCGGGGGTGTTCTTAAGCGCGTTCTATTACATCTTTTAGTCGTCGGAATTATTGCCCTGCTTTGGAACATATTTCGTATGGCAACATTTGATGCCATGATTACAGCGCCAGATATCTGGGGTGATTTTGGGGGATGGTATTTTACAGCCCTGTTGATCTTTGGACTTTGGTCTGCGCTTTATTACATCATGCAAGCCTATACGGTGGTGGCTGTTGAGAGGCATCAAACAGAAGTAGAACGCTTACGCCGTGTGGAGGCTGAAAGCCTGTCTCGCGAGGCTCAGATGAAAATGTTGCGTTATCAACTTAATCCCCATTTTTTGTTTAACACTTTAAATTCGATTTCGGCACTGGTTAAGACAAAACGATCAGATCAAGCCCGTAAAATGATTTCTCAACTTAGTCATTTTTTGCGGTTGTCTCTTGAAAGTGAAGCCTTAATAGACGTCAGCATTGCTGAAGAAGTGGAAACATTGCAGCTCTATCTGGATATTGAAAAAGTTCGATATTCGGACCGGTTAACCACAGAATTTGACATTGATAAGGCTATTCTAGATGCTCAAATACCAGCACTTATTTTGCAACCACTTTTCGAAAACGCGATGCAATACGCAGTAGCAGGGCAAGTTAAAGGCGGTGTTATACGGCTAAGGGGCCGACTTAAAGATGACATAGTTCATTTATCAGTTGCGGATTCAGGCCAAAAACAAACCAAGATTAATTTAGTGGATATTAAAAAAGGTGTTGGTCTTCAGAATACAGAAGCGCGCATGAAAGCACATTACAGAGGCAATGGGGACGTACATTATGCTGTGTCTGATATGGGCGGGTTAGAAGTCTCACTGTCATTTCCATATGTGACTGCCGCTAACTTTCCAGCAGAAAACATATGACGTTAACCGCTATTATTGTTGATGATGAACCGTTAGCACGTGGCCTGCTGACGGCTATTCTGGATGATATTGACGGGATAAATGTTGTCGCGGAATGTAAAAATGGGTTTGACGCTATAGAAGCAGTTATTGAACATACGCCTGATGTGATGTTTCTTGATATTGAGATGCCAGAAATGGATGGCTTTGATGTTATCCAAGCTATCCAGACTGATATCTTGCCGAAGGTAGTTTTTACGACGGCGTATGCTGAATATGCGATTGAGGCCTTTCGCGTGCAGGCGCTAAATTATGTTTTAAAACCGCTGGATGATGTAAAGATTCGAGAAAGTGTCGAGCGTGTGAAAACATTGCTTGTTTCCGAAGACAAACACCGGGCTAAATCAATGATGTTAACGGCTCTAAATTCGCCTGAAAGTTTATCCAAAAGCCGTTCTTTAATTGTCAAAGATAATGATAAGATTACCTTTTTAGATAGGGATAAGATTGATTGGATTGAAGCGGATGGTGACTATGTTTGTATACACCATGACGCTAAAACTCATTTAATAAGAATGACCTTAAAAGCCGTTCAAGTTGAATTACAGGGCGCGAGTTTTCAGAGAATTCACCGTTCGACTATTATTAATTTAGACCGCGTTAGTGAGATAATATCTGCACAAAAAGGTGAAGCTATAGCTGTGATGAAAACTGGACAGCGTCTTAAAGTAAGCCGCAGTTACGGTAGTGCTTTGCGCTCTAGGCTTATGTAAATCTAATTGAATTCCCACTTAACGTTTAAAAAGTCCTATTTACCGCTTTCTTCTTGTATCGCGAAGAGATGTTTGCCTATTCATGTAAAGATGAGTTAAATTAGAGAGGGTTATATGAGCTCATTTAGGACATTGATGATGTGCGGGGCTTTAATGACTCTGACTGGTTGCGGGTTTATTACTAAGAACAAATCCTCCCTAGATAGCTCTAATATACAAAAAAAAGGATGGACCCTCGTTTGGTCAGATGAATTTAACGGAACACAGCTGGACACTAAAAAGTGGGTCCCAGAAACCTCATGCTGGGGCGGGGGTAATAATGAACGCCAATGTTATACGAAGCGCTCTGATAATATAAGCGTCGGTGATGGTGTTTTGAAGCTGAAGGCTAAAGCAGAAGACTTTACGGGTTTGAAGTACCCACAAGACCGGGCAGAACGAGGCGGCTTAGTCAGGCAAAATTACACATCTGGTAAAGTCAAAACAAAAGGTTTGGCGAATTGGAAATATGGGCGTTTTGAGGCGCGGGTAAAATTACCCCAAGGGCAAAGCACATGGCCTGCGTTCTGGATGTTGCCCGAAGATAATAAGTATGGCCAATGGCCGTTATCAGGGGAAGTTGACATTATGGAAGCCGTTAATCTCGGCGCTGAATGTCATGATTGCAAAGGTTCAACCACAGAAAACAGGTCAAGCGTAGCTTTGCATTTCGGACTACCGTGGCCAGATAACCAATTTAATGTGGAGAGCCATATTTTACCTAATGGACCGCTTGGTTATCATGTATTCGCCTTAGAATGGTCAGAAGGTCAAATGGACTGGTTTGTTAACGAGCAAAGAATTTTTACAATGACACATAGTGACTGGTTTACCAAGTCTGTGTCCAAAAAGGACAACAAATTCGCGCCCTTCGATCAAGCTTTTTATGTGATGTTAAACTTAGCCGTCGGCGGAAATTTGCCAGATAATAGAAATGAAAAGAGTTTTAACCCGGACTCTTTCCCCAGTGAATTGCTTGTGGATTGGGTGCGCGTTTATCAATGCCAGGATGATATAAAGACATCTAAAAAATGCCTTTCAGAACCACATTAAGTGGCTGTTTTTCCACTTCACCGCATCATAAGTCCATTTCATCGCATTTGTCTTGTGTTTGGAAAATGCTTCCTTTTAGGGAAAGCTAACAACAAAAATATTTCTGAAGGGGACTATAATGTTACGTGGTAAAACAACACCCAAAAACCGCCTAAAGTTTACAAGCATATCAGGATTTGCAATTCTGACAGCTTTGGCAACTGTCTCAACAGCTTCGGCTCAAATACAGACAAGCGAAATCATTGAGGGTGATGATGGTGTTGATGAGGTAATTGTCACTGTTGAGCGCCGTGCTCAGTCTTTGCAGGATTATGCGGGTACTGCCGCCGCGATTAGTGGCGAAGAATTAAGCCTTTTAGGTATTAATAACATCGACCAACTAGATGGTAAAATACCAGGTGTGTCGATTGCTAACAATCAGGGTAATATTGAAGTCTATATTCGTGGTGTTGGATCTTCAAACAATACTGAACTGGGCGATCCTGCGGCAGCAACCCACCTAAATGGTGTTTACGTTCCTCGCCCTTCGGGTTTTGGTGCTGCCTTTTTTGATATTGAACGTGTAGAAGTCAATATTGGGCCACAAGGCACTCTACGCGGGCGTAACGCGACAGCAGGATCAGTAGATATTATCCCCTGGGCTCCGGGTATTGGGCAAACAGATGCTGCGATTGAAGCTTCATACGGAAATTTCAATGATTACCGCATTGAAGCGGTTGCCAACATAGCAGTCGGAGACAAGTCCGCCTTTCGTATATCTGGTTTCAAGGGAGGTCATGATAGTTATTTTAACAATATTAATCCAGATAGTTCTGAATTGAATTCCCCTGTTCCAACATCTGAGGATGAAGGTGTGGGTGTCGCCGAAGAAGCTGATGATTTTGGTGTGAGAGCAGCATTCAAAGTAAAGCCCAATGATGCATTAACGCTTACAGTTACTGGTGATTATATTGAACAAAAAGGCACAGGTTATACGGGAGTAAACTTCGCTAATCCATTGGGAAATGGCATTGATCCGGATGATATTGATAATCCTCGAGATGTCGTAGGTCGTGCTTTTACACCGGATGAGGATACCGAACATTATGGTATCAAGGGGCATGTCGAATATGATTTTGGTGATATAAAGGCCGAATACATTGGCTCTTATCGTGATCTGGTTTATAACTATGATTTCGCTACACCGTTATCTCCATTTTATGAAGGGGTATTTGAGACGCTTTCTCCGTCTGACTTTGATAATTTTTCACGAGTTAATTTTATTACTGACTCTGAATCACAAGTGCATGAGTTTCGACTATTTTCCGATAATGATTCAAAATTGGAATGGTCTGCTGGGATATTCTATTTCACAGAAGACCAGCGAACATTTTTGGGTACAACTGGGGACAGAAATCCCTTCTTCACAGGCGTAGAGTTTAACCAGTTTACAGATACCGAAAGTATTTCCTTTTACGGTGATGCGACCTACAATGTGACGGATAAATTTCGTGTTACGGGTGGCTTACGCTTTACCGAGGATGATAAAGAAAGATTCGGTATAAATGCCCGGTTTGGTCAATCTTTTATTATCGGCGGCGATGGCTTTGGTTGTTGTTTTGCGCCGCCTGTTGGAACTGAAGGGTTCCAATTTGCTGGATTCGACCGTACGATATTCAACCCAGACACGGATGGAAATAATGAGATTTCCTCTCAAGAAATTATAGACTTTTATTTTGATGGAATTGAAACATTCGGAGCCAGAGATGGTTTGGATGATATCTTCGCTAATGGTGAAGTTGTAGACCCTATTCCATTTGGAGAACGTCCTTTGTGTCCGGACAATCTTATTGGTTTTGATGGTACATCTAACGGTAGTTGCTTTACTCAAGCTACAGCAGATTTATTTGGTAATGCAGTTTTTGATCCGTTAGTTGATCGCGTATCTTTTGCCGTTGTCGCGCCTGAATTGACTGATCTTGATTTGCAGAACGGTTCTATAGACAATAGTTTTACTGATTGGCGCCTTCGTGCGGAATATGATCTTAGTGATGATCATTTAATTTATGGATTAATAGCAACAGGGAATAAATCGGGCGGTTTCAATGATAATATTTCAGACTTGGAAGTTGGTGGGCTTATAGAAATTAATCCTGCGGGAGGAGCACCAGCGGCATTTGATACGAATTCACCAGCGCCTACTTATGGGCCTGAGACACTAACATTGTTTGAAGTTGGATCAAAGTTAGAATTTGACCTGACAAATGATATAAATGGGCATTTCAATTTATCAGCTTTCTATTATGACTACGATGATCTCCAGCTAACCAATTTGATTTCAACAACACAAATCGGAGCTTTTATTACTGGTGAAGTTACTGATCCTGATGTTGCACTAGGTGGAGGCGGTAATGTCGTTGCTTTTACGTTTAACGCCTCTGATGCTGAAATCTACGGAGCGCAATTTGAAGGAGGATTAGATTTGCCAGGAGATGTATCTCTTGATGCAACATTACTTTGGTTACCTGAGGCGCGTGTTGTGAATTCGCAAGAAATACAGGATTTTCGTTTCCAAGCTGATGTGGATCCAGATAATGCGGTTAACCGATCGATTGAAGGTAATCGCTTAATACGAACACCAGAAATTCAGTTTAATGGTTCAGTTTCAAAAGCCTGGCAAGTTGATAGTGGCAGCATAGATGGCATTGTTTCTGTAGGATATCGTTCATCACAATTTATGACGATCTTCAATAGTATTGATTTCAATCCTGATGATGACGTGTCAGCACGTCTTGATGACACTGTGGATGGGTATTTCACTATTGATGCAGGTGCGGGTTATAATCACGGCCATGACGATAAATGGCGTATTGAAGCCTATGTGAATAACTTGACCGGTATTGAACGCGAACAAGCAATTATCATCACGCAATTTGATAATACACGTTTCTTTTCTCCACCTCGTACTTATGGTGTCCGTGTACGCGCGAAGTTTTAAATCTTAAAGCAGGCCTCGTGCCTGCTTTTTAGTGATACAAATTCAACGAGATATATCATGAAATCTAAAACCGTTCTATTGACGTGTCTTGCGGCATCGTTAAGCGCAAGCTTAGCAGTGACGGGCTGCTCTTCCTCTGAAGCTGCTGCGGCAACATGGCCTGCCGTCAAAAGCCCCATTAAACAAGACCCGACTATTGAATCCAAGATTGATGATTGGCTTACTAAAATGAGCATAGAGCAAAAAGTTGGGCAGATGATACAGGCGGAAATTAAATCTATCTCGCCTGATGATGCCGCGAAATATCATATCGGGTCTATCCTAAATGGGGGAGGGTCTTGGCCCACCGATAAAGCAGATGGACCTCTGGGGGCATGGCTGAACATGGCGAATCTGTTTTACGGAGCCTCGATGAATACTGGGGATGATCGTTTGGCGATTCCGATTATGTGGGGAACAGATGCTGTCCATGGTCATAACAATGTCGTTGGGGCAACGGTCTTTCCTCATAATATTGGATTAGGGGCTGCTAACAATCCTGCTTTAATGCGCGACATAGGAACAGCAACAGCGCGTGAAGTTGCCGTAACAGGTATTGATTGGACCTTTGCACCAACTGTAGCGGTTGCGCGGGACGCGCGTTGGGGCAGAACCTATGAAAGTTATTCTTCCGACCCCAAAATTGTTGCCGATTTAACCAAAGA
>CAZNWH010000102.1:0-7506 GCA_964576765.1 uncultured Hellea sp.
ATTTGATTTTAAAGCTGATATCTGATTACGGCTCTAAACTTGGCACAGGTTATGTTGTTGAATTTGCAGGCCAAGTTATAAGAAATATGAGCATCGAAGCCCGGTTGACAGTCTGTAACCTAGCAGTCGAGATGGGCACAAAGCGCGCTATAATAGCCCCTGACGAAACAACTTTTGAGTATTTACGCGGACGGCCCTATGCTCCGAGTGGAGAACAGTTTGATCAAGCTGTCGCTCATTGGCGCACGCTTCATAGCGATGAGGGGGCGAGTTTTGACCGCGAAATCACTGTGGACGCGAGCGACCTTAGTCAGCAAATTAGCTGGGGTATCAACCCGTCTCATTCGATCAGCATACACGGCAATATCCCCTCGCCAGAGCAAGCTCCGAGCAAAGACATTGCAGATAGCTGGCGCAAAGCTCTGGACTATATGGGACTCCAAGCTGGAAAACCTATTGCGGGCACCCCAATTGATCAGGTTTTTATTGGATCGTGCACGAATGGACGACTTTCTGATTTAGAAGAGGCCGCCATGGTTGTAAAAGGGCATCAAGTTGCGCAAAATATTGTGGCTTGGGTTGTACCTGGTTCGCAGTTAGTCAAGAAGCAGGCTGAGAGCCGCGGACTTGATAAAATATTTATAGATGCCGGATTTGAATGGCGGGAATCAAGCTGTTCCTTATGTTCTGCCATAAATGGGGATTTAGTGCCGCCTTCCTCGCGCTGTGTTTCGACCTCTAATCGTAACTATATGGGACGTCAGGGGCCGTTATCTCGCACCCATCTTGCTAGCCCCAGATTAGCAGCGGCCGCTGCAATTGTCGGGAAAATAACAGATGTTGAAAGTTTGAATGCCTTAACCGCAAATAACCAAAACCATAAAAGAGCTGTGTGATGGATAAATTTGAGAGCATTAACAGCAAAGCCGTGGCTATGCTGGACCCTGATATTGACACAGATATTATTGCCCCTTTGGAATCTTTAACAACGGATAAATCCGTAGCTGATGTTGCCTTCACCGCACTACGCTACATTGACGGAGATAATGAACTGCGCAAACCCAATCCAGACTTCTGGCTTAACAAAGCTGAAAATCAAGGAGCCGAAATTATTCTGACAGGTGAAAATTTTGGATGCGGGAGTTCACGCGAAATGGCTGCACAATCTTTTAAAGACCTTGGCTTCCGGTGTTTAATAGGCAGTAGTTTTGGGGACATCTTCTATGATAATTGTTTTCAGCAAGGTCTATTGGTTATTATATTATCCGTGGATACAATTGAGCGTCTCGCGGCCCAAATTAAATTGGGAACATTTCAAATAGACCTTAATCTCAAACAACTTGTAACTCCTAAGGGTGACGTAATATCTTTCGACGTAGATTCTTGGCGGCGCGAGAGTTTACTCAAAGGTCTGGACTCAATTGAGCTGAGTTTAACACACCGAGACAAGATCAAAGACTTTCAACGTCTCGACAAAATACAGCGTCCTTGGGTATATCACGTTCAGGTACCAATGTGAGGGCGCGCCACTTTTTTCTTAAATCCCAGTTAGGCCTGTTATCGGTCTTAGGGATATTGTTAATTGCTGCTTTTGTTATCCATAATGTATCTACAAAAAGGTCTGAAGCGCCCCAATCTGCTGCCGTAACGAAATCCGGTCATGGTATAGAAGCACTTGAAGATTGGCCCTCACGTCCGATTACGATTATTGCTGGCAACCGTGTTGGAGGCGTATTTGATACGATGGCACGGGGTTTGGCGAAACACCTTTCAAAAGAACTTGGCGTGCCTGTCGTTGTACAGAATATATCTGGCGCGACGACTAAGGCCGCTAGCTATCTCCTCCGTCAACCTGATGATGGCTATACCTATCTGGTGTCGGCTCCAGTTCCTTTCATGGTTTGGTCCATGAATAATGGCGACGTAAAATTTAAATTGGATGACTTCGTCTTTATAAATAACCAGTGGAATAGTATGGCGGGTTTAATGCTTAATAATAAGCATAGCCACAAAGATGCCTTATCGCTTTTTGAAGACATTGGTAAGAACCCTCTCAAATATGCCGCCGCTATTTTACCTCGCTCAGGAGGTCAGATTAATGTTTTACTAACGCTGGAAGCTATGGGCATTCCACCAGAAAACTTACGCATGGTTTACTATTCTTCTGGTAGCCAATTAAGGACTGCGGTAGCTGGCGGACAGGTCGATTTTGGCGTTGTAACGCATGAGAGCTATGTTTCCATTCGCGATTTTGCTCGCCCATTAGCGGTCTTCAAACCCAAACTCTCTGTCTTTGCTCCCGAAGGTTTGAAACCGGATATTGATGTTCCAACGATTAACCAGATGCTTGAAGTGCAAGGGAAAACTGTCGAATTTGTACCAAGTTCTTTAAAAAGCGTCATCGCCTCAAAAGAGTTCCAAAATAAGTATCCTGCGCGATATGAAAAAATAGTCGACGCTTTTAAAAAGGTGTCAAAGAGTAAAGATTTTATAGACGATATGAACAAGCAATTTGTGGCGCATAATTGGCAGGGACCAGAGGCATCTAACCTTGAGTCTCAGCAAGCTTATGATCTTTTTGTCGAATATGATGACCTGTTGAAGCAATATGAGTAACTAATATTATGCAGATACATAAATGGAATATACAGGCCAATTGGGGACATATTTTTCTCGCTACGTTCATAGCGGGAACATGTCTGTGGTATTTTTTTGACGCCCGAAGCGCCTCTCAAAGCTTGTATAATATGATAATGATTGGCCCCTGCGTTGCCGTGATTATGATTTTATATATTATGACTTTGATTATGGAAATTCGGGTTCACGCCTTCGATGTAGAGAGTGCGGTGCAAGAAAAAACCTTACGCAATTTATTAGAACCCTCGTCTATTCGTACTGCCGCTATGATGGTACTTTTGGTGGTTTATGTTTTAGTCCTCAACCCATTTGGATTTGAAATAGCAAGTTTTCTATTCATCGGGTTGAGCCTTATATTACAAGGCGAAAATCGCTTTGGTCGTATATTGATCTTTTCCATTATTTTTTCTGCTTTTGCGACATGGCTCATTAAGCTCTTATCGCTTGCGCCCATTCCAACAACATTAATGTGATCCTTATGTTTGACGTCGATGCGATAAAAGGGGCTTTTGATATATTAATGGGGTCTTGGACGCCGTGGGCGGTAGTGATTCCAGGGTTGATGGCAGGCTTGGTTGGCGGTGCAATTCCGGGGTTATCAGGTGTCATGGTCTTGGCGCTTTTGCTGCCAGTGACAATTTATATGGACCTCTTTACGGCTTTAATGTTTATGACGGCGATGTTTACAGGGGCTGGTTTTGGGAGTTCCATTCCTAGTATTTTGATGGGCTTACCTGGGTCATCTAGTTCGGTTGCAGCGGCGTTTGACGGATTTCCGATGACTAAAGAGGGACGTCACAATGAAGCTTTGGGCTTATCATTAATGGCCTCGGTTGTGGCGATGATCGGGAGTTATATAATCTTGTTACTTGTGATTGGCTTTTTAGCTGGCGCGGTTCTTAAGCTCGGTCCCTTAGAGAATTTGATGATTATTCTCTGGGGCTTAACTATGATTGCCAGTGTGAGCGGAGAGAGCGTTCGAAAAGGCTTGATAGCGGGTATCTTTGGAATATTGCTGGGAACTGTCGGAACCAGCCTCTTAGGATATTATCGCGGGACGATGGGGTTTGAAGCCTTACAGCCCGGTATTCCGCACATACCGGCTCTGATGGGGCTACTCGCTTGTAGCGGACTGTTTGATATTATGAACCAAAAATTTATCGTTGAAGACGAAGAAGAACGGGTTGTTTCATTTAAGCGTATCATTAGTGGTATGAAACAGGCCTTTCTTTATCCCGTTGTCTTGATACGGGGATCAGTGATTGGTGTGGGTATTGGCGCTTTACCGGGAGTTGGAGCGGCTATATCTAATTTGATTTCTTATGCCGAAACCAAGCGGCTTGATAAAAACCCGGAGAGTTTTGGTAAAGGTAACCCCAAGGGCGTGGTCGCCGCCGATTCAGCCAATAGCAGCGCGGAGGGGGGCTCACTCGGGACATTACTCGCGCTTGGAATTCCAGGAGGGGGTGGCACGGCTGTCTTATTAAGCGCTTTTACGCTGCATGGTATTATGGTCGGTCCGCGTTTTGTCGCTGAAAATACAGATCTGGTATATGCCTTGATTTTTGCTAATATTATTCAGGGGCTTTTACTCATCGTCGTCGGACTTTTATTGCTGCGAATGATTTTGCTGATGGTCAAAATTCCTATTCAATATCTCGTGCCTGCTGTTTTTGTCTTGGCTGTTTACGGAGCCTATATAACAACATCAGATATTAGCGGCCCTCTGACCTTGATTTTTTGTTCAATTTTGGGCTGGATTATGATCAAATATGACTATCCGGTTGCCGCAACTGTTGTTGGATTATTGTTGGGCGGGATGGCGGAAGACTCTTTAATTCAAGTTTCACAACTAACGGCTGGCTTTAGATGGCAATTTATTTCTGACCGTCCAATAGCGATGGTTTTATTCGCAATGATTGTGTTTGCAGTTGCCTATTCGCCGATAAAACAATTTTGGAAAAACCATCGCGAGGGCAAATTAGCCCCAAGTGCTAAATAAACATACTCAGTGAAAATATAGAGGATAAGTTAAATGAAGACAGAGTTTTATTATAAGCCAGGATCACAGATCGTTACAGTTCCGGTGGACTCAAAAATTATTGATGAAGGCCTGTCGCAAAAACCATTACTAATCAATTCAGAAATTGCTGTAAAACAATTACAACTCACAGCTTTACACAGCTTACCTCAAGGGAGTTCGCCTTATGATAGATTTTATATTGTACTTGATGGTGAATTATTAGTTGATCCAACTTCAACTGATAGCAAAGATTCCGGCGCGGCTCTATATACACTGACAAAGGAAGCTCTAGTCCACATCCCTAGGAAAATAGATACCGACATCCGATTAAGAGCTGGACAAATCGATACTTTCTTATTGGAAGTTCAAATTCTAAACCCGAAAGCTAAGCCTAAATCCCTCAAACTTGATCAGGGCATTTGGATTGATGAGCAGCTTTTAATTACCGAGAAATCAAAATCCCGTGCCTATATTCCAGACCACCATGTTAACACGAGCAATCACTGCCTTTTCATCAACGATGATATCGAAATTTTGCTTAGCTGTATCGATGTTGGCGGTGGGGCCGATGTCCATACTCATGAGGGTGAGGATCAGTGCACATATGTGATTAACCCAGCTCCATCTAAACTTCTTTATTATCCCAAAGGCGTAGAGCATGGCGGTATAGTCAATATTGAGAAGCGGCATGATCTGGTTTTAATGTACTTCCCGCCCCAAGGAGAATGTCTTCAGAAAGATACCCCGCGCCTTAATTAAGCTTAGGATATAGATATCAAATATTTGATTATGAAATATCTTCATCAAAAAACGGGCCGAATAATTGGCTTATTATTGAGCTTTACATATCTAGTGGCTCAGGTCGGTTGTGCACCGAACCATTCTGACCCAGCTCTGCTCACAATTTCTACAGGTATATTGCAAGGTCAAACATTATCTGACGATAGCAATGTTATGGCTTTCCATGGCATTCCCTTCGCTCAACCTCCAATTGGTGCGGCGCGCTGGACATCTCCGCAAGCCGCAAAGCCTTGGACTGGAATTTATAACGCAATTGACAACCCTCCTGCTTGCATACAGCAAATTACGGCTGCAAGTTCCGCATCCTACCGTAACCTGCCCCAGAGCGAAGACTGTTTATACTTAAATGTATTCAGCCCTATTCAAGCCCTCAAACAAAACAATCAAACCTCGTTGCCAGTTCTATTTTTGATACATGGAGGCGGTCGTACCAGAAGCGCAGCTAGTCGTATTCGGGCCGATATCGCGGCTCTGAACCGCCAAGGGATAGTCGTGGTAACGCCCCAATATCGCCTAGGTATATTTAGTTTTTTCGCTCATCCCGAATTATCTAGTGAATCTGCTCAAGGTGTTTCTGGCAATTATGGCATGCAAGATTTAGTACAAGCTTTGAAGTGGGTTCAAGCCAACATCTCTTATTTCGGCGGAGATCCCGCTTCTGTTACAATTTTGGGCCCCTCCGGTGGCGGTACAGCTGTAGGCGTTCTTTTAGCCACGCCTCTTAGCGAGGGTTTATTTCACCGCGCAGCTCCTTTGTGCAGTAATGCCGGTATTTCAAGGATGCATTTCTTAAAACGGGAACATTTAGGTCAGGCATCTGCAGAAAAATTAGGCTTGCGTTTTGCTAAAAGTATGAATGCAAAATCCATCTCTGAATTACGGAATATTTCAGCCATTCAAATACAGCAGCATGTATTAAATTCCGACATCAATCAATATGATCCGCCTGCTGGTGCAGCTGATGTCATTGATGGCTGGATGTTTCCGGAGTCAATTCTCAAGCTTCATAAAACTGGTCAACGTCATGACGTTCCTGTTCTGCTGGGCATAAATGAAGACGAGGTGTCTCTCTTTGAGTCTGCGGGTCTTGTTAACGAAACACCTATTTCGACCACAGCTTATGAGGCGAGCGTCAAAAAAAGGTATGGGGAACTAAGTCCTCGCTTTTTGCAACATTACTCTTCTGACAAACCGATTGACGCCATATATGATGCTGCGCGGGACCGGGTTGTCAGTTATGGGACACAAACTCTAGCACGGCTATCTCATAAAGTGACCTCTTCCAGCTACCTTTACTACATGGCTCATTCTCCGTCTGATGCGGATCAAGCCGTAAATGGGAGCCGTCAAAATAGAGGTGTGTCGCATTGCTCAGACGATAAATACTTTTTTGATTGGTATCCCCAAAAAGGAGCGGATGAAGTCGATAAAAAAATGGCAAAAACGATGTCTGATTACATGATCAATTTCATTAAAACTGGAAACCCCAATCAAGCTAGTCTTCCGAAATGGATTCCTTACGATAGGTCATCAAAATACTATATGCGATTTGAAGACGGAGAGGCTCGACCTTCACAAGATATGCTTCCGGGCATGTGGGAACTGTATGAATCCATCAAAGACCGTGATGAAAAACTAGGGCAATCCCAACACTGGTTTGGTGGCTGGGCCTCTGACGAATCTCTTGTGAAAAGCCAAATTAAACTAGAGTAATTTTGCAATGAAAGGTTAATTCCATATAGAACGCGGTACGGTGTTTTCTTGCTGTTTATTCAGCAGCAATATTTGTTGGCATGTTGTTGATTTAAACTAAGTAGTCGACAAGTTTACGGACTATCAGCATGGTAAAACCAAAGGAGATAATCATGATAAGATTACATTCAAGATATTTGATTACTGCGAAGCCATAATGACATCGACATCACCAAAAGAACCCAACTCGTATGAGGGCTTTAAGGTTCCGCCGCTCGAAGTTTCATCGCAGACAACTTACACCCATAACTACATTGATATTCTTGGCTCGAAAATGGCTTATATCGACGTCG
>CAZNWH010000103.1:0-7416 GCA_964576765.1 uncultured Hellea sp.
TTTGTAGATTTCTTCGTCGCCGTAACGATAATTTCGTCTGTTATTTGAGCCGCAGCAACCTGTGTCATCATTAGCGTAGAAAGTGCAACCAGCGCTGTGGTTACATGAAGTCGATAGTTCATAGAATTCCCCTTCTATATAAAAATTTAATACGCAATCACACTTTCACGAAACTCAAACATCTATTTTGTCAAATTCGGACAACTTTGTTAGATACAAAAATTTAAGTTTTCGGCGTGGTATTTGAAACACAGATGAGGAACTTCATTGCTCTTCGTGTCTATATTCAAATTTTACGACATCACTAATCGCCTAAAGTCATTTTTAAATATTGATATATTTAATCAAATATTTGATACTTTATTGAAGGCAATTTAAATCCATCGCGCTTTTGATTGAGTTATGAATATCAAACAACAAGAACATTACCGCCCGACTATTCGTGCCCGTATTCTTCACTCAATATTGAATCACGCCAACATATCGCCAACCCAACAAGACGACCTCTTATTGACCGAAGGTTTGACAACTCAAAACCTTTATGATTACGGCGCAGAAATTCCATTAAATAGTTACATGAGATTATTTGAACGCCTATCCGTTATAACTAAGAATAAAACACTGGGATTGAATATTTCAAATCAGATGGGACCAGAGCTTGTGGGAGCTGTTGGCTTTATCTTTTTATCATCGCCGGATTTAAAGTCGGCCATCCAATATTACTCAAATAGTGTATCCAGCATTCAACAGGTTACGCAATTGGAATTCACCAATACGACTGAACCAATTTTAAAATATGTCATAACTGACGAAAATATTGGCCCTCGTCGTCAAGATGTTGAGTTTTCAATCGGCTATGTAAATAGACTTTTGAAAAGCTATATTGGCAAAAACTACAAGCCAAAAGAAATATATTTCGAGCACGCAAAACCTGTGACAGGAAATATTTATGAGGTCTTTTTCAAATGTCCAGTTTTTTTCGAACAGGACATGAATGCAATTGTCTTACACTCTGAAGATATGAAAAAGGGGTCAGCTAAGTTTGACAAAAACCTCATCCCCCTGCTTGAGCACTATCTAGAACTTTTGGACCTGGACAGCTACACCCCTACTTCAATGGCCGCAAACATTAATCAACTCCTACCCCATTGCATAGAGCATGATCAGGCCAATATAGCATATGTAGCTGCTAGGTTAGGCTATAGTGAACCCACACTTCGCCGTCGATTAAAACGCGAAGGCACATCCTTCAGACAATTACTTCTGAGTAAACGAGTCGCTATTGCCAAACGCTTATTGTCAGAAACAGATATGAGCATTTTACAAGTTTCTCAGAAAAGTGGTTATTCTGAAACGGCGAGTTTTTCACGCGTATTTCTACAAGAAACGGGACGAACGCCGACTATGTATAGAAAGCAGCAACAGGCTTAGAAAGCGACGGTGCAATATTGCCAAAAAATTATACTAATTGCTGCGATCGGCGCACAACGACCATATATAAAATCAAAGACAGCACAGTACAAAAGGCTGAAAACCCCAGAACGGCCCCAACCCCATACCCTTCTATCAAACGTCCAGCTATAGCTGGGCCAATAACGCCTCCGAGCGAAAGCGTCGTCGTAGAAAGAGCAACAAACCGACCACTAAAGTCAATTTCCGCGCTAAGTCCGAAAAAGTAAGCCAAGGCATAATTGATACAGAATGTGAATGAAATGGCCCCTAATGCGAAGGCGAACAGAGAAGCAGATTGCCAAATCAAAACTGAGCTTAGAACATTCAGAATAATTATGGCGATCATTGGGAAATTACGTCCCTTTTTATTACCGAGCGCAGCAGCAACAAAGGCGCCAATGGTCGCTGAAACCATCCCCAAAGCGAGAATGATTCCAACCTTATCGGCAGGCAATCCTTTAGCCCCGCCAATCACTTCTAAAAATGCCCATGTCGCTATTACGCCGCTAAAGAAGATTATGCTGGCCACTAGAGTGGTAATTGACAGCCCCAAAGGCGTTTTAGACCTCTTTGCAGCTATCTCGCTTACATCGGAGAGGTCTGACGCTGCCGCCCCGCCGCCCTTAACGCCACGAGAAGGGACTAGGAAACTAAGCGGGGCTACAATCACAGCCATGGCTGCCATAGCATACATCATACCTTTTAGGCCATATTCTGGAATTACTAAAACAGGAAAAGCAAAAAGCGCTATGATCGCCGGCATAGACTCATATCCAAGTTTAAGCCCGAATGCTTTATCCGGGTTTGAACTATCCCCTAAAATAGTCATGCCCAATGCATAAAGGCCGCCCATCCCAAGCCCCATTACTCCAAATACAGATATAAGCGTTTGATAGTTTGAACTCAAAGTAACAGCGAATAAAGCAAGCGCACAAATGGCCGACATGGCCAAGGCTGTGAGTTTCCAATTTACGCGCCTTATGAACAGAAGTGATGCAACCGCTATAGCCGTAAATGTTAGGCTAAAAATCGCAACCAAATCGCCAGCTTGAGTTTCGCTAAAATTCAGACCTTCAATCAATCCACCAATAACCATCGGCATTGTCGTCGAAATCAAAATGCCAATTCCAGACAGAAAGCCTACCGCAACATAAACAGATCCACGGTCAATAGGGTTTGAAGGGCTTGTCATACGGTCTCCCAGCTAAAACTGCTCCAAATCAATTTGGTTCTTCTGAATATCAATATATTAAAGGCCATAGATAGATTGAACGGTCGTCAATTCTTTAAGTCCTTCAATACCGAACATCACACCTAAGCCAGAATTTTTAACACCGCCAAATGGCACGTCAGGCTGTATCATTCCATGCGAGTTAATCCAGACACTACCGCATTCCATACGGCTAGCGAGAGCAGCAGCTTTGGCTTTGTCATTGGACCAGACAGAGCCACCCAGACCAACATCTGAATCATTCGCGCGGCGCAGGGCATCCTCTACATCAGAGTAACGCATGATCGGCAGGACGGGGCCAAATTGCTCCTCGCGGCAGACATCCATATCATCAGTGACGTCAGCTAAGAGTGTTAGCGGATAAAAATATCCAGGGCCTTCTTCCGGATTAGCTCCGACAAGCACCCGAGCGCCAGCTTCAACGGCATCGTCAACTAAGCGGCGTACAATATTATACTGCATTTCATTTTGAACAGGCCCGATGATATTATTCTCATCAAGACCATTACCGACTGGAATGTTCATCGTGAACTTTGTCAGCTCCTCACAGATATCATCATAAATGCTGTCATGCACATAGAGTCTCTTGAGGGCCGCGCAGGTTTGCCCATTATTGATAAAGGCACCCCAAAAGAGACCTTCTGCAATTTGTGCAGGGTTGGCATCAGGAAGAACAATACCAGCATCATTACCGCCAAGCTCTAAGGTTAAGCGTTTCAGCGTTTGCGAGGCTGCGCCCATAATCTTTTGACCCGTCGGCGTTGATCCTGTGAAGGAAATTTTATCAATCCCTGGGTGCTCGCTCATCCAAGCGCCTAGACCACCTTTGCCCGTTACAATATTTAAAACGCCTTTCGGCAATACCGTGTTGATGATTTCCACCATTTTTAAGGTTGAAAGAGAGGTGTAGGAAGATGGCTTCATAACGACAGTATTGCCTGCCCGTAATGCCGGTAAAATATGCCAAATCGCGATGAGTAAGGGCCAATTCCACGGCAAAATAGAGCCAACCACACCAATTGGTTTGCGATGCATTTCAATGCGGCCTTGCTCATTATCCTGCAAGACCTCAACAGGAAGTTTGAGCTCAGCCGTGTAATGTGACCAGCCTGTGCAGCCTTGCATCTCAAATCTGGACCCAATGCCATTCAATGGTTTGCCGTGCTCTCTCGTCAAGAGATGTGCAATTTCTTCAGCATTATCTTCAATGACCTGACCAATTGCATGGCAAAGACCCTGACGTTCTTCATCAGCCAGTGCGCTCCAAGCCGGGAACGCAGCGCGCGCAGCATCAACAGCCGCGTCTAAATCACTTTTATCCGCAATAGGGCATTTACCGACGAGCTCTCCAGTCGCAGGATCATGGACATCAAAAAAGTTACTAGATTTAACGGCTTCACCGCCAATGATCATTTGATATTCCATCAGTTTCCCTTTCAGGTTTTTGTGAGAGCTTTTTGGAGTGTCAAAACAATCCAGAGCAAACTCAGTAATTATGTAATTTTTGCGTGAATAATCATGTATGTCAAATTTAAATTTTCACACTCAACTGTTAGCTCCAAGCAGCAGACGCATAGGCTTTTTCGTAGATAGTTGAGGCTGCAGGTGACAGCGTTTCGTCCCGCCGTTTCGCCAAGACAATAGAGTGGCTTGGTAAAGGCGCAGCCAAAGGCCTTGCAACGAGATTTTTCCCATCATAGCTTTTTTGAACGCCGCTTTTCGTCATAGCCAGAGCAAATCCCAATCCTTGCCCCACCATGCCCCGCATCATTTCAAAAGAGGCCGCTCGAAATATAACCTTCGGATCAACGCCTCGAGCCCTCAATTCGCCCTCTAGCTGATCGCGGCTCAAATCTTCAGCAATAGATATCATAGGCTGACCATCTAGGTCCGTATCATCAATTGCCTCTTTCTGTGCTAATGGGCTATCTTCAGACAAAAGCACATAAGGTGTCAGCTTAGAGACTAAGGTGGTTTCTAAGCCATCAGGCAGATCGAAATCATAGAGAAGGCCAATCTCAGATTCTCCTGACAAAAGAGATTCTTTTACACGCCGATTATCCCCTTCAATCAAATTCACGGATAATCCGTCCCCTTCCCGCGCCAATTCACCAACGAGTTCAGGAATAAAAAATGGGGCGAATGTATGAAAGCATCCGACGGAAAGCGAACCGCTAGATACAGCCGTGCCAAACCGAGTGGATTTCGGCACTATAATCGGCTGGGAGGCACCATAGGACCGATTAGCATAAATAAGCGCCGAGCCTTTTTCAGCTACAGTTATCTCGGCCGCTTCTCCAAATATAACATGATGTGTGCCGATTTTTACGGTTGATTTTATTTCGCAATCAAACGCCACAAGACCATCAGCGACCCGAGGCGCGCCCGTTTTACCTTTGATCCATTCTGAACAAGAAAATTTATCTTCTACAGTATCCTTATAACGCCCCGCGAACACGTCGGAAATATAGGATTGGTGATTGTGCAAAACATTGACGCAAAACACGCCATTCTCAAGTACGCTCGCGGCTGCGGCGCTATTTTCATTTATGCACACGAGCAATGTCGGCCTCGGCGTATCCGCAGATACAGATGACATGGCAGACACGGTAAGGCCAACTCGTCCGGCCGGGCCATCAGAGGTGATGACATTCACAGTCGCAGCGGCATAGCTCATGCCTTGAAAAAACTTAGACTTTAACTCTTCGTCAATCGCCGACATTCCGACCTCATAAATTTAGATAGCTGAACGGAATGTTTTATATTTAACAAAAACCAGGAATGTAAGGCTTGCCGAACATCACTTTACCAGCATTCATAAAAGAGCCTTCGGTGAGGAAGGCATGCTGAGCCGTAACCATAGAATCCGTTAGATATTGGTTCATTGGGTTTTTGTTGAAGATGCCCATTGTTCCAGTCATCTCAAAACACATTCTGGCCACTTCTGCTCCCGTTCTGGCGGCATGGCTAGCTGACAAACGCAGGGCCAAATTTTGCTCACGCGTTATAGTACCACTTTCATTGATTGAATCCCAAGCTTCATCTGTCGCGGCATAAAACCAGCTTCTTGCGGCTTGCAATTTGCCTTCACACTCGGCGATGTGGATTTGCACATTAGCGCGGTCACCCAAGGTCGGCGCGCCCGTAATAGACTTAGATTTTGACCCGATTTCAACAATATGATCAATCGCGGCGCGGGCTGTTCCTAATCCGCATACCGCTAAAACTTGAGCAGCCAATGTAACTGTCGGATATAAATATTCTGGTGCATCAATAGATGTCGGCGCATCGCGCAGTAAAATCATATCATCAGGCACAAAGACATCCTCAACAACCATCGTATGGCTACCCGTCGCTGACATCCCGAACGTATCCCAAGTTTCATCAATTGTAATCTGGTCGCGGGGCATAACAGCCATTTGCTTGAAGACTTCATCACCTTTACCCGGCACAGACACCCCAACCGCGACTAGAGATGACCCCATACAGCCACTGCCAAATGGCCAGCGGCCATTTACAATGATGCCGCCGTCCACCTTCTTGGCAGGTTGGATCGGAAATGTTGCTCCCGCAAATACCAAACCAGGGTCTTTTTCAAAGATTTTCTTGAGAGATTCTGCAGGGAGTGAACACAGATATTTAGTTGCAAAAGCAAAGCTAGCCACCCAACCCGTTGACCCATCCGCAATTGAAATCCGTTCAATGATCTTCATGAACTCGGTAGGTGAGATTGGGTTTCCACCCAAGACCTTGGGAACAAAAGCACCATAAACCCCAATTTCTTGAAGTTTTTCAATAATATCCTGAGAAATGTGACGCTGTTTTTTAAACTCCTCCCGACGGTTTTTTATATCTACGAGCAACTCTTGCAGAGCAACTTCATCGATTGGAGAGTTTTTGTGAGCCTGTTTTACAACAGGCTTTATTGCCGCAACACCCATGTCAGATCCTTACATCAATTTTACATGATTATTCATGTATATGCATTTCTCTCAGAAAACAAGCCCTCTTTGACATTGCGATTAAACTTCAACTCGGCGCTGTTGTCGATATAAAACAAATACACAAATCGCAGCTAAGAGTGCCGCAGGAATGAACGCGTAAAATAGCTGTTGTTCTGACACGCCAAACCCCAATAAATACCCCCCGATTAAGGGGCCGAACACGGCACCGAGGCGGCTAATACCAATAGCCCATCCTGAACCTGCTGCACGCAGCTCAACTGGATAGAGAGACGGTACCGTCGAATAAAGACCAATCATCGCGCCGTGAGTAAAGAATCCAGTTATCGCAATAAGGCTCGTTATCGCGAATAAAGAAGGCGATAAACTCGCAATTAGAGCCAACATGATGGCTAGGCCTATATAAAAGAAAGCGGTAACTTTCGTAACATCAACCCGCAGCGCCACAAATCCTATAACGAATATCCCCAACATACCCACAAGGTTAATGAGGCGCCCAGCTCTGTTCCCGTCTGCTGCGGAATGACCCATATCTTCAATGAGTTTAGGAACCCAAGACAACAAGAAATACAACACCATCAATTGAAGAAAAAATGAAATGCTAATGAGCAAGGTTCGTGACCGATAGGTTTCAGAAAATAGGGAAGTCAGTTTCCCCGATTTAGCACTCTTTTTAGTCTCCGCCTGATTCAGATATTCTGGGGATTCCGGCAGAAAAAACACAATGGGTACAAAAACAAATGAGAGCCCAGCCCCAAAGGCAAAAACATG
>CAZNWH010000104.1:0-7345 GCA_964576765.1 uncultured Hellea sp.
CTCATCCATTCTTCGGAAATACGTGTGACGATTTTGGCGTAGGTTGTCGCCGATAATCCAAGCCCACCATAATCCTGTGAAATGGTCGCACCGAAAAGGCCAAATTCTTTCATTTGCTCAACAAAGGCATGCGGATATTCATCGGCGTCTTCCATTGCCATGACTTGTTCGCGTACCTCTTCCCGACACCAACGATCAATCGTATCAAGCATCATATTTTCGTCTTCAACGGTCCAAGCATTTGGGGCAGGTACGGCGTTCATGGTTGGTCCTCATTTCAATTTAGCTTTCTGACTACGCTTTTCAGCATATGCTACTATGATTTGGCGCAAAGCCAGTATAACATTATGAGCCTCTTATCTGAATGGAGAATTATATGCCCTATATTGATGGATTTGTTGTGGCAGTCCCCACGGCGAATAAAGTGGCTTTCATTACCCATGCCAAAAAAGTTGATCATCTCTTCATAAAGCATGGTGCGCTACAGGTCTTGGAATGCTGGGGTGATGATGTTCCAAAGGGAAAGGTCACTGATTTTTATGGAGCCGTTAAAGCCAAGCCAAATGAGACCGTTATGTTCTCATATGTACTTTGGCCTGACAAAGAAACCCGAGAAATAGGAAATGAAAAAGTTTATGCCGATATGCAAGCCATGGAGCATGTTGGTGCGGATATGCCCTTTGATGGCAAACGCCTTATATATGGCGGATTTGAATCTATTGTGGAGTATTCTGCCGATTAGTAATTCTCAACCTTATCTTCTACGGCATTGCCTTTACCGGGGATAAGCATATTACGCTCAAAAGTACAGACCATCTCACCCTTTTGATTAAATCCACGTGTAACTATTTTTACGATGCCTTGACCGGGGCGGGACTTACTCTCACGTTTACCTAATACTTCACTCTCCCCATAAAGCGTGTCCCCTACGAAAACAGGAGCCGTGAATTTCACGCCATCCATGCCCAGATTAGCAATCGCCTTTTGTGAACAGTCTGAAACTGACATGCCGATTAAAAGCGCGAGCGTGTAAGGGCTTACAACGAGGCATTGTTTAAACTCAGAAGCCGCAGCAAATTCATTATCGAAATGCATAGGATGGGTATTCATTGTCATCAAGGTGAACATGTGATTTTCATATTCAGTAATGGTTTTACCAGGACGGTGTTCGTAAATATGGCCGACTTCGAAATCTTCATAATAACGCCCGAAAGTTTCTCGGAATCGGTTTGACCCAACTTCTTTGACTGATCCTACCATTATGATCTTTCCTTATAAGCTAAAATTCGCTGCGCTTTTTTCACAACAGGAGCTTCAATAAATTTTCCATCAAGTAATACGACATTGCCTTTGGCTGCTTGATCCGCCGCAATCACCCTCTCAGCCTGCTTAATCTCTTCATCTGATGGCGCAAGGGCCGCATGAATACGCTTTATCTGCGCGGGATGAATAGCAGATCGCGCATGAATACCTAGCGCTTTGGCTTGGCGAGTTGTGGCTTCACAATCATCAAGATCACGTACATGAATATGTGGGACATCAAATAAGAGAACATCATAAACAGTCGCCGCCGCAACCAATCGCGAGCGTGCATATAAATGCGTTTCCCAAGACAGATCACAATCAACATCGCCAGCGTAATCGACCGCGCCATACATACCCATCTTTACCCGTCCATTGGAAAATATCTTTTCACAATTAAGCAAGCCTTCTGCGCTTTCGATGATTGCGAGGAACGGCCCCAAAGCATTAGGAAGATCATCATCCAAATCATTCATTTGCGAGCGCGAGGCTACTTTGGGAATCATTAAAAACGGCAGCGTCAATCCGCTTTTTTTAAGCGCGGCTATATCTTCCGCACCATCAGGCGTCTCAAGTCCGTTAATCCGTAAAGATACATAATTGTGTTCTGTCTTTGCCAACCACGCTAAAACATCTTTACGGGCTTGTGCTTTCTCCGCTGGTCCAACGGCATCTTCGAGATCAATACAGACGAGGTCAGCTCCAGCTTGGCAGGCTTTTTCAAAACGGTCAGGACGATTTCCCGGAACAAATAATTGAGAGCGGTAATGCATTATTCAACTATACAGGTTTAACCTGCCCTGCAAAGTGGTCTGCAATGTCCTCGCGCCGGGCGATCCAAACATCTTCCCGGTTTTTGACATAATTCAGAAATTCACGAAACGCCCAAACACGGCCGGGGCGGCCAATAATGCGCAAATGCAGGCCAAGGCTCATCATGCGCGCGCCTTCCTCATTGGCTTCAAGCAAAAGCTCATCAAATGTCCACTTGGCATAATCCAGCCACATCTGGCTCGTGAAACTTGGATCAAGCCAGAACTTCATATCATTGGAATCAATGGCGTAAGGTAGAATAACAAGCGGCTTGGTGGTACCGTCGCCCATATCAACATTATCCCAATAAGGAAAATCATCGGAATAATCGTCCATGTGATAGAGATAACCTTCTTTGATGAGCGAGCGGCGGATATGATCCGTATGCAAATAGCGTGAGAGATAGCCGACAGGTTTACGTCCTGTTGTAGCCTCAATCGACTGTGTGCCTTTAGCGATAAAGTCGCGTTCGTCCTCTTCGCTCATAAAGGCAGTGAACAGCCAGCGATACCCATGCGAACAGGGCTCATCCCCGCGGGCTACTATCGCCTCAGCAATCCATGGGGCTTTTTCGAGAGCTTGCGCACAGACAGTCCACGTCGCGGGTAAATTTGCCACATCAAGTAGTTTCAAAATACGGGGCGCGCCTCGATTAATCCCATATTGGTAATTTGACTCATTACCATGAACGCGGATCGGCGCTTTCAATCCCGTAACAAGTTCGTCAACAGGCTCATTCGCCTTATCACCTTGCAGGATACCCCGCTCAGCTCCCTCCTCGACGTTGACGACAATTGAGAGCGCGAGCTTGGCTCCATTAGGCCAAGTGAAATCTTTGGGGGCAGGTTCGTTATGGGTCATTTATTAATCTTTAAAAGTAACATCGGGTGTGTGGTTATCAATATCACGCCAAAGCCTCCAGATGCCATCTTCACTACGTTTAAAAATAACCAGAGAACGACCAGAATCACGAATAGGCTCACCAACAGCCTGTAGGCTATCAAGCCACCATTTCGCGACCTTCACGGCGAGGTCACCCTCAATCACTTCATCTTCATAGTCAAATGTGATGGTTACTTTTGCGCCGGCGGCGCGCGACATTTTAAAATAGGATAATATCTCATCGACGCCTTTACGGGCTGGTTGATGCCGCGTCATCAACCACGCATCCGGTTCATAAAGATTACGCATTGAGTCAAAATCACCTGCCTCATAGGCTCTTCGCCATTGAGAGCTAAAGTCTTCAAGCGAGCTATTATCTTGCTCTGCTGGCCCTGAACATCCCGCAATGGTTAAGCAAAGTAAGGCGGGCTTCCACATGTCTAATGCGGCTCCTCACCGCCGGAAACATTCATCGACTCGGCTGTGATATATTGAGCGTCATCTGAACAGAGAAAGGCCACAGCATTGGCGGTGTCTTCGGGCAACCCCGGACGGCCCATTGGGATACGGGCGGCCATGGCCGCGAGGTAATCCTCGACACTATCTGCGCCGACGACTTTAGCAAAATATTCGTTCTGCCATGCGCCCAACGTCGTTGTAACATGGTTAGGGCAAACATTATTGACGGTAATTTTATGCTCCCCAAGCTCGACTGCTGCCGAGCGGGCAAGACCCACGAGGCCATGTTTGGAACTCGTGTAGGCCTGCGCATGTGGAAAGCCTGATTTTGCGGCTTGAGAGGCAATATTGATAATCCTGCCGCCATTTCCCTGCTCTACCATAATCTCTGCCGCAGATTTTACCCCAAAGAAAGCGCCTGAAAGGTTCACATCAATCACCGCGCGCCAATCGTCCTCGGTAACCTCGAGAAGCGGTTTCATAATATAGCCAATTCCCGCATTATTGACCCATATATCAAGCGAGCCATGGGTGTCTTTGGCATGTTTGGCAAGTGTCTTGACCTCTTCGAGAGAGCGTACATCACAGATACAAGTTGAGGCCGCAACACCCATCTTTCGTAATTCTTCGGCAATCGACTCCATTTCATCCGTAGACCCAATATGCTCTGCCCCTGTGGCTGCGTCTCGCGACTTCCCAATATCAGAAATCACAATATTAGCGCCGTCTTTGGCTAAGCGTAATGCAATGGCCTCGCCCAAGCCACCGCGGCGACCCGACCCTGTAATGACGGCCGTTTTACCCGTGAAACGTCCCATGATTAGAGCTGTTCAGTTGTGATAAAGACAAGATCATCAGCCATAGCTTGAAATTCAGCCGCGACCTTTTGCATAGTTTCAGATCCGGCCTCTTCACCGAATTTATCCATATCCAGAATATCGATGGTTTCAAAATAGGCATAAGGCGGCCTGTCTTCAGAAAATAAAAGCCCCGTTGTTTTAAAAACTTCGAATTTTTCAATCGAGCCCAAACCGTTCACAGTCGGAATATCGACAGACTTTGCCCAAGTTTCATAATCCTCGACCGAAACGCCTGACTTTAAGTTAAAAAGCGCTAAAATTTTAGCGGCCATATTCACCTCCATTATAGTTGACGTCTTTGTGATACATGACGACCACATTGCCTTGACTTTCGTCAACTCTTTTTCAGCCTTTGCCTCGTAAAGACTGGAAAATCTCAGGAGTCACTATGACACAGACAACGCCCTATGACGGGCCGCCCGATTATCGTAATGTCGGCATCCATGGTATGTCCCCCCAAACAAGCCATGACGAAAAAGCGCGGTTTAACTTTCTCGCGCATTTGAACCGACATTTGGCGGCAAACATTCTGCCGGGCGTTAAGACCGCCTATGAAACGCGCGTGAGGCCCAATCATCCTAAGCCCAATCACCGTCATCAGGTACGCAAAGCTTTGCTTGAAGATCCCCTGTTTCAACATTGGAGCGCACTACGCCGCGGCACAATGGAACTGCGCCAACAAGCCGGGCGCTGGATAACCTTGCGACAAGCAGATGAGCTAAACGCCAAAGCGGAAGAGATGACCAAGGATGACCCGCGTCTTGTGCTCGATGCTGATCTCAAAATTCCTCGCTATCTCTCAGCCATTGATCATCACTGCATGCCCGGATCATATCACGATGAATTAGTCCCTGGCGATGTAACAGGTGCAGCCAATTACGATGTCGGTATTTTCGTTACAACAGGCGGCGGCCTCGGACGCTACTCAGATGGCGGCGGCGAAGCTGTCATCACTTGGATGAAAAAAAATCGCCCTAATTTTGTACCAAAGCGTATCCTTGATATTGGCGGTGGACTTGGTCAAAACGTTGTCCCGATTGCACAAGCTTTTCCTGAAGCAGAAGTCGTCTGTGTTGATACAGGCGCGCCCGTCTTGCGCTATGGATTGGCCCGCGCTAAGTCTATGGGCGTGGAGAATATTACCTTTGTTCAGGCCAATGCTGAAGACTTATCCATGTATGACGATGGCTATTTTGATTGGGTGCAATCAACCATGTTCCTACATGAAACATCGGTCAAAGCTATGCCAAAAATTATGAAAGAAAGTCACAGATTACTCGCCCCGGGCGGCCTCGTTATGCATGTCGAACAACCCCAATATGCTTCTGATATGTCACTCTATGAACAAGCCATACGAGACTGGGATGCGTACTATAATAATGAGCCATTTTGGACGAAGATGCATGAGCTCGACCTTGATCAATGGATGATAGATGCCGGTTTTAGCCGCAGCGAACTCCTCCATGGTGATGTAGCCGCTGTGGTTGATACTACGCTGTTCCCCGAACATGCCAATGATGATATCGAAGACTATGGCCGTAAAGCCGCTTGGCACATAGTCGGGGCTGAAAAAGCGGCTTAATGACAAACCCGATAGACCCTTTAAAACTTGCAGGTGCAAAACCCAAAGGTAAGCGACCCTTTTTTCTCAAAGACCCTGACGTCGAGAAAGTTTTGGCTGTAACCATGGCTCTGGCTCAGGAAGTCGCAGTGATGCGTGAACGCCTTGATACGGTGGAACGTTTACTGGAAGAAAAAGGAGCTGTGACTCAAGCCGATATTGAGAATTACACCCCTCCAAAACCTGCCGCGGAAGAACGCGGCGCTTGGACGCAAGAGTATCTGGCGCGTATCCTGCGGGTTTATCAGCAAGACATTGAAGGGCTCAACATGCCAAATGAACCGAGTTCCGAAGACATCGGTAATGAGCTTGCCCAAGATGACTAAAATACGCCGCAAATTTGTTGATGCCGATTATGGCCAAATGCATCTTCGGATTGCTGGTGTCCCATCGAATAAAAATCCGCTGATATGCCTGCATCAAAGTCCAAAATCATCACGTGAATTTATCGAGTTTATGAAACTGGCCTGTGATGATCGTTTAGTCGTTGCTATTGATAGTCCTGGACATGGAGAATCCGATGTCCCGACGCAAAAAATGGATATTGAAGGCTTCGCCACCTCGATCTGGTCAGTTATTGACGTCTTGGAATTAGGTAAAATTGACATGCTCGGCCACCATACCGGCGCGAAGGTTGCCACGGAAATGGCTTTTCAGCGCCCAAATGATACAGGGAGCATCGTTATGGTCTCTGCTCTTGTGCTGACCGAGCAGGAACGCGAAGATTTCGCCTCCCAATTTCAGCCTATTCCTCTGGACGAAGCAGGCACTCGATTCACACATATGTGGGCTCAAGCCATCAAATATCGCGGGCCGAATGTTTCGCTTGAACAGTTAGCTTTTTCAGTAGCCGAAAACTTACGCTCTGGTGAGGCCTATGAATGGGGTCACGAAGCGGCCTTCAAATATAACGTTCATTTCCCTGACCGCATTGCGGCTCTGCCTCACCGCATAACAGTCTTAAACCCAAAAGATATGCTTTTCGAATTAACTCCGCGCGTCGGCAAACTCCTGCAAAACGGTGAGGTCATAGACTACCCTGAATGGGGCTTTGGCTTTATGGATGTCGATACTGAGGACGCTGTAAAGGCTGTTATTATGGCATTAGTTTAAGCCTCTATTCGAGCAAGCGAAGCAAAATGACACTCCCTTTGCACTAAGGCTTGACTTTCACCCGCGCCTCACCGACCAACACTTCTATGCAAATCGCCACCTGGAATGTGAACTCAATCAATGCCCGCATGCATGCGGTAACAAAATGGCTCTCCCAGGCCAAGCCCGATGTTGTTTGCCTTCAAGAAATCAAAACGGTTGATGACGCTTTCCCTCGTATGGAGATTGAAGCGCTCGGCTATAATATCGAAACTCATGGCCAGAAAAGCTATAACGGCGTGGCTATCCTCTCAAA
>CAZNWH010000105.1:0-7269 GCA_964576765.1 uncultured Hellea sp.
GACGGTTTTCGGATTTCGCGCGCATCGCGCGTAATTTACGCAACACCTTATCCTTGATTATGGTTGGCGTTCGGCTGGGCGGCCGGAATGCATGAGTCCCATAATTACAGCGCATAAATCCCTTTCATTACACTCAATCGACCTCAAAAACATGAATCGATTATGGTTAACCAAAGGTTAAACGACTTTGAAAGTCTGGTCGTATAAATTAGCCGCTATGTTAAGCGGGCAAATGGTACGGGTGAAAGGACTTGAACCTTCACGCCTCGCGGCACTAGAACCTAAATCTAGCGTGTCTACCAATTCCACCACACCCGCACAGATATGAACTTACCTAACATAAGGATTGGTGCGCGGCGTTTGCCAATATTCTTAAGGCGCGTCAACTCTTTTTGGCGCTCATGGGCACCTTTGTTAAAGACCAGCCTGCAGCAATCAGGCCAGAGATGACGTTGGCCACCGCCATCCCAAAAAATGCTCCGCGTAATCCATCGATTTGTACGCCTATATATATGCACCCAACATAAAGAATGAGCGAGCGGATAATGGTATAAATTAAGCCATAAATAGGGCGGCCTAATGCGTTAAACCCGGCGGCGCTGATAAAGACGAAACCGTACCCAAAAATCGTTATAGGAACAATGTAAAAGTAAGGAATTGTTTTGGCGATCACCTCCGCATCAGTTGAAAACACAGCTGCAATTTGCGGGGCAAAAAGAGCGAGAACAATGGCCATAAATGTACCCCAGACTATACAAAGCCAATAGCAATAATTAAAGGCCTCTCTTACGCGTGCTGTTAGGCCAGCCCCTCCATTTTGCCCTGTAATTGCGCCGATACAGGCCGAGAGTGCATAGAGAAGACCAACAGAGATAAGTTCCGCACGGCTTGCTACTGTAAAGGCTGCGACATCGATAGTTGTTAAAGAGCGCGCAATAATCGTCACAGCCAAAGCTGTTGCTAGGGGCACAATAATATTGGTTCCGGCTGCTGGCAGTCCGACACTGCCAATAACTTTCCAAGCGCGCTTTATCGATCCCATCGTCATTTCAGTAAATGAAATGGCCTTGCGGTGAAACATAACCATAGAGAAGCCAAAGATCGCGCCGATGGTGTTACCAATAACAGTCGCTAAAGCGGCACCTTGAATTTCCAAGCGCGGAAATGGGCCCCAGCCAAAAATTAGAAAAGGGTCCAAAATAATATTTATAACGGCGCCTAATATCATGATTGAACTTGGTAAAATCGCTTCTCCCCCAGCCCGCAAAACATTATTACTCATCTGGGCTACAGATACGATGACAAGACCGGGAAAAGAGATCATGGCATATTGTCTAGCCATAGTTTTAATATCGCCCTGAGCCCCCATCAAGCCCAGAACATAGGGCAAGGCAATGACCATTACTGCCACCAGTAAAGCCATAACAAATAATGCCATTAATATAGCAGCCGCTCCATGACGCCGGGCACGTTCTATATCGCCCTGCCCCAAAGCCCGCGATACTGCTGAGAGCGTTCCAGCGCCTAACCCAATATTAGCGCTGTTACCCAAAAATGTCAGAGGAAAGGCAAACCCAATGGCGGCCAAAGCCATAACGCCCAGATTAGGGCGAAGCTCATCAGTGAGGCGACCCAAATAAATCGTATCGACGATACCTGTTGAAATCAGGGCGATCACAGCTATCGAAAAGGGCCCCAACATGCGCAAGACATGGCCAGAGACTTTACCCTTAGTTAGGTCAACCTTAGCGCCCAAAATATCCCTGACTCATACTCACTTAATGGCCATCCCTGTGAGACGGAGCGAAGGCCGCCAAAGTTGCCATTTGGACAATTTCAGACGCCGTCGCGCCAAGCGAACAGATTTGAACCGGCTTTTCAAGCCCTGTCAAAAAAGGCCCCAGCACAGTTGCGCCGCCGACTGTGTCAAGAAGCTTAGTTGAAATAGACGCTGAATGAATTGCGGGCATAATCAAAACATTAGCAGCCCCTGTCAAACGCGAAAAGGGATATGTCAAAGTGTGCAGAGGGTCGAGAGCAACATCTGCTGCGATATCGCCTTCATATTCAAAATCAGTCTCCCGCCCGTCCAAAATTTCGACCGCGCGCCTGACTTTTTCCATGCGTTCGCCTACCGGATTTCCAAATGTGGAATAGGATAAAAACGCAACGCGGGGATCAAATCCGAATTGTTTGGCAAATCCTGCTGTTGTAACGGCAATATCTGCCAAATCATCTGCACTTGGCAGTTCCGTAATATTCGTATCGGCGATAAAGAGCGTTCGGTTTTTATTCACGACCACAGACACGCCCATAGTCCGTTCGTCTGTGCGGTGATTAAGTACAAGACGAACATCTCTAAGCGCAATATCATAACTGCGCGTAACCCCCGTCACCATACCATCTGCGAGGCCGTGATGGAGCATCAAAGCCGAAAAAACATTGCGGTCATTATTGACAAGGCGTTGCGCGTCACGGCGTAAAAAGCCCCGGCGCTGTAACCGACTATAGAGATATTCGGTAAACTCTGCATTGCGGTCAAAAAGGCGGGCATTGAGAATTGTGAAATTTTCAGGCTTTTCGACGCCGAGCAATTTCATATTATCGTAAATCGGTTTTTCGCGGCCAACTAAAATAGCTTTACCTAAACCTCTTTGTTGATAGGCTTGCGCAGCGCGAATAACAGCCGGTTCTTCACCTTCTGCAAAGACAATCGTTTTAGGGTTTTCAACGACCGAGGACGAAATCCCTTGAAGAATAGCCGCCGTCGGGTCCTGCCGCTGCGCTAATGATTTTCGATAGACGTCCATATCTTCGATAGGTTTACGCGCCACGCCCGTATCCATAGCCGCTTGCGCTACATATGGCGGTATTTCCGAAATTAAGCGCGGATCAAACGGCGCTGGAATAATATAATCCGGGCCATATTTAGGGCGCTTACCGTGATAGGCCGCAGCCACTTCTTCGGGTACATCTTGACGGGCCAAATCCGCCAAGGCATGGGCGCAAGCCAGTTTCATTTCTTCATTAACATTTCGCGCACGAACATCCAGAGCGCCTCGGAAAATATAAGGAAAGCCCAAAACATTATTGACTTGGTTGGGGTAATCAGATCGGCCCGTTGCAATGATTGCATCACTGCGTACCTCTTTGATCTCTTCAGGCGTAATCTCAGGATCAGGGTTGGCCATTGCAAAAATAATCGGGTTCTTAGCCATAGATTTAATCATGTCTTTATTGACAATACCCGCCACAGATAAACCTAAAAAGACATCAGCTCCTACCATACATTCGGCTAAATCACGCTTATCAGTCTCAACTGCATGAGGTGCTTTCCATTGATCCATTTTTTCTTTACGGCCCTTATAAACCACACCTCGACTATCCAAAACCAGACAGTTCTCATCTTTGACACCTAGGCTCTTTATTAGACCCAAAACAGATAAGCCCGCCGCTCCAGCGCCAGAGAGAACAACTTTCATATCTTCAAATTTACGCCCCGTCAGATGAGCCGCATTTATCAACCCCGCAGTGGCAATGATCGCCGTCCCATGTTGATCATCATGAAAAACCGGAATGTCGAGAAAATCTCGTAATTCCTGCTCAATGATAAAACATTCAGGGGAACCTATATCTTCGAGATTAATACCTCCAAAAGTATTCCCAAATCGCTTGACGCATTCGATAAAAGCCTGCGCGTCTTCTTCCTCAACTTCAATGTCAAAACTATCAATATCGGCAAACCGTTTAAAGAGGACTGATTTTCCTTCCATAACAGGTTTGGACGCCATGGCGCCCAAATTTCCGAGGCCTAATATGGCCGTCCCATTGGAAATAACAGCGACCATATTACCTTTGGAGGTATAATCATAAGCCAAATCCGGGTCTTTGGCGATTTCTTCAACCGGGACTGCAACACCTGGCGAATAAGCCAAAGATAAGTCACGCTGCGTCGCCATCGGTTTTGTCGGACGAAGTGCAAGTTTACCAGGAACAGGCTTGGCATGGAAATCAAGCGCTTGCTGATCTGTAATATAGGTCTTTTTTGGGTGGCGTACTTCCAACTTTGGCATAACTTACTCGGAGCTTTTATGATATGGACTTTATGAATCGGCGCTCTTTAGCGCCAAAACTTAAGCGAAGATAGCTAAATCATTGCTCCCAAAACTTTTACCCATAACTATCTTGCCCAAAAAAAAGGCGTGGGCTACGCCAAGAGCCCAAAAATGATGCATTTTTGGACAAATCAGGATATCTCTACAAAGACTTAAGTCCTACCTCTCGACTCTCGACGTGCTGTCAAACATTTTAGACTGGAACCAAAGTCTAGGAGAGCCATGATGAAAAAGATCGAAGCCATAATCAAACCTTTTAAACTCGATGAAGTCAAAGAAGCCCTGCAAGGCGTAGGCCTACAAGGTATGACTGTAATCGAAGCAAAAGGCTTCGGACGTCAAAAAGGTCACACGGAACTCTATCGAGGTGCTGAATATGTTGTTGATTTTCTTCCAAAGCTTAAACTCGAACTCGTTGTCTCGGATGATCAGGTCGAAGGCGCTTTAGAAGCGATTCAAACGGCAGCCAAAACAGGTAAAATTGGTGACGGTAAAATATTCGTCTCAGAAGTTTCGCAGGCCATCCGTATAAGAACCGGTGAATCCGGCGACGCAGCACTTTAAAAACAACCGAAATAACCAGAGTAAATTTAGGGAAAGGACATGAGAAATGTCAGATAAACTACTTAAGAAAATTAAAGACGAGAACATAAAATTTGTGGACCTTCGCTTCACCGACCCAAAAGGGAAAATGCAGCACGTCACATTCCATTCGGACTTAGTTGATGAGGATCTATTTAAGGACGGAACCATGTTCGATGGCTCCTCTATTAGCGGATGGAAAGACATTAACGAGTCAGACATGGTTCTACTACCTGACACATCAACAGCCAAGATGGACCCTTTTTACCAACAAGATACGTTAGCCGTTTTTTGTGATATCTTAGAGCCCGATACTGGCGAGACCTATAATCGGGACCCGCGCGGCACGGCTAAGGCCGCTGAAGCTTACATGCGTAGTGCAAAAGTTGGTGATGATGTTTTCTTTGGCCCCGAAGCCGAATTTTTCGTTTTTGACGATGTTCGCTGGGATACAAGCACCCATAAGACAGGCTATGAAATCGACTCGACTGAACTTCCGGTTAATACGGGCACCATGTACCAAGGCGGTAATATGGGACATCGTCCAGGGCCTAAGGGTGGTTACTTCCCCGTCCCGCCTGTTGATAGCCTGCAAGATATGCGTTCTGAAATGCTCTCAGTCATGGAAGAGTTAGGCCTAGAACCTGAAAAGCATCACCATGAAGTCGCGCCAGCCCAGCATGAACTGGGCATGAAGTTTAACACGCTTTTGAATATGGGCGATAACATGCAGCTTTATAAGTATATCGTTCACAATGTGGCGCATGCTTACGGTAAAACAGCGACGTTTATGCCAAAGCCAATGTGGAATGATAACGGAACAGGCATGCATGTTCATATGTCAATCTGGAAAGACGGCAAACCAACATTTGCAGGAAATGAATATGCAGGATTATCAAAGAACTGCCTCTATTACATTGGCGGCATCATCAAACATGCCAAAGCGCTTAATGCGCTGACAAACCCGTCAACAAACTCTTACAAGCGTTTGGTCCCGGGTTTCGAAGCCCCTGTTATGCTGGCCTACTCTTCACGTAACCGTTCAGCATCTGTCCGGATTCCTTGGACGGCGTCTAAAAATGGTAAGCGTCTTGAAGTGCGTTTCCCTGATCCAACCGCCAACCCTTATCTTTGCTACTCTGCTCTGCTTATGGCCGGTCTTGACGGGATTAAAAACAAGATCGATCCAGGTGACGCCATGGATATCGATCTTTATGAGTTAGAGCCTGAAGAGGCCAAAAAAATACCGCAGGTTTGCGGCTCACTTCGCGAAGCTCTGGACGCACTTGATAGCGACCGTGACTTCCTTAAGGCAGGCGGCGTATTTGATGATGACCAAATCGATGCCTATATTGACCTAAAAATGGAAGAAGTGCACCGCGTTGCCATGCACCCTAATCCGGTTGAGTTTGATCTTTATTATAAGTGCTAAGCGCTTAAAAAAGCTACGAAAAAGCCGCTTGGTGCATATGCACGAGGCGGCTTTTTTATTGGCTTAACTTTTTTATAATAACCTTACCACTTGCCCGTATTTTCCATACTCGCCCATGGCTCTTGTGGCGTAAGGCGTTCGCCCTGTTGGAGGAGCTCAATGCTTACATTGTCAGGACTACGAATAAAGGCCATATAGCCATCGCGCGGTGGTCGGTTAATGGTTACGCCCATATCTTGCAAACGCTGACACGTTTCATAAACATCATCCACATGATAGGCTAAATGACCGAAATTACGGCCCTCACCATAAGCTTCGCTCTCTCCGTTTTCATTAGGCCAATTATACGTGAGTTCGATCATAGGAAGGCCCGCCCGAAATGGATGTTCACCACTTTTAAAACCTGATTGCTTCAGATCATCTGGCGCTGCGAGAAACACAAGCGTAAAGCGGCCTTTTTCATCGTCATGCCGTCGTAACTCTTTCAGCCCCAATCCATCACAATAAAATTTCAGGCTCGCGTCAATATCTGTAACGCGTACCATTGTGTGAAGAAAATTCATCTTAGTTTCCCTCTATTTCTTTTAATATTTCATCACGAAAACTCACAGGGGCCCTCCGGTGATAGTGACGCGCACCTGTAGAAGCAATCAATACCCAAATAGCAATAATCCCAAAAAAGATAAAAAACTGCCAAACCAGAAAGCCAGGTTCTATCACGCGAGACCGGCCTGAAAAATGCCATGCCTGCCTCAAAACAATTTCAATGAGCGCAAAAGCTGGCCATGTTAGGATAAGAATAGCGGCAATAGTTCCCGCCACATAGGCCGCACTTCGCGGGTTATGATAACGTTTATATGCTCGAATATAACCCTCCCGTGACAATTGCTTATCAATCATACCTTGGGGCTTTTTATAATCATAATCTGCTTCGGCGTCCCGCGCGACATTGCGATAACCAAGAAAGGCCCGAAGGCCATAAACAAAACCTATCACGGCAAACAAAGCCAAAGCCCATAAAAATGATATGCCTTCAAATTTTTGCATGGTGTAATTTTATTACAAATAATGATAAACACAAGTCTATCTTTAGTAATCCTTATGAGCTTAGACAGCTTGCATAAAGCATGGTATGGTGAC
>CAZNWH010000106.1:0-7157 GCA_964576765.1 uncultured Hellea sp.
AAATTGCCGCACATCTATGATCTTAAAATCGCAAACGGATTAGTTTTTGACGGCAGTGGCGCAGATGGCATTGAGGCTAACATTGCTATCAAAGATGGCCTGATTGTTGAGATTGGCGCCTGCGCAGGCGCGGCTGCCAAAACCATCTCGGCCAAAGACCATATTGTGACCCCCGGTTTTATTGACTTACATACCCATTATGACGGCCAAATCAGCTGGGACGAAGAACTTAAGCCCTCTGTCAATCACGGCGTGACCACAGCACTGCTTGGCAATTGCGGGGTTGGCTTTGCGCCGTGTCGCAAGGATGACCGCGACAAACTTATCCGCCTCATGGAAGGGGTTGAAGATATTCCCGGCACGGCCTTACATGAAGGGTTGCAATGGAATTGGGAGACATTTCCTGAATATATGGACGCCATAGACGCCATGCCCCACACCATCGATTTTGCCGTTATGGTGCCCCATGACCCGCTGCGGGTTTATGTCATGGGAGATCGCGCGGTGTTTAATCAACCCGCCAATGATCGTGATATCGCCGCCATGCGCGAACTAACCCGCGAAGCCCTAGAGGCAGGCGCGCTTGGCTTTTCAATTGGTCGATCCGATTTTCATAAATCCTCTGATGGCGCGTGGACGCCGGGGAGCGAGGCCGGCAAGGATGAGCTGGTCGGGATTGCGGGCGCGTTTGAGGGTATTGATCACGGCGTTCTCCAAGTCGTCAATGATTTTGATATGCTTAGACCCGGTGAAAGTTTCGAGACAGAATTTGACCTCATGGAAGCCTTTTACCGCGCAGGTCACGGGCACAAAGGCTCGATGTCCCTCATGGAGCGCGACTTTGCCCCTGATGATTGGAAGAATATCATTCGACGGACTGAGGCTATGAATGCCGACGGGCTTGATATTAGTTTGCAAGTTGCCCCGCGCGCGATTGGATCTTTTACGGGACTTAACTGTACATTCCATCCGCTTATGGCTTTTCCGAGTTACCTCGCGATTGCCGATAAATCACTGGCCGCGCGCGTGGCGATTTTGAAAGATCCCGATTTCAAAGCCCAGCTGCTCTCTGAAACGCCTGTTAAGCTCGCAGGCGAAGGCAGCCCCGTTCCGCCTGTTGTCGACATCATGATCGAAAATTATGAGGCTATTGCCGAAAAACAGTTCCGTCTCGACCATTCTGGCAAAGTCGATTACGAACAAAGTAATGAAACCTCCCTCGCCGCACTCGCCCGTAAAGACGGCGTCAGCGTCTGGGAGAAAGCCTATGACATACTGCTCGAAGATGAAGGCCGCGCCCTTATCTATTATCCCGTCTATAATTATTACGAAATGAATTACGACAATGTCTTGACCATGATGCGCCACCCCAAAGCCCTACCGGGATTATCCGATGGCGGGGCGCATGTCGGTACAATATGTGATGCCAGCTTTCCGACCTATCTGCTCTCCCATTGGACGCGCGACCGTCTGCGTAAAGGTAGCGAAGGCATCACCCTTAAACGCGCCGTGCAAATGCTCACGGCAGACGGGGCAGATTATCTGGGATTAACGGATCGCGGGCGCATTGCAGTTGGCCAGCGTGCCGATATCAATATCATTGATTATGAGGGTTTAGAACTTGATATGCCCGAAATGGTTCAAGACTTGCCCGCAGGGGGTCAGCGCCTCATCCAGCCCGTGAGCGGCTATAAGGCTACCTTTGTCAAAGGCGAACAAGTCATAGCCAATGACAAAGTGACAACCGCTAGACCCGGACGGCTCGTGCGCGGGGGACACCCTTGATTGAATTATACTATTAGCAGGCTATCTTCTTCCTGAACTGCCTTGGGCGTTAAATCCCATTTAAAAGGAACCACCGCATTGATTTGCGCAAGACTTGGCACAGGGCTGCCTTGGCGTCGGCGATGGGGCACAGTACCATGGTTCATATTATACCAATCTTGCAGTAAATCGGCTTGTTTTTCGATCGCGTAATCCCCGAAGTTTTTGTGCGGATCAAATTCATAGCCATAGGCCCAGTTTTTAGGCCGTGTCAGATAGCTCCACGCTGTCAGCCTTCCCTCCTTATATTGCCAGACGTGACAGAGCTCGTGCATTAAAAGCGCCCGCTCTGAAAGCGGCTGACGTGTAAAATCCGCCGGATAGTCTTTCCAATAAAGATCATAACCTCGCGCAACGATTTTTCCCGAAGTGAAAGGATTATGCGTGCGGTTGATCAGGCGCAGCCGGTCCATGTCGAGATGCGTGATAAAGCCGTTTGGGAAAAGAGCCATCTCGCCCGACGTTAAACCACGTTTTTTTACAGGTTTAAACATACTATAAATATGAGCGAACCCTCCGCAGCGTTCAAGCCAAATATAGCCTCAAGCTGTTGTAAACCTCTTTATAACGACGGTCATTGTCGCTATCGCAATCGCTATAAAAAGCGTTGCAATAGCAAGCTCGAATGTCCTTTGCGGTATGCGCCCTTGCAGGCGCGGCCCTATCTGCGCGCCGATAAGCACGCCGGGCACAGTATAGCAGACCACATTCCAAGGGATTTCAACATCCCCTTGCCGGATTAATTGAAAGCTTAAAACAAGCGATGACGCGACAACCGTGATAAAAACTACAAAGACAGACGTTCCGGCGGCGACTCCGCTTTTTAAACGCCGCCCCATTAATTGCGGCATGACAACTTCGCCAATACCAACAGAGGCTGCACCGGTCGTAAATCCTCCTATCGCCGTCATAAGGGAGCCGAAGATAGGTGATCGTTGCTTGGCGGGCACCGAAAGTTCATTCGGTTTGGCCTTGTAAAGACTGATCGCTACCCCCGTAATCAAAAGTGAATATATGCTCAGCAAAATTCTATCATCGAGAAAGGGAGCCATCATCGAAGCAAAAAAAGCCAATGGCACTGATATCATCAAAAACCGAATAGCAAGCTTATAATCTATCTGGCGGCGAGCGGCATAGACACTAACCCCTGAGGCAAAACTAAAACTCATAGTTATAAGCGAAACTATGACCGCCAAGACAGTTGTTTCAAAAGGATATTGCGAACCTAGTAAGGGGAAAATCAAAACATAAATCGGCATGAAAAGCGCGGCTCCGCCAATTCCGGACAACATAGCACAAGTCGCAACCATCATCGCCACCGGAAACATAAACCAATAAAGCGTCCAATCCATTTATGCCGTCCAACTTTCATTATTATCTGGGGCGTAGGTTTAACCCGAGCTACTTAACCATGAGTCTTAAGGACAGCACTATAAAATACAATAAGCCGGAAAAAATTTTGCCGAAATTATCACAAACTCCACAGAGGAGCTGATTGCACCAAAGTGATTTGAAGCCTGCAAGGTTGAAAATTTCTCGTAAATCTGAAAATTAATGTGCAACATTACCTGTTAATGTGAAGAATGGTCACAACAATCAACTGGTAGCCTTATGTCCAACCCACAAAGAAATAAGTACAGCGCGCAACGGAAATTATACCGTATCGTCGAAGAAGGTCTTTGCGTTGGGTGTGGACTTTGCGAGAGCATTGCCGGGTCAGATGTTGTACAAGTGCGAACCTCACAACTTAATTATCAACGCCCGCATGTGGTAGGACAATTACGCGAAGATGTTGTCGATCAAATTTATGATATTTGTCCCGGGTTGCGGCAAGATTCACTGCCCGAAGCTTTAATCGAAGAGGACACGATCATTGACCCTCATTGGGGGCCGTTAAGGTCTGTTTCTAGCGCCTATGCCGCCGATGAAGCCGTCCGAATAGCGGCTGCAACGGGCGGCGTGTTAACGGCGCTGGCGAGATTTTTGGTTGATAGTGGCCGCGTTTCATTTGTGCTACATGCAAAACCTTCTGATGAAGACGCGACCTTTGGGCAAGGTCATATCAGCTTGACAGCACAAGATGTCAGCCAAGGTACAGGATCAATTTACGGCCCTGTCGCGCCGCTGCGTAATCTGCGCGCTCTTCTTGATAAGGGAAAGCCCTTTGCCGTTATTGCACGACCTTGTGATATTTCGGCCTTGCGTAATTTTGCGCGCTATGATCCTCGCATCAATGAGCTGATAAAATATATGCTCGCGCCAACATGTGGAGGTAGCATACCCCCACCGCAAATGGATATTTTCCTCTCATCAAAAAACATAGCTCGCGAGGACCTAACGCGCTTTACCTATCGCGGGGATGGATGTCCTGGAGAAGTAGAATATGAAACAAAAGACGGTCAAAGCGGCAGGGCTAATTCATGGGAACCTTATGGTTATGACCCCGAGGCCGCGCCGGAAGACTCTTGGAAAATTCCCTTTCGCTGTAAAATTTGTCCTGACGGGCCCGGTGAAGGCGCCGACATTATGGCGGGCGATCAATGGGTGGACTGCGCGCCGGATCCTGAATTTTCTAAAATTGATAAAGGCACCAATGCCATGATCGTGCGTACCTTAGCCGGAGAACATCTGGTCAAGGCGGCCATAGAGGCGGGTTATTTGACCCTTGAAAGTCAGCGCGATCCTAGATGGTTTGACGCTATGCAACCGCATTTGATACAAAAAAAGATGTATGTCAGAGCCCGTTGGGACGGTCTGGCGGCAGCGGGGAGGTTAACCCCAAGCTCGAAGGGTTTGCGAATCGACGACTTTGCCAAACAAAATACCCCGCAGGTCAATGCAGCCCAAACAGCTGGAACTCAAAGACGCGTGCTCAGCGGTAAAGAAGACGAACCAACTCCGATGGTCTAAAATTGCCTCTCATTAGTTCCCTTTTAATTTTTATTTTTCAGAGTATGGTTTCAACATGATGACTTTAGCAAAACTGGCGCGAGGCGGCCTGTTATTCCTCTCAGGCTTTGGGTTTATAGCTGGGGCGCGGCTATCCATCACGCACCTACAGCACGGCGAAATTTGTCCAATGATTGGGCCTGTCCCCGCCTGTATCATCGTATTTATGGGCTATTTTATGGTCTTTGTTGCGGCGTTAATGATCGATAAAAATTGGTCTAGGCGTGTTTTTTATATGGGCTGGACGCCAGTATTTTTACTCGCCCTGATGGGGGTTATTTTCGAACTCACACGAGGCCAAATCTGTCCACCGGGACCCGCAGGCATTCCGCAATGTTTCATCTCGCTCGCTATGGCAGGGCTGTGTTGGCTCCTATTTCGGAGGGCGCGTCGCAAGAGTGTCACCTAAGCTTTGGTCATAACAGAATGAGCTAGCATCACATTAACATCACATAATGCTGAAAGATGAAGTTGGGACTACCAAATTCTCTAACACCGCCTATAAATACTCAACACACACTAAAGGAAAATCACATGATCGGATATACTACACTCGGCGTTAAAGATATGGACGCTGCCAAGAAATTTTATACAGAATTATTTGACGCCAAAGTCCTTGTCGATGCTGGACGGATTGCCATGATCGGAAAAGAGATGGGCGAGCCTATGATCTCTGTCTGCGTGCCTTATAATGAAGAAGACCCACATCCTGGAAACGGTAATATGGTCGCCTTCCCAGGTGGATCAAAAGAAGGCGCAGCCGCCTTATATCATAAGGCTATTGAACTTGGTGCGACTTGCGACGGTGAGCCCGGACAACGCGTTGAAAATATGTTTTACGGCGGATATGTCAAAGACGCGGATGGCAATAAGCTCTGCTTCTTTGACTTTTCTTAATGCATTTTTTTGATGCCTTTTACCTAAGGTAAATTGTATCAAAGAAAATCATGGTGTGGGGTAATAGATAATGAAACTCTTTCTTTTAGGGTTAGTTTTATTTTTTGTCCCGCATTTTTACTCAGCCCTACGCTCCAGAGCTGACGGAAAAGATATTCGAAAATCTATGGGCGAGCTCAAATATATGGGCCGCTATTCCATCGTGACTATGGTCGGATTTATTATCATGATTATAGGCTTTGCCAGAGCCCCCAATGGAGCGACTTTGTTTGCCGCCCCGCATGATCTCCATCACATATCTTGGGTCTTTATGCTGCCCGCCTTTATATTATTGGCCAGCGCTTATATGCCGCTCGGTCATATCAAGCGAACCGTCCAACATCCGATGATGCTCGGCGTTTTGATTTGGGCCGGATTTCACTTGGCGGTCGGCGGGGATTTAAAACGGGTTTTAATGTTCGGGCTTTTCTTTGCCTATGCGGGTGTCTCGCTCATCTGCGCCTATAAGCGCGGAACGGATTTGAAAGACAAACCCGTCAAACCGAAGGGTGATGTCTTGGCGATAATCGTCGGTTCGGTTTTAACGGGCGCCCTCATGCACGGCGGACATGCGGCACTATTTGGCGTGGGGGCTGTTTAATTAGGGTTCCGGCATATCTATGCAATTGGGATTATTTGATTCAAAATTTTTAGATAATATCCCTCTTTAATTTTCAAGGTAAATATTTTTAATCTATTATATAAATCTGACATAACTATGACCACTGTTTTAATCATTATCTTTATATGTTTGTTCTTTATTTATTTACTTACACCGAAGAATAAAAGCTCTGACGACAAAACTCGCCATCCCGAGAATGAAATACCTCATAGCAGCAACTCTCTCTATGATAGCACTGAAATTAATGCGGTCGGTATTGATGACCCTATTTTGGATTTATCTGCAGTATCAAAAGTTCCAGACATAAAAATACACTCATCAATCGATACCGAAAAAACTTATGTCGTTTCAGTTGCAAAAATGACTTGTTCTTGCCCGGACTTCACAAAAACTAGAAAAAGCTTTAATTTAAATGACCCCCGCAGGGGATGTAAGCATCTTGTAGCAGAATTTGCCAATAATGACTTGCTTAAACAACAAGATGAACTTTCTCGCATAATATTATTGAGTCCAACACGAGGTGATTTAGCAACCTTTCAAATGGAAAATGGAATGATTTTTAGTCTGGCTTTCGAATCAACCGGTTGGGTTTCCGTTTTTATACGCCGTCGTAGAAAAGGTGAAAAAAGCTTTTTCTTCACAGGTAAATACGAGCGATATGGTTACAGCTTGCATGAGAACCGATGGTCATATGGTGATACTCCAGCTGGTTCAAAATACTTAAAAGACGCTATAAGAAAAACTCTTGATTATATTAATAACGACCAGGTCTAAACCAACTCACCCGTCAGCGAGTTCCGCCCTGCCCCCGTAATCAAGACTGGCA
>CAZNWH010000107.1:0-6992 GCA_964576765.1 uncultured Hellea sp.
TCTAAAAAAAACGCCTAAAAAGAGAAAAGAACAGAGTTAATGGCACCTTAATTGCTTCGTTTCGCCTGTACAGCGGAGCGTTTCATGAAAATCACGGCCAATTTAATCTTCATATTGTTAGCTCTATTGCTTATTTCATGTGGCGGAGGCGGTGGAAATACAGCGCCAATGGTTATTAATTCTGCTAATTCCGTCGCCCCTGTGAGCACAAGTAATACGGTTACAACCAGCGCTAATAGTAGTGTGACGATCAGCGGGAAAATCACCTTCGATAATATTTCTCATAACTCTCAGAACTCTGGCTTGGATTATACTCGAATTACGCCGCAAGCTGCGCAGGGAATTGTTGTCATGATGCTAAATGCCCAAAATGAAATTTTGGGCGAGACGCTGACAGATGACACTGGTGACTATGCATTTACAGCCGAGTCTGACAGCGAAATTAAAATACAGGCGAGAGCCCAGTTAAAATCGGCCAATGATAACTGGAATGTTCGGGTTAGCGATAATACCTCACAAGACGCGCTCTATGTTATTGAAGGGTCGTTGCAATCCTCGGGGAGTTCCTCGGCCCAGACCCGTGATTTACACGCAAGTTCCGGTTGGGACGGAAGCCGATATGCAGAGACCCGCGCCGCAGCACCCTTTGCGATTTTAAACTCTATTTATCAATCAGTTCAATCCGTTGTCTCTGTAGATCCCGATGCCCAAATGCCAGATTTAAACATTCATTGGAGTACACGAAACAGACCTATTATTGGAGATACAGCAAGCGGGCATATTGGAACATCCAGTTTTCGCAAAGACGAAAACGCAATCTATATCTTGGGCGAAGAGGGGCGTGATACCGACGAATATGACCGGCACGTTATTGTCCATGAATGGGGGCATTATTTTGAACATAATTTATCTCGTTTGGACTCTCTGGGCGGTCTTCATAGTTTGAGTGATAAGCTCGACCCACGACTGGCGTTTTCAGAAGGGTGGAGCAATGCGTTAGCTGCGATTGTAACGGAAGACCCCAATTATAAAGATAGTTTTGGAATTGGGCAGAGTGGTGGTTTCGATATTGATTTTGAAAACCTTCATGGACATCGTCCGGGCTGGTTTAACGAAGGGTCTGTCGCGGCGATTATTTATGATATTTTTGACGAACAGCAAGACGGCAATGATTTCATTAGTCTGGGGTTCGAACCGATTTATAAGGCCATGACTGATCCGGTTCTTCGTAATGGAGAAGTCTTCACAACAATTTTCTCTTTTTCAGACGCCCTAAACCGTCAGTCAGGTATAAATGAAGCTGACTATCGTCAATTATTGGCGACCCAATCCATCACCGCGAGTGATTCATTAGGCCGCGGTGAAAGTAATGATGGCACGATAGCTTCGGCTTTGCCTGTTTATAAAGAGGCGAAAATTGAAGCTCAGCCCGTCGTGGTTTGCTCTGTTGACGATGCGGGTAGTTTTAATAAGCTTGGAAATCGTGAATTCGTATTTTTCACGATTTCTCAGGCGGGTAATTATACCATCTCAATGTCGTTCTTGTCAGGCGATGACGATAGAGACCCTGACTTTAATCTTTGGCAACAAGGTAATGTCGTTATGAGGTCTGAGGCTTCAGGCGCGCTAGAAGAAACATTCACGGGCCGTTTGGAAACCGGAAGCTACGTTGCCGAAGTTTATGATTTTTTCAACATCAATGGGGCGTCGAATAGGCGTGGTGATGCCTGTTTTGAATTTTCGGTAAGTTCAACTTAAGTCTTTGCTTTGGCTTTAATCTCTAGTCTGAGTTTTATTCACATAATTTATCGACAACGCCTAAGGCCTGAGTAAAGGCTTTGGGGCCATCATATTCGGGACGGCAAGAGACGCCCTTATCATCAATATAGGCATGAGCTGGCGGTTTACCAAGGCCATCATGAACCGCGTTATAGGCGAGGCTGTGTTTGTCCAGCCAGCTTTCTATTTTGCTTTTCATCTCGTCGCGAGCTTTACCGTCCAAATCCGCCATGCGGGAGGTGAGCACAATAATATCAGCATAGTCGTTAATATGCCGAGTGAATTCGACTGCACCGTCAATGGGCGGGCCAATATCTGTTTTTTTACCGGATTTTACCCGTAAGGCCAAAACGCCGTCTAGATCAATACAGACCTTGGCGCGGCCTGTTCGTTTGAACTTTCGGTCTTTGGCCGCGATAGAGACTTTACTCATCCTGCCACGGGTTAAGAGGTCGGACATGGCAGGATCATTTGCGTCAATGCGGGGGGGCGGGGGACCGCCTCTGGCTTCTAACATGACGTCGATTGCGTTATGTCCGGTTAGCCACGGATTATCGAGCCAGTCATCACCAGACCAAAGAGAGCTATAATGATAACGTGTATGATGTAAGCCAGGGAGACGAAACCAAGAGCCGAGCGAACCGGATTTGACCTTTTTGGGAAATGTTTCTGGCTCTTCATCCAGATTATTTTCTTCCCATGTTTCGACAATGCCTTTGACCATGGCGTATATATCAACAGTAGGAGCGGGGTCTTTAAATAAAACCCACAGGTGATAGCCGCCTTGCGTATTCGTATCAAATAGCATGGGATCATAGCCTTGTTGCTGCAGTTCTTTCCACCATTTAAGCGCGCAGTTCAGATTGCGTCTTTGATGATCTTCGGCGTGGAGTTTGTGCTCATCATGTAAGTCAATATCAATGCCAAACCAACGCGAGGTGCTCTCTTTGCTTTTGGCATGGAGCCCTATAATTTGGGGCTTGCGATGATGACGGCTTGCAAAGTGACGCGTGAGTTTATCAATGGTGACCATGTCCTCGCCGCGCATCTCCTTTTTAGGCAGCGTCATGGCTTTGTAGGATTTGCCCTCGCGGCGGCGTTCCGCCGGTGTCAGAACAGAATATTGACCCCAGACATCCTTGCGATTGACAAGATGTTCCATTGCCCAATCGGCCATGTCGGAGGCGCGTTCCGCCCACTCATCACCAATAATTTCATGTTCTGTCGCCATTGGGCTCTTTTATAGAGAACCGCAAGAGAGTGAAGGCTTAAAGTGTTGTTGGCTTAGGGGGCCGTATGTATCGCAAACCCCCTTGCCAACTCTCTTATTCACACACCGTGTTTTGCCAATTAGCAGACCCGTTTTCCGTATGACATTTGATACGCATACCATAGCTGACTAATTTTTCCTCATCATCAAAGATAGCCAAGAGCTGCTGTCCGGTCACGGTTCCGTCCATAAGACCATCTTGGGTGACGAGGACTTGTTTCCAATTGGCTTCCACAATGGATTTGTCCATAGCAATATCATGTGGCTCTGAGTGACCGTCATAGGATTTGAAGACGGTATTTATTTTGCCCTCCGCTACAGCAAAACTGTCTCCAGCTTTGAGACCCACAAAGGCTCCCATTTCTTGGCTGAAATCATCCATAATCATATAATGGAAAGCTTTTGTCTCATCAGTCTGGAGTTCATCAGTCCGGGTTTTAGGTTTTACAGCTTCGACGACGGCTTCGACATTGGAGACTTTAGATGAAGTCTCGATATCTGCCTTTGTGCAGGCCGTAAGTACGCATAGAGTGCTTAAACCAAGCATGAATAATTTCATAATATTACCTCAAAATAAAAGACTGCTATGCGTGTTCATCATAGACCCTGTTTACAGGGAACCGCCACCCCATAGGACAGAATAAGCTTCACAGTGGACAAGAACCGTTGAAAATTTGGAGAGATCAGTCCCAGCTGGAATTTCATATTCTTGACCCCCTTTATTGGTTTTCAAAACGCCGAGATTGATCGACCCTTGAACGGCATTTTTACCATTTACGCTCTGTGCAGGTGTTGGAGATAGGAATACCTTAAGGTCTGGGCCATTTTTGGTTTTGAAATCATCTGAAAATTTGACAATATTTTTACCATCGCGTTGGATGAGGGACCAAGACCCTTTGATTTTATATTTTTTCTTGAAAAAAGATTGACTTTGCACTTGTTGAAGCAGGGATGGGGACTGTGCATAGCTTGGGGCTGCAGTGACTGTTGCCAATGATGCGGCAGCGACAAAGCTTATCATAATGATTGAATTGCTTATTTTCATAATAGTAACCTTATTAGTGATTATGCTCGCTTAATTATCAATTGGAAAAAGCATAACAATACATATTGTATCAAGTATTCGTGATTTCGTTAATGAAAGCTATTCTATCATTCATTAAACCAGATAAGAAGCGGTAAACTCATCTATAAACGTATTGATTATTACACATACAATTTATCATGAAGTGTGTTTTGAGAAAGAAATATTATGCATGTTCCCAAATTTGGTCATTATATAACTTTAGCTGCGTTATGTGTGAGTATAACAGCTTGTGCCTCATCGCAAAATCGACAAGTCAATTTAAAGAAGATATATGATAAAACGGCCCAATATCATTTGCCGGATCGTAATCCAATTATTGTTATCCCGGGTATACTTGGTAGCCGGTTGGTTGATGATGATACGGGACAAACCGTGTGGGGGGCTTTTCGTGCTGAGTTCGCAGATCCGAATACTGCGGAAGGTGCACAGCTGATTTCATTATCTCTGGATGCAGAAAACCAATCGGAAGTTGGGCATGTTAGGCCTGATGGTGTTTTAGAAAATCTTGAATTAAATTTAGCGGGTTTTCCTATCAAAGTGCAAGCCTATGCCGGGATATTAACGACTTTAGGTGCGGGTGGGTATCGAGACGAATCTTTGGGGCTGAACTCCATAAATTACGGTACAGATCACTTCACATGTTTCCAATTTGATTACGATTGGCGCCGCGACATTACCTATAATGCAGACACTCTTAAAGCGTTTATAGACGAAAAACGTGAACAAGTTCGCCAGCAATATAAAAAGCAATACGGCATTGATAAACCCGATATTAAATTCGACATAGTTGCGCATTCAATGGGTAGCCTTCTGACACGATATTATTTGCGTTATGGGGATGGCGATTTACCACCAGATGGATCACAGCCTCCATTAAATTGGGCCGGAGCCAAGGATGTTGAGCGTGCTATTTTAGTTGCTCCGCCTAATGCAGGTTCTTTGGAAGCTTTTGCGCAATTACTTGACGGGTTCAATACAGGGCGTCCACTTCTTCCGCATTACCCTTCCGCCATTTTGGGAACTTTCCCTTCTATATATCAGCTATTACCACGGAGCAGACATAATTCAGTTGTTTGGGATGGTGATGAAACTAAACCCATTGATGATTTATTCAGCCCGGTTCTTTGGCAAAAATATGGCTGGGGGCTCAGTAGCCAAGATGAAGAAACCTCAAAAGTGATTGCTCAAATTCTACCCGATATTGATGATAAGGAGACCAGGACTCGGTTATCAATGCAATTTCAAACCCATGCCTTAGAGCGGGCAAAGCAATTTCAAACCGCATTGGATAGACCCGCAAACCCTCCGGCCGGATTGAATTTATATCTCGTTGCAGGGGATGCAACGAAGACTCCTGAAGTCATGAGTGTGGATAGCCAAACGGGTCAAGTAGAGGTCTTACGAATGGGTGTGGGAGATAAAACCGTTCTAAGAACCAGTGCTTTAATGGATGAACGGGAGGGCGGAGACTGGAAACCAACAGTACAAACGCCAATAGATTGGACATCGGTGCTATTCGTGCCATCAGAACACCGGAAGATAACGAGTAATTCAGTCTTTGAAGATAATGTCCTATATTGGCTACTCGAAGACCCGCGTGAGACTAATCCATAAATTATTTTGAATATCCTGTCGTTTCAATATCAATCCAATCGGGCATTGCATAGACAATCTTGTTGATTAAAGCATCAAATCTTTTTTGTTCAGTTTCTGTCAATGCAAGGCGCATTGAGTCTTGTCGGGTTCTGAAGGAAGGCATTACCTTCGAAACTAACTCTCGGCCTGAATCGGTGAGTTTTAAAGATTTAGTTCGTCGATCATTTGTTCGCGTCGTTTGAATCAAATAGTCTTTTTTTACAAGTTGCGATACGGCTCTACTTATTGAGTTTTTTGGTTGACCGGTTACCAGCGCGATATCCTGTGCTAGTAATCCCTCATGTCTGGTAAGACAGTATAAAATTTGGACTTCTTGTCTGCCGACACCAAACCGCTTTGATATTTCAACGTAAAGTGGTTCGATAAAAAAACTGACGAGAAAGGCAAGACGCCACAAATGCTTTATTGAGCTTTCTTCGAGCAAGCCTTCAATTGCCGGGCCAAACCGTTCAATCATGTCATCGCTTTTAGCAGTCATATTTTTACCCTTTGACTATATGGCGCTATGACTATTGCTTAGAATGCTTGATAGTCAATATCAAACGAGTCAGGTCAATATCTTATTGTGTCTGTTTTTAAGATTGGGCGAATTTCAATAACTTTGAGTGGTATTTATTTGTATGCAAAACCTCTAACATTAGAAGTAGGCGAATTGGATGATGCCCTTGACTCTGTAACTCTATTTCATTATTAGTACCATTTGGAACTAAAAATTACATCTGATTACATGGGAATAATCACCATAATTTCAAGACTATAGACTAATACTTCATACCTAAGAGTTACTGGAGACATTAAGATCAAAATGACCAAAAATTTTTCTAAAAACCTTAAATCAATATTAGTTGTAAGTGTTTCATCACTACTTATCTCGACTGGGGCTTGTTCGCCACAATCGAGCCACTCAACAAATGAAACACAAACACCGGACCACGTTGAAGGTCAGAATATGGATAATATTCGGATTTATACTATGGATTGCGGTAGTGTCGATTTTTCTGACCTTGGGGTGTTCAGTAGCGGGGAATATGCTGGCCGGGCCCAAAAGATGGCTGTCCCTTGTTTTCTTATCAGGCACCCAGATGGAGATATGGTTTGGGACGCAGGAATACCCGACTTAATCAATCAGATGCCAGATGGTCTCTCAATACTGGAGGGGTTAGCGGTTGCAAGCGTGCCTGTTACGATGAAGAGTCAGTT
>CAZNWH010000108.1:0-2188 GCA_964576765.1 uncultured Hellea sp.
CCGCTCATCATTCACAATATCGGGATGGGGCCAAAGGAAGATAACATCCTGTTCGATTTTCAAATCAACAGGCATTACCGCTTTATTCCGCCGGCTTAAACTAAAGTGTGAGCGCCATATAGCGCGAGCATCCCATGGGATTGTCGTAATAGCGCTCTATATCTTGAAAGCCGAGATTGTCATAAATAATGTTGGCCTGTTTTAGACCGGGGTCGGTATCCAGATACATCTGCCTATATCCGGAATTTCTGGCATGATTAATGGCGGCTTCTGTCAGCTTTAAGCCGAGCCGATGACCTCGCCCGCCGGGGCGGCAATAAAGACGTTTGAGCTCGCAGATACCGGGTTTGAAATTCTTTACCCCGCAAGCGGCCACAGGCTCGCCGCCGAGTTTTGCCAGCCATAAGGTTTCATAGGCTTGAGGGAAGGTTGCAAATTCTTGGTTTGTGCCTTGAAAGTCTAAAGATACGTCCAGAAAGTCCTCGATAAAGCTTATATATTCGAGAAAGATATCTTTGACGGCGGCGATATCAGACTCGGATTTGGCTTTTATGATGTTGATTTTATCACATGCATTATCAGGGCTCATAGGCCCCTATATCAGCAGCAATATGACGGGTAAATACTTAGACGCCAGCGGCGAGTTCTAAACGGTCAATTAAAGCGGCATTCACGCGTCCTGTTTCAGGCAGGCCATTGGCTTCTTCAAAACTGATAATCGCAGCGCGGGTTCGTGGCCCAATGGTGCCGTCAGCCGAGCCAATGTCATAGCCTAGATCTGTCAATAATGACTGGGCTTGGCGCGTTTGATTGACTTCTATGGCTTTGCCGTCAACGGGCTTTATCCATGCGAGATTTCTGAAAATGCCATTGGCTTGCTCGTCAATTTTAACCGGAGCAAATTTAGCAATGCGCGCTATCGCTGTCGAGAGGTCATCTGAATCCATCGTATCGCTGAGAATATCGACGCGCTTCTTGGCAAATTGATCGCCTTGTTTGGCGGCGATGGCATACCATACATATGCGTCTGTCTGACTTTGAGGCAGGCCTTGCCCGCTTTCAAAGAGGACACCGAGGTTGAACTGAGAATCGACCACGCCGCGTTCAGCTGCCTTTTCAAACCATTTGGCCGCAGTTTGCAGCTCTGCGCTCACGCCACCCCGTCCTTCGGCATAATAAAGGGCGAGATCATGCATGGCGATGCGGTTTCCATTGCGCGCGGCCCGTTCTGTTAACTGACGGGCGAGCTCAGTATCTTGCGTCACGCCTTCACCGAGCTCATAAAGTTTAGCCAGTCGGTATTGCGCGGCAGGTTGGTTTTGATTGGCAGATTTACGGATAAGATCAACGCCTTCATCCGTACGGTCTTGTTCAAGATAAGACAGGCCAAGCTGGAATTGCGCGACCGCGTCGCCTGCGGCGGCAGCGGAGTTTAATGTTTTAGCGGCTTCACCCGTTACTGGCGTTGGTTTGTTATCGGCGTAATTACCTATAGGTTCTATCACTGTCGGGGGCGAGTCAACTGTGGCGGTGGACGCCTCTTTTTGAACTGTATTATGCAAGACGGGGTTGTTTTTATCGCCAAGAAGGCCTTTAGCGGCAACTAGGCCTAAGACGGCGACACCTGTGGCCATTGCTGCGGCGCGTAAATTACGGCCGGATATTTTAGGAGGGCTGAACCCCGACTCTTCACCAGCGCCAATCCTCGAACTCGCCAAAGTATCCATATTTTCGGCATAGGCCGGATCGCCATAGGTTTCTGGTATAACCTGCGCCGTAGGAACGCTTATGGGTTGTAAATTATGAGCTGGAGGGGCCGCAACTTGTGAAACTTGTGGCGGTACAGGGGGGGTAACAACAAGAGGATTCGTTTGTACCATGCCCTGTGGCTGAGAAGCTTGGGTTGGCTGAGGCTCCCTGACGAAGGCGCGGGGGTCAAATTCTTGCGGAACATGATTGTCTTGGGGCGGCATAGCCTTTGCCCTTAGGGGCTGATTGCCTTGGTTTGCTGCTTGGGCATTTGAATAGGGGTTAGGGGGGATTACGGTGTTGGTCTGGGGGGCAGGCGTAAAGGCGTCAGGGCTAGACGGTGTTTGGGGTGGGGGCGCGGCTGCTGTGATCGGCATGGTTTTAACCACGCTTAACTTAGGGGGAGGGGCTTGCGGCGCAGGCTCTATTTGCGGCGCAG
>CAZNWH010000108.1:2288-6936 GCA_964576765.1 uncultured Hellea sp.
TTGCGGCGCAGGCTCTATTTGCGGCGCAGCCATTTCGGGCTGTGCAATGTCCGCCGCAAGAGTGGTAGGCGTAATGTCTGGTGCAGGGGCTTGAGCGTTAAAATTAGCCACACTATGCTCTAATTCTTCCAGCCGTGATGTCAGACTGCTTAGCGTATGCTCAAAGCGGCGCATATCCCCGGTATCGGATTGGGATATGCTGTCAATTCGGGCCTCAAGCTGTGTATCAATTCGGCTATCAATCCGGTCTTCCAAGCTTTCGCGGTAATCTTTAAAGTCGCTTTGGGTCTTTAAAGCAATTTCAGAGACTTTTTCTCGAATTGATAATTCACTAGCCTCACTGCGTTTCTTGATTTCGACAGAGAGTTCGGCAATCTTGTCCCCAATATTGGAAAATGCGCTTGCGGTATCTTTTTCAATGGATCCGATTTTATCTGTTGTGGTCGTTTTTAAGGTTTCAATCGCAACCTTTCTGGCATGTTCCTCATGGGTTATACGGGCATCGACGGCTGTCGCAATAGAGGCCAAGTGCCGATTAATTTTAGCGATAGCGTCAGATTGCTGTGTTTCTGCTAGGGATAGTCTTTGATCGGCTTTGAATAGGGCGGCTCGTAAGTTTTCGACAGATGGATTGGACAGTGCTGTTTTAAGCTCAGAATTGATAGAATTTTGAGTTTCAGTCACCATGTTTGTGAGTTTGTCGGACAATTGGTTGACTTTACGGGTCAGAACGCCCTTGTCGGTTGATCTGTCTTTTCGCGTTCGAGCATCCATTGAAATTATAGCCGTTTCCAAGGCTTTTACGCTTTTACGCGTAAGCGTATCGGCTCGTTTCATGCGCGTTTCGAGTCCGGCAATATTTTGGCGGAGTTCTTTTAGCGTGGAGGGTGAGTCTTTAGGCGTAATGACTTTGGCTGACATTTTGGTTTTAGAGATCGCTTTATCTTTAGAAGCGGTCTTGGTGGGGTTTGCTTTGGTCTGTTTTGACCGCGCTTTTGACGGGGCGGTTGGTTTTGCGGGCGTTTTTCCAACTTTACGGATTGATTTTATGCTTTTTTTCGGCGTTGTGGTATGAGCGGTTTTGGGCAGGGCTGTTTTATTCGCCGTAGTTTTGGGGTTAATTTCAAGTTTAGGTTTTTTTGACGATCCGGCTTTCGAAAGCGAAGATTTCGCCGCTGTCCGGGTCTTTGCTTTTTCTGCCTTTGCCTTTTGTTTTGGCGTAGATTTACTCATTTTCCCCGAAACCTTTTAAAGACATAGCTATTTCCGATAGCTGCAGACAACAAACTTGTGACTGTACTGCGCAATTGTGGTTAACGGGCCGTTAAAGTGTTAACTTTTTCCACATGATAACTATGGTTTATAAGCATTTTGACTGAATTTACCTTGACGTTAACGTTAACGTTAATTACAGGGCGCTATGTCGTCATTAGAGATCCAAAATATAGCGCGCACCCAATGGGGTATTCGTGAATTTGCTGAAATCTTCGATGTCACACCTCGAACCATCAGGTTTTATGAAGATAAAGGCCTTTTGACACCTTCTAGAGGTGCAGGGGGACGAATTTTTAATCAAGATGATTATCAAAGATTTGAAAAAATTATGCGGGCTAAACGTCTTGGTTTTACCCTTGGCGATATTAAAGAAGTTCTTGATGTTACAGACGGCCATATAACAGACCGTGTTGAACTCTTGCGCCGACAAAAAAACTTCCGCCATGTTATCGCCTCGCTCAAGCGCCGCCGTGAAGATATCGCTTATGTTACACGGGATATGATCGAAATTTGTAATGTGATTGACGATTATGCCGTTAACGGGCCTGAAGGGGGCGAAGTTTCCGACCTCGCCAGCGCCTATCAAGCTAAATTTTCTCAAACACCATTTGTTGAAGAAACAGCTGATGATTATCAATCTATTCATAATGGCGAACCTGCCATGGCCTCTACCCGCTTTAAATAAAGGATCATAAGACATGCCGATTTACAATGCCCCTCTCCGCGATATGAAATTTGTGATGCAGGAGGTGCTTAATGTCGGGCAACTGACAAATTATGAAAAATTTGCCGAAGCGGACACAGATACGCTCGATGCTATTTTAGAACAAAGCGGGAAATTTTCCTCCGAAGTTCTTGCCCCGCTCAATGTTGTCGGGGATCATGAAGGTTGTACACGTAATGCCGATGGTTCCGTGACAACGCCGACTGGCTTTAAAGAGGCCTACCAACAAGTTGTTGAAGGCGGCATGATGGGATTGGCCCACAACCCAGAATATGGCGGCATGGGCATGCCGGGTGTTTGGCATATAGCCGCTGGTGAAATGCAATCGGCGGCTAATATGGCTTTTGCCATGTATCCTGGCCTGACCAATGGCGCGAGTAAAGCGATTGAAATCGGCGGCTCCGAAGCCCAGAAAAACACTTATTTACCGAAAATGATTTCTGGTGAATGGACAGGGACGATGAACCTAACAGAGCCGCATTGCGGGACCGATTTGGGCCTTTTGAAAACCAAAGCCGTGCCGCAGGCCGATGGCTCTTATAAAATTACAGGCCAAAAGATTTTTATCTCTGCCGGTGAACATGATATGTCAGAGAACATTATCCATTTATGTCTGGCCCGTATTGAAGGCGCGCCTGAAGGCGTGAAAGGAATTTCCCTCTTTATTGTTCCCAAATTCAAACTCGATAAGGATGAAAATCCGGGCGAGCGCAACCCTGTCACTTGCGGGGCGATTGAACACAAAATGGGTATTCACGGCAATTCAACTTGCGTGATGAATTTTGATGATGCCGAAGGATATCTGATTGGAGACGAGAATAAAGGTCTTCGCGTTATGTTCGTAATGATGAACCGCGCCCGTCTTGATGTCGGTATGCAAGGTCTGGCGCAATCAGAAGTCGCTTATCAAAATGCGGCAGCCTATGCCAAAGACCGCCTTCAGGGCCGTTCATTGACCGGACCTAAAAACGAAAATGGGCCTGCCGACCCGCTGATTGTGCATCCCGATATTCGCCGGATGCTGATGGAAACCAAAGCTTTTAATGAAGGCGCGCGTGCTCTTGTCTACTGGGCGGCTATGCTTGAAGATTTGGAACTTGTTCACGAAGATGAAAAGTTTCGCGAAAAGGCGGATGATTATCTCGGCCTCTTAACGCCCGTCATTAAAGGGTATCTGACCGATAAAGGTATGGCCACGACGATTGATTGTCAGCAAATATTTGGCGGTCACGGCTTTATCGAAGAATGGGGCATGAGCCAATTTGTGCGTGATATGCGTATTGCCCTTATTTATGAAGGGGCTAACGGCGTGCAGGCACTTGATCTTGTGGGCCGAAAGCTTGCCCGCAAAGGGGGGCGCGCTTTGATGTCCTTAAATGCTGAGATTGATACGTTCCTTGGTGAAAACTCTGATAATGAAAATCTGTCCGAATTTATGGACGGGCTTAAAGAAGCAAAACAAAAGCTAACGGAAGCCACAATGTGGCTGATGCAAAATGGCATGACTAATCCCGATAATGCCGGCGCGGGCTCTGTGGATTATATGCATATGATGGGGCTGAGTACTTTGGCCTATATGTGGGCCAAAATGGCCTTGGTCGCGCAGGCCGCGATTGATGGTGGTTCCAATGATGAGTTCTATACGAATAAGATCATCACAGGACGCTATTTCGTATTGCGCATGCTGCCTATGATGGACACGCATCTCGCGAAAATTAAAACAGGGGCCGAGCCGCTCATGGCGCTAGATGCAGCGGCGTTTTAGATAGAGAATAGGAGGGCCAATTATGCCAGCAATAGATTTTAAAAACCCCGATTGGTATGCTGAAGAAGATATCAATATTTTTCGCGAAGCTGTCTATGGATTTTACGAGCGCGAAATGGCGCCCCATTCGGAAAGCTTTCGCAAGAATAAAGTCGTTGATCGTAAATATTGGAATATGGCCGGCGATATGGGATTGCTCAATTGTGCAATCCCTGAAGAATATGGCGGCGGCGGCGGAGATTACCGTCATGAAATGATTATCATGGAAGAGCTCGTCAAAGCCAAAGTTGACGGCTTTGGTCTCTCGTTACATAACGCTATTGTTGCCCCTTATATCCTGCATTATGGCACAGAAGAGCAAAAGCAAAAATGGCTGCCGAAAATGGCCTCCGGCGAACTCGTCGGCGCGATTGCCATGTCTGAACCCGGTACAGGCTCTGATCTGCAAAGCGTTAAAACCAATGCCAAAAAAGACGGCAATGGCTGGATTATCAATGGCTCTAAAACTTTCATCACGAATGGCGGAACGGCGAACCTGATTATTGTTGTGGCTGATACGGGCGGTGAGGGTAAACATTCCAAATCATTATTCGTTGTTGAAACGGATGACCTAGAGGGTTTCCGCCGCGGACGCATTCTCGACAAGGTTGGGATGGACGCGCAGGATACAGCCGAGCTTTTCTTCGACGATATGAAAGTCCCCGCCGATGCACTTTTAGGGGAAGATACGGGCATGGGCTTTATTCAGCTTATGAGCGAGCTGCCGCAAGAGCGCCTCAATATCGCGGTACAGTCTGTCGCCCAAATGGAAGCGGCGCTGGAAACTACTATTGAATATGTCAAAGAGCGCAAAGCCTTTGGCAAACGGGTTCTTGATTTTCAGA
>CAZNWH010000109.1:0-6924 GCA_964576765.1 uncultured Hellea sp.
GCTTTGAGTTTAATCTCTGCACTTTCCTTAGCAAATTTATTCCATGGACACACAGCCAGACAGTCATCACATCCATAAATTCTATTCCCCATTTTTTCTCGAAGCGATTCTTCAACTGGACCTTCATGCTCTATAGTCAAATATGATATGCACCGTCTTGCATCGAGTTGATAAGGCGCAGGGAATGCCTCTGTCGGGCAGATATCCAGACACTTCCTACACGTTCCGCAATGATCGGTTTCTCCCGATGTCGGCGTTAACATAGCCGCGCTTAGAATAACGCCCAGAAACAACCACGAACCATAATCCCGGCTGACCAGATTTGTATGTTTACCTTGCCATCCTAAACCACCGATTGCGGCTAAAGGCTTTTCCATAAGCGGAGCTGTATCGACGAAAACTTTAACATCTTGGCCTGTGTCCCGCGCAATAAGACCAGCTATATCTTTCAAACGCCCTTTAATGAGGTCATGATAATCTCGGTTACGGGCATAAACAGAAATAGTGGCCTTGGTGGGATGACATAATGATATTAAGGGATCCATATCAGGGCCATAATTCATCCCTAAGACAATCCCCGACTTTGCAGCGGGCCATAATTTATTGGGATGGCTACGTCGCAACTGTGTTTCGGCCATCCATGACATGCTGCCATGATAATCAGCTGATATGTACTGATTAAGGCCCTGCCCTGCTGTGTCATCGAAAGTAGCAAGATCAACAATATATGGCGGCGTAAATCCAAGCGACTCGCATCTTTCCAGACAGGTTTTGGACAGGTGCATTTTAGAAAGTGTTCCCAAAATTAAAAATCCAAATCACGATAATGTCGCGGCGCGCGTAATCCGGGTACACGATCATCAAGGAGGGCTCTGACCGAAGGCCGGGACTTTACGGTTTGATACCACCTTTTTAAGTCCTGCCAGTCGCGCCAAAGTATTTCGCCCAAATAATCAAGACAAGAAAGGTGGGCTGCCCCTGCAATATCTGCCAAGCTAAAATTGCTGCCCGCGAGCCAATCCCGACGCTCCAATAACCAGCTCATATAATTGAGGTGAAAGTTTAAATGCTCCCGCCCCTCTCGCAAGATTGCCGTATCGGCAGCTCCTGAATCAGTTAGGCTTTTTTCTATTTTTTCAAATAGAATGTAAGCGTTCACCTCAGCAGAAAATTTTCTGTCAAACCAATCAGCAATACGGCGCGCCTCCGCCCGTTCAACTCTGTCTTCGGGCAATAAAGGATTGCGAGGTGACCCGTCATTTGCATATTCACAAATCGCGCGAGCGCCCGAAATATAAACTTTGTCGCCCGGAATAACATCCATCAATGTCGGCGGGACGCCCTCAGCTGTAATATCAAGGAATGATATATCAGGAGTCCAAGGGTCAACGAGTTCTAATTTCACCTTCAACTTTTTCTCAGCCAGCGCAATGCGGGCCTGTCTGGAAGCTGGGTCTAAGGGATAATGGTATAAGGTGCGCATTATAACTTAAATATATGGATTTTGGTAACGAATCCTTAAGCATAAGCCAAAAGTGCTGGTCAACTCTCTAGTGGCTGTGAAAGTATTCATTCCCATGCACTTGGCCACAAGCTGACGGGTGCGGGTAAATAAGTATATCTGCCGCTTGAAATGCCGCCATTAAACGTTTTTCCGCTGCCAAAATAATAACATGCGAGTCGGTCAAGCTCACATCATCATCCAAATCAAGCCGCATTTGGATATGAATATGAGGGCCAGAGGCGCGCGTACGTAAATCATGGACCGCCTTCACCTGTGAATCCTTTAGGGCGAGTCTCATAATAAGCGCGCGTTCTTCGGCGTTAAGCTCCATATCCATAAGCTGAGCCCAAGCAAGCTTTGCGACCTTAAAAGCAGTCCAGAGAAGCCAGAGGGCCATTAAGGCTCCGACCAAGGCATCTGCCCATATAAAAGGCGTAAAACTGGAAAATGCTATACCAATTATCACAAAAATATTGGCCAAGAGATCAGCAAAATAATGGGCACGGTCCCCACGAACAGCTAATGATCCGGTAGACCGGATGGCCCAGCTTTGCGCTATAAGCAGCCATATGGTCACGGCTATGAAAACCACCATCATCGCAATGGCAAAGCTACCCTCCGTTAAAGGTTCGGGATGGGAGACGCGTTCGAAAACCTCTTCGATTAAATGAAACGCGCCTAAGACGATTAGGCAAACTTGAAATACTGCCGAGAAACTTTCGGCTTTACCTCGACCAAATCGATATTCGTCATCCGGGGGACGAGCTGCATAGCGGACAGCAAAAAAACTGGATAAAGCTCCGAAAAGGTCTAGCGCAGAATGTACAAGGGATGAAAGGATACCTACAGAATGGCTTTCCTGCCAAACCATAAATTTGCCAGCAGATAAAAAAATCCCAACAATAACCGCAATAAGAGTAATGCGCCGCGTTATACGCGATGAGCCTTCCACGGGTAATCGTCCTGGCCGGCCGCGCCTATCCGGCATATCTGCCTTTAAGTACGTCTTCTCCAAATGTGATGTTTGCTTGGGCGTCATAACGCCGTGTTGTTATAGCATTACACTAGTGGGGGCGAGTCTTTTTACACGGATAAATCTAACGGCCTAGAGAAAACTATTCAGCAGCATCCATTGAGCCGGCTTCCAGATTAACATCACTGTCAACGGGCTTACGCTTCGGCGCTTTGCGTCGACTCTTTGGCTTTGGCTCTTCCGAAGACATATCATTATCAGCACCCGCAACAACTTCCGGAACCTCTTTTTCTGACGTTTCGATCTTGTCTACTGTAGGCTTTTCTATCTCAGATTTTTGAGTGTCAGGCTTGTCCATATCATTTTTATGATGGCGACGAGAATGATGGCGGCGGGGCTTGCGGCCATCACCGTCCGACTCATCATCATCTGTTTCCCCGCGTGCCGCGCGGGCGGCTTCACGTTCTTCTTGCGCGGCGCGTTTAGCCGCTTCTTGAATATTAAGGACACGTAGATAATGTTCAGCATGTTGACGTAGATTTTCCGCTTTAACACGGTTCCCTGAAGATTGGGCATCACGCGCAAGTGTCGTATATTTTTCATAAATCGTCGAAGCCGTTCCCCGAACCTTCACTTCAGGGCCATTACTATCCATTGCTCGGTTATGATTATTATTACGGTTATTATTGTTATTACGGCCTCTGCCGCGTTGGCGTTTCATAATATTGACGTCCTTAAATTCCCTAAATTCGCTACAGCGTTAACTCGTTTATTTTGGGCTTTAGTGAGGTCGGGTCTAACGCCCCGTAACGTCTCACACATATTGTTTAGCAAAGCCACACAGAAAGGCAAAGGGTTTTTTAGACGAATTTTAAACCCATTTTACCCCACTCACAACACGGTCATGACCTGAAAGGTCTTTTATAATTTCTATAGCCCCAAATCCAGCCTCTTCAAAGAGAGCCGCAACTGCTTGGCCTTGATCATAGCCTATCTCAACCACAAGTGTTCCCAATAAGTTTAAATAAGGTTGAGCCTCAAACAGAATTACCCGGTAAGCCTCTAACCCATCTACCCCACCCTTTAAGGCAATAGCAGGATCATAATCTTTAACGCTTACATCAAGACTCTCCATCGCAACATCCGTGATATATGGCGGGTTTGATAGAATAATATCAAACTGTCCCTTCACAGAATTAAACCAGCTTCCTTGTGCAAAAATCAGCCTGTCTTCTACTTTATGCATACGCGCATTCTTTGCTGCTATAGTGAGAGCGCTTGATGATATATCAACGGCAAAACCCTGTGTATGCGGGGCTTCTACTATTATAGAAATGATGATCGCTCCAGTTCCTGTTCCCAAATCCAGCAGACGTGCTTCAGGGTTTGACTTAATGATTTCCAAAGCCGCAGAAACAAGCATTTCTGTTTCTGGCCGAGGCGAAAGAACGTCTTTGCTCACACAAAACTGACGTCCGTAAAACACTTTATATCCAAAAATATGATCAAGAGGTTCTCCTTGAAGCCGCCTGTCAGCCAACGCGTAAATATCCGACATATTCTTAGAAGATAAAATATGGGACGGTGCCGTTATTAAATCTAGATGCGTTAAACCCGTGACATGCATCATTATCAAGCGGGCTTCCAGGTCAGGGGTCTCTAAGTTTGCCGCGCGAAACTTTTTAATTAAATCTCGCTTTATAAATGTCAGCAGTTTTGTGTCAGGTTTTGGAGTGATCATACTGTGGTCCTCTTTATAAGACAGCAACATTCACTAAACTGTGACAACATGGCAAAGCTCTTTGGCGTGATAAACCAAGCGCTCAAGGTCTACCAGAGACGATAATCTATGGTCGCCATTTTTGACCAATACATACTCTACATCCTGGCTTGTCAAAGCATCAACAAGTCTCTTGGAATACTCCCAAGGCACCACCTCATCGCGCTGACCTTGTAGAATACGAACAGGGCCTTCAAAATTTATAGGCTGGTCAAGAATTTGGTTTTTCTGACCATCCTCCATTAAGCCTCGGCTATATTCATAAGGTTCGCCATAATCAGACGGAACATAAACAATACCCTCGCGCTCTAAAGTCTGACGCTGCTGATCTGTCCAACCCGCCCACATTAATTTTTGGGTAAAATCCGGGGCCGGAGCGATTAAGAGTAGGGCTTTAACGCGCTCAGGACGTTTTAGCGCCGCAAGTAATGCAGCCCAACCGCCCATAGAAGACCCGATCAGAATAATATCACCGCTTGTAAGTTCATCCATAATCAGAACAATATCTTCTGACCAACGGCTCAACGTCCCATCCTTAAACTCTCCGGAGCTCAGCCCATGACCAAAATAATCAAAGCGGATATAACTGCGCTCATCCTCTATGGCCCAATCATGCAAATGAGTAGCTTTCCCGCCTTCCATATCAGACTTCAATCCGCCGCACCAAATAATATCGGGTCCTTTGCCCGAACTTGACTTATAGGCTAATTTTTCGCCCCTATCCGTCTTTAAAAACTTGAGTTTTACATCACTGTGCATGCTATAACGCCTTATGAGAATATACCTAACATGAATGTGCTCCAAGTCGTACCGGAACTCAATGCCGGAGGTGTTGAACGCACAACATTAGAGATAGTCCAAGCTCTCACCTCGGAGGGCCATAAAGCCCATGTCATAAGCCAGGGAGGGCGTATGGAAGAAGAGCTGCTTGCCCTCGGCGGTATCCTACACAAAACAAATATCGGATCGAAAAACATATTGTCGATCCCACGCCGCATCAGATTGCTGCGGGCTATTATACGCCAATATGGGATTGATATCGTGCATGCCCGCTCGCGGGCCCCAGCATGGCCTGCCTTCATCGCGGCTAAAACTGAAAAAACGACTTATCTGACAACTTATCACGGAATTTATAATGGGGCGTCAGGGCCGAAACGCTTTTACAATTCCGTTATGACTAAAGGCACACGTATTATTGCCAATTCTGACTATACGAAAAATCACATCATCAAAACCCATAGATCACCAAAGGATAAAATTGTGGTTATCCCTCGCGGGGTCGATATGCTATATTTTGATCCGAAAACCGTAAGCCCCACAGATATAACAGCGCAACGAAATCGGTGGCACATCGTTCCTGATAAAAAAGTTATATTATTGCCCGGCCGACTAACACGTTGGAAGGGGCAACTTATTGCCATAGATGCTTTGGCTCAATTACCCGATGATTGCGTCTTGGTTTTGCTAGGCGATGCCCAAGGACGAGATGCTTATCTATCAGAGATAACAACGAAAATTGCCAAATTAGGACTCGAAGACCGGGTAATATTGCCGGGCCATAGCCGAGATGTTCCCACTGCTTTAATGACCGCAGATATTATTATTTCAGCCTCAACGGAGCCCGAAGCCTTTGGCCGCGTGGCTGCAGAAGCGCAAGCTATGGGTAAACCCGTCATCGCGACAGCACATGGCGGCGCTTTGGAGACTGTCATTGAAGGTAAAACAGGGTATTTCGTGCCACCATCCGATGCCGCCGCCTTAGCGCAGGCTATAAAGCAGGGCCTAAATTGGGCAGATTATGACGCTCAAGCCGCCCGAAAGCGAATTACCCACACCTTTTCTAAGGCAAACCTCCAGTTAAAAACACTATCCGTTTACAAAGAGCTCTTGAATTCATAGGTCTCCTTCGCCATATTCTATTCGCTATAATAACTCAGGAGACTTTAGCATCGCCAGAAGACCACTTGCCGCTCAACCCGCCAAAAAACCCAAAGGCCCGCGCATAAATAGGGATATCACAAATCCCAATGTTCTCTTGATTACAGAAACCGGTGAGAAAAAAGGTGTTGTCAGTATAGACGAAGCTCTCGCCGCTGCTCGCGGCGCTGGACTTGACCTTGTTGAAGTCGCGCCGGGCGAAACACCCGTCTGTAAAGTCTTGGATTACGGGAAATTACGCTTTGAAAATCAAAAGAAAAAGGCAGCTAACCGAAAGAACCAACGGACAACCACGCTCAAAGAAATCAAAATGCGGCCCAATATTGATGTCCATGATTATGAAGTTAAAACAAAAGCGATGACAAAATTCTTTGATCGGGGCGATAAGGTGAAAGTAACGATTCGGTTCAGAGGACGAGAGATGGCCCATATGGACCGCGGAACTGATCTTTTAGCGCGAGTGAAAGAAGATTTTGAAGAGATTGCCAAAGTCGAGTTTGAACCCAAAACCGAAGGCCGGATGATGACAATGGTTCTCGCACCGAAATAGAGTTGCCAGTCACACCCAAGATAAAAGCCGCCTCTGTCGCGGCTTATTTTTTACTTAAAACGCATGATAGGTCTAACTGGTGGCATTGGATTGTCGGCTTTATCTTAATTTGCTTTTTGAGTGGTGCTGGAATGGCGGCTTTGTTTTTAACAAGTCAGTCCCTCTTACCCACAACAAAA
>CAZNWH010000110.1:0-6835 GCA_964576765.1 uncultured Hellea sp.
CCATTTATACGGCGATAGCTGTCACCACGCGGAACCGAGCACTTGTTTATGTCAGCGCCGTTGGTCTTTTGGTTCTCTACCTTCTTGGCGGCGTCGTCGCCGGAGAACGTCCAGACGACTGGATAGCCGCTTTGGTTGATCCGTTTGGCGCGACATCCTTAGCCGTTGAAACACAATATTGGCCCGCCGCAGAGCAAAATGAAAATATGACCCCAATCATGGGATGGGTCGGCCTTAATAGATTGATTTACGGCCTTGTTGGTCTGGCTCTCTTTAGCCTGTCTTTCATGTTTTCCAAACGCGGTATTCATATACGCCGAGGTAAAACACATCTTACGGATGATGCACCGGCAAACATCCCAACTCAAGTGACGGCTGTTCAGCCAAATCTTGGCTCTGGATTCGCATTGAGTACATTCTGGACTCGGATTAAATTTGAATATTTATCGACCGTCCGCAGCACAGCTTTCATTATCCTAGTCGGCATTGCCCTTGCTCTATTCGGAATTACTCTTCTTGTCGTGACCTTTATGGGGGCTAGTACGGCCTTGCCGACATCTCGGTTTATGACGCAAATCGCGCTGAGCTCACTTTTCCTCCCCATGATCATAATCATGGTCTTTTTTGGATCAGATATCATGTGGCGAGACAGAACCATCAACCTACATGGCATTTTGGATGCCACGCCCGTCCGTGACAGCTCCCTTTTATTCGCAAAATGGGGCGCTCTAGCTTTGTTATTACTCACTTTAATCATTGGGCTGTTAATCGCAGGCATGATCGCTCAACTCGGTTTAGGGTGGGGGAAAGTGCCCGTTGTCCCGATGACGTTCATTGCTATCGGCATGATTAGTTTTTTCGTTGGGTTTTTCTTTCAGGGCATGTTGGTCATGTTTATCCAAAATTTCATGCCGGGGCGTATTATAGGCATGCTTGTGAGCGGAGCCATTTTAATCGGGCTCATTTTCTTCGTCGATCAATTGCCCTTTTATCATCCCCTGATGAAATTCGGAGATGTCGACGCAGGAACTTACTCTGAAATGGCAGGTTTTTTAAGTCCCAAATCTTTCGGCTGGGAATTTGTATACTGGATGGGGCTGATTTTGATCTTAGGAGCATTATCCATTTGGGTGTGGCGCCGCGGCCATGAAATTAGTTTAACCGGCCGGCTTAAAGCGATTGGAAAGCGCATGAGCCTCCCTTCAATCGGGGCGGCTGTAGTAGGCTTGTTAGCATTTCTGGGAGCTGGCTATACGGGTCTTCAGAGCTACCAAGATCAAAATTATATGAATTCTAACCAACTCGAAGCCCGCCAAGCCGAGTTTGAAAAATTAGTTGCAGACATATGGGAAACCCCTGAACCTCGTATCACTAAGGTCAGTGTTGAAGCTGATTTTTATCCTGACAGACAAACCGCAGAATTTCGCGGACGTTACGTCATCGATAACCCCCATAACGAGCCTATTCAATATACCACCGTGTTTTCAGGGGTTGGGCCAGATAATATTTCCAATCTAAACATTGAAGGCGCAGAGATTATCAAAGGCACCGAGTTGGCAGATGAGCTACGTAACACCCATGAGGTTTTACAAGTAAAATTTGATCCGCCTCTCGCTCCAGGTGAAAGCCGAGAGGTCGTCTTCGCAACACAGTTTAAAGATGCCACTTTGACAAAAGAATCTAAAATTGCTCGCAACGGGACATTCGTCAATAATACGGATGCGTTACTCGTCTTTGGCAATCTAAAAGCTGGGTTTATGAGCGATCCAGATAAGCGCCGTAAATATAAGCTAGGTGAGCGCGTTGAATGGCCTGATCGTGATGATGAAAAAGCCCGGCGTTATAATATGCTTACCGGTTTTTCGGGTTATTCTGATACCGTCGATTTTGACGCGCGTATCTGTACGATTGAAAGTCAAATTCCCATCGCCCCTGGGAAATTTCGCAGTGAGACGATAGAGGATGGCCGCCGTTGCCGCGACTACCGCTCCATCAGTCCTATCCAGAATTTCTTTGCATTTTTAACGGCTGAATATGAAATTCGCAAAGATATTTGGAACAATCCAAAAGGGGATGATATCGAGCTAGAGATTTATTTCCATCCTGCACATAATTTCAATATTGATTTAATGTTCGAGGCCATGAAGACGTCGATGACCGTCTACACGGAAACTTTCAGTCCCTATCAATATGCACAGCTGCGTATTATGGAGTTTCCCTATGAAGGCTTTGCCCAAGCCTTTGCCGGCACGGTTCCGTTTTCAGAAAATATTGGCTTTGTCCAAGACCCCGGCGACGCGGAAGACCCTAAACGGGTAGACTTTGCAACCTATGTGACGATGCATGAAATCGGACATCAGTGGTTTGCTCACCAAGTCATAGGAGCTTACGCCAAAGGATCAAACCTATTATCCGAAGGCTTAACGGAAAACGCAACCATGCTGGCCTATGAAGACCATTATGATTTTGCCAAAGCCCGGCGTATGCATGAGGAACGCGCCACACAGCAATATCTGACGTTCAGAACCATTGAACGTGATGATGAGCCTGTATTGGCGGAAGCTGAAGGCCAAAACTATCTGAATTACAATAAAACCAGTTGGGTCTTTTGGGGTATGCGGCACATGATTGGAAATGACAACATCCAGCGGGCCGTCAAACGCTTCTTGATAGAATATCATGGCACCAAGGGCGCGCCCTATCCGACGACATTGGAATTGATCGATATCCTCAAAGAAGAAACTGACCCTGAATATCATCAATTAATTGATGATTACTGGAACAAGATTACTTTCTGGGATTTTTCTTTCGCGGATGACATCAAAATCACAGCAAAAAATAATTCATTTACGGTTTCTATCCCGATTAAGGTAGATAAAAAATATGCCTCGGAAGAGGATGGTAAAGAAACATCTGTGACGGAAATAGACGATGCTAATCTAAACGAATGGGTCGAAATCGGATTTTACACAGAAGACCCAAAAGATGATCTGGGCGCTAACCCTTTTACAACGCGCAGGGTGCAATTAAGCGACGTTGAGAGCGTTAAAAACTTTACACTTGATAAGCGCCCCACACATATTGTGCTGGATCCAAAGCGCGCTCTTATCGAGCGTAATGTCAAAGACAACGTTAAAGAACTACCTAAAAAGTTAGCCTTGGCTGAATAACTCGGCTAACAAAATTGAAATATACCGTGTATATTTACGGTATATTAACTTTTATGTTCTTTTTTTGTTCTATGTCAGAACACACCCTATATATCCTTGCCGGCCTGACAAAAGGTCCTGTTTTTATTGGGATCACGTCTAAGTTAAAGCCTTGTTTGCGCCGACATCGCTCTGGTAAAATTAGCCATATGAAATTTCGTATCGACCGCCTTGTATATACGGAAAGCTATTCTTGTAGCTTTAAAGCTGATGCGCGGCTTCGAGCCTTAAAATCCGGGTCAAGAGAATGGCTGGACGCCCTCATCACATCTAAAAATCCTGCTTGGCAAGACTTACTTCCCGCCCCTATAAAGATGTCTCAAGCCGCTTAGGCTTTATTTTTATCGGGGGAGAGCCGTATGAAGCTCTATGATTATCTACCATCAGGAAATTCTTATAAAGCACGTCTACTCATGTCCTATCTTGGGATTAATTATGAGTGGGTTAATCTGGATATCATCAAAGGCGAAACCCAAACAAAGTCTTATAAAACCAAAAATCCCGCGGGACAAATTCCGCTCTTAGAACTTGCAGATGGACGCCGCATCGCAGAGAGTAATGCTATCATATATTTCCTAGCCGAAGGCACGCCCTATTGGCCCAAAAATGCCTTTGACCAAGCCAAATGTCTCCAATGGATGTTCTTCGAACAATATAAGCATGAACCCTCCATCGCCGTGGCGCGCTTCATTCATCATTATGCCATGGAGCAGCGCAAAGACGAACTTCCTGTCTTAACAAAAAAAGGGTATCTCGCCTTGGATGTCATGGAAAGCCATTTGACCGATAATAGATGGTTCGTTGGCGGCGGGCGAACCATCGCTGATGTCGCGCTTTATGCCTATACTCATGTCGCGAGTGAAGGCGGATTTGATATACAGAAATATCCCAATATATTAGCCTGGCTGGATAGGTTTTCAGATCATCCAAAACATATACGGATTACAGACAAGCCTGTTTAATTTACGAATAAAACCATTCATCGTCAGATAAGAGTTTTTCATATATGAAAAGTTATGACTCCTGAGCTTTTGGAACGTGACTGGCTGTCCCTGCGTTATTGGTTGCGTCGCTGTGTCTTGCCGACATCAATTATACTCTTAGCGTTATTGCTCGGTCTTAAAAGAGTATCTCCTACCCTGAAGGAGCTTAATCATAGCGCCGTAATTATTGGATTTTTTGCACTTTATTTTATTTTGATACGCGGCGGACATCTCATCATGATCCGCTCATTACATTTTGATATGAAACGCAAACATGAAGCCCTGTACCGGGAAAAATTAGCCACCCTATCTCGGCCCCAGATGCGCCGGCGTAATATCGGCTTTACACTAGCACGAATAAAGCGTGAAATAATAAACACGACTAAAAATTGATAAGAAACGTTGACAGCTCGCCTGTCCTCCCACAAGTTTTAAAATAATAGGGAGGGCTTAAGATGCAACGACATCAAGTAGAATTTCGCGGGCAAACAGGTGAGTATTTCGGCATTTGGATTGTCAATGTTTTGCTCTCAATTATTACGCTTGGTATTTACGGAGCCTGGGCCAAAGTTCGTGATAAAAAATATATGTATGGTAATACATTTATTGAGGGTCACAGTTTTGACTATCACGCCACTGGAAAACAGATATTTATTGGCCGCCTGATTGTTGCAGGCGTGCTTTTAATGTTGGCTCTGCTTAATTATATAAATATCGTTTTATACCTGATTGGGATTTTGGGTTTATTCCTTCTCATCCCTTTTATAATTATCCGCGCGTTGAGGTTTAATGCCCGCGTATCAAGCTACCGCAATGTCCGTTTCGATTTTGTTGGAAAAATTGGAGAGGCCTTCGTCACATATTTTCTATTACCAATTGGGAATATTTTTACGCTTTATCTGTGTTCCCCTTTTGTGACACGAGCGAGCCATAAATTTACAACAAATAATGCCCGCTATGGCGATAGGCCGATGAAATTTGGTGTGGATATAGGAAATTACTATACTCCCTTCCTCATTTCAATCGCCCTCGCCATTGGTGGAATTATATTATTATCTATGATTATGGGCGGAGCTTTAATGGGTATGAACGGCGCTCTCCAAGAGTTTGCAAAAGCAGCAGAAACTGGGTCAAATCCTGACCCAGCTCAACTGGGGGGATTAATGGCAGTGATTATGGGTTTCTATTTAGCCCTATTCTTGATTATCGTACCCGCATCACTTTTCTACCGGGCATGGGTACGTAATGTGCATTTGAATAATACGATTGTTGATGACCTTCACCAACTCCGCTCTTCTGTTCATCCTGGACGCTTTATCTGGATTGTAATCAGCAATACAATAGTCACACTCCTCACCCTTGGCCTCATGATTCCTTGGGCCCGCATACGCCTTGCTAAATATATGGCTTCCGTTACGGCCATTGAATCTGAAGGTAGCTTAGATGGTTATGTCAGTAAGGTGCAAGAAACCCCGGGCGTGCTCTCATCTGAATATATGGATCTTGAAGGGTTCGATATTGATATCGGGATTTAGATTTAAACGTGACGGTGAAGGACGGATATTTTTTGATTGAAGGGCAATTATTTGCCCCCCAATCCAGTACATCCGAACCCGCACGTCTCGTCGTGAGTGACGATAAATATTATCTTGAAATCAACAAACGTCGATCTGACCTTATGGGAAATGTTGACGGCCTAAAAATAGAACCTCCTATAGGGTCTTCGGCTCGAAAGATCTATTTGCCTGAGGGGCAACTCTTTGAGACGACTGAGAATGACAAAGTCGCTCGGCTAAAAGGCGGCGGGTTTTGGTCACGGCTCGCCAAGACAGAACGTTTTGGTTGGCACCTTATTCCTCTGGCCATTGCAACGCCCTTTCTAGCCTTTGGCCTTTACCGCACGCTCATTCCGCTCTTTATTTCATTTGCTATGTTTATGACGCCCGATGGTATGATCCACTCCATCGATAAAAACACGATCAAGACGGTTGACTTCAAACTCACTAAGCCGACAGAGCTCGGCCAAGAACGCCAAGATGAGATTCAAGCCCTCTTCAAAAAATTAGTTAAAAACGTAGAGAATAATTCTGGTAAAACCCGCCGCATCCCAAATTATAAACTTCTTTTCCGCCATTCTAATATTATTGGCCCTAATGCTTTTGCCTTACCTGGGGGGACTATAGTTATGACGGATGAGCTTATCGAGATGTTCCCGAAAGAAGATCATGTGATTTCGGCTGTGCTCGCCCATGAAATTGGGCATGTCGAACATGAGCATAGTTTACGCCAAATTTACCGCGCGCTAGGGATGGCCGCCATGATTGGCCTAATTGCTGGCGATGCAGGTCCGATGCTGGAAGATATCGTCCTCGAAGGCTCGGCGCTTTTATCGCTGTCTTTTTCGAGAAAACATGAAATGCAGGCGGATGATTTTTCCTATGATATTTTATCTGGCACAGGGCAGCGAGCAGATGGGTTAATTGAATTTTTTAAAAAGCTCGAAGAAGAGGTATCTATCCCTGAAAGCGGTGAATGGATGATGACTCATCCTTTATCGAAAAAACGAATTGAAAATATTCAGGCGCGAATTGACACGGATAAAACGTAATCTAATCCGGCAGGACTTCATAGCAGACAATCAAA
>CAZNWH010000111.1:0-6760 GCA_964576765.1 uncultured Hellea sp.
TCCCCGGTGCGCCATTATACTATTCTACAAACCCTTAAATCTATGTTGTGTTTCACTTTTGATGAAATAGTCGAGATACGCCATTCGTCATAATCTTACATATTCATCACAGAAACAAACGGTTAAATGAACCGTTTTTTATTCCTGATCCTAAATTTTAATAACCAGTTTTCCGAAATGTTTAGCCTCGCTCATATCGTGATAAGCCTGACGAGCATCTTCAAATTCATAAACCTTATCAATAACGGGTTTTACATTATTTGCCGTCAACGCGCGGTTTAAATTTTCCAACATTAGTTTATTCCCGCAATAAATACCTTGCAGACGAATAGATTTTGCAAGGATCATAAGTGGATTAAACTCCCCCATTGTTAGAACTCCAATCAAACCTATCGACCCTGCATGACGCGTCGCCATAACTGACTGACCTAAGGTTTTCGCCCCACCAACTTCTACAACATGGTCAACGCCTCGGCCGTTTGTCAATGCGAGCACCTGCTTCTCCCACTCCGGGGTGGTTTTATAATTTATCGTTTGCCACGCTCCGAGCTCTGATGCGCGTTTGAGTTTTTCATCACTAGAGGAAGTTATAATAACGCGTGCCCCTAGCATCATAGATATTTGCATCGCGAAAATAGATACGCCGCCAGTTCCCAATAGTAAAACCGTATCTCCAGCTTTAACTTTCCCAACTTCTATGACGCTATGCCATGCTGTAACGCCTGCACATGTAAGGGTAGCCGCCTCCACATCTGTCAAATGATCAGGCGTATGAACAAGGCCATGTTCCGGAAGTGCGCGGTATTCACATAGCATTCCATCACGGGCCCCGCCCAGCGCGCTGCCATGGTCAGCAGGTTGAATAGACCCACTTATCCAGCTTTGTAAAAGCGTCGAATAAACTCTATCCCCCTCCTTGAACTTTGTGACGTTTTTCCCGACCGCCACGACCTCGCCTGCGCCATCCGAATTGGGTATACAAGGATAGTTGAGATTGCGTGAACCAGGGTTTTTAATTGTCGATAGATCGCGTGAGTTGATAGATGAAGCTTTGACGCGGATAAGGACTTCATTCTTCTCTGGCGTTGGTTTAGCAATATCGTTGAGAGCGAGAGCGTCTATACCGTCTTCATTGATAATCTGGTAAGCTTTCATTATAGTCTCCTAGAATTTATGTTTTAATTGAATTATAGACGCCGTTAGGCATATCTCGATTTGAGATATTGATGTATCGACGATCTAAAAAACTTTCTCAAGTTGCACCGATTGTGGAGGCACACGCAAGAGGGGCACTAATTTAGAGGGGTCACGGGTCTCAGCGCTCCATTTACGGTAAGCTTGATGACTTTCAGAACTGTCCCATTCTTCGTAAATTGTAAAATCGCCCGTTTCCGGATTACCCGCTCCGCGTAAGAGTTCACAGCCAGGACGGGCAGATGTTTGAGGTAACATCATTTCTATTAATTGCTTTAGATCATTATAATGACCTTCGGCGGCTTTAAATGTGACGATCACAACAATGGACATGTTTTTCTCCTTAGAAATATTTCTTTATCAATTAGGCCCAAAACTTTGGAATTAATTTCGTTATGCCGCGCGCATGAAAATTTAGTCTTAGCTTGAGCTAGTCATCTGGGGTTATAACTCTTTTCGGTTTTCCAAGATCACTTTAAAATCACGCCATCGAAATCGCTGGCATCATGACGTTCGACCAACCGCGTGTTTTCGTCTCCATAATATCGATTGACAACACGACCTCTCTTGACCGCAGGTCGGGCTGCTACAGAACCTGCCCAACGGATCGCATGAGTATAGCTTTTTACGTCCAAAAATTCAGCGGCGTCATAGGCATTATCGAGAAGCAGCTGTCCATACCAAGACCAATTGGCGATATCGGCAATGGTGTAGTCATCACCTGTGAAATAGGTATTTTCCGAAAAGTGCTGATCCAAAACGTCAAGCTGGCGTTTGACTTCCATGGTAAATCGATCAATCGGGTATTCCATCTTTGTCGGCGCATATTTATAAAAATGACCAAACCCGCCTCCTAAATACGGGGCGCTACCCATCTGCCAGAAAAGCCAAGATAACATCTCCGGTCGTTTTCCAGCGCTTTTGGGAAGAAAGGCATTAAATTTTTCTGCCAGATATAACAAGATCGCACCACTTTCAAAAATCCGAACAGGAGGCGATGTTGAATGATCAACAAGAGCTGGAATTTTAGAATTTGGGTTAATTTCGACAAAACCAGTTGAAAACTGATCTCCCTTGAAAATATCAATTAACCAAGCATCATATTCAGCATGTTCAATGCCTAGTGCTAATAGTTCTTCCAACAAGACAGTAACTTTGACGCCGTTTGGTGTACCTTGTGAATATAGCTGGATGGGGTGTTTACCGACTGGAAGGTCCTTTTCAAATGTTGCCCCTGCAGTAGGTCGATTTGTCTTGCCCCATCTACCGCCGCTTTCAGAATCCCATGTCCATATTTTGGGAGGGATATATTCAGATGAATTATTCATGTGTTCTTCTTTAGTGGACTGTTATTGTAGATATTTTGAGGTGACTTATCATGATTTCTGGAAGGCCTTTTTCAAAGCCAATAAACATCCCTCAATACATCGCTGCCCAATACTTGAATCAGGGGCAAAAAAGTCAAACCCATGGACGGCATTTGGGTAAACATGGAGATCTGTGGGAACACCAGCTGCGATAAGGCGGTTCGCATATTCGAGGTTTTCTGATAAAAACAAATCGAGATCCCCTATATATATATAAGCTGGAGGAAGCCCTTCCAAGTCTTCTGTACGGCTTGCAGCCGCATAGAGCGGCGTATTTGATGTCCCAGGTTCACGCCCCAAATATGCCCCCCAGGCGAACAAGTTTTTCGCTTGTGTCCAGGGTATTGTTTGCCGTGCAGGGTTATCTACTTGAGTTATGTTACGGTCATCCAACATTGGATATCCTAACAACTGAAACTTGATATCGACTTCATCTCTATCTCTAGCAACTTGCGTAAGTGTAGCCGCCAAACCAGCACCAGCACTAAGTCCGCCAACCGCAATTCGCGATGTATCTACACCAATCTCTTTGGAATTTTTTGATATCCAATTCAGCGCGGCGTAACAATCCTCCAATGGAGTTGGAAATGGAAATTCGGGTGCTAAACGATAGTCAACAGATACAACGACGCAATTTAAATTTTTCGCATATCTATAGGCAACTGGATCATCCTGAATTGCCTGTCCTACAATATAACCACCACCATGAATCCAAAGAAGAACGGGTAATGCTCCATTGGCATCCGATGGGCTATACACTCTAGCGCTAATGGTTGCGTCATCATATGACTTAAATTTTTCTACGCGAATATCCACGCCTTTAAATGGAGGGAAATTCGCGACCATCAGGTCAGTGTTCGCGTTAAAGGTCGCTCGAAATTCGAGAAATTCTTCATGGGTTGCAAACCCCTTATCTAGCCCCATTTCCCCATAGGCTTGGAATACCGGAAGCAACTCGGGGTCGATACGTTCGATCATAGACTTCATTCAACCATCCCTTTCAAAGACTCAATATATGTCAAAATTTGATCTATTATTTTATCAATTCGGCAATGTTAATTCGATCAAACTTTAGCGCTGGGGCGTTCCTTAATTTTATCGTACCAAGCCTGAGTGGCGGAACAATTCTTTGGTATAGATATTTTCACCATCCGTGCAAAATCGCATACAACAAATCCCGAAATATCTGCAAAAGTAAATTTATCGGTTGCAAGATAGTCACTTTTACTCAGTTGAGCTTCGAGCATGTTAAAGAAAATATCAGCGCGTTTTTTTGCCCGATTAGCCAGATCAGGAATTTGTTCAAATGATACAGGCCCCGTAATAGCTCGACCACTATGACCTGGATTGGAATTTCTCAAATAATTCCCAATCACAAGAAACCCTTGTGTTTCACATATTGCATTCCACATCAAAACCGCTCCCTTTTCATCTGCTGAATTCCCCATAAGAGGCGGCGTAGGGAATTTCTCCTCAAGATATGCGGCTATACCAACGTTTTCAGTTAGCGCTAATCCTGTATCTGTAACGAAAGCAGGCACGGTACCACGGGGATTTAGGGCTAAAAACTCAGGTGAAAATTGCTCGCGCACCTTTAAGTCAATCTCTCGGCTTTCAATATCAATTTGCTTCTCAGCAATAAACATTCGAGCTCTGCGTGGGCTTGGAGCTCCATGAAAGTCATAAAAAATCATTCTTAGAATCTACTCCATTAACTCTAATAATCGACTAAAAATACACTCACTAATTAGTCTTATATGGAACCAAGTGCAAGATCAAATTAAGTTCGCGGTTGAAAATCAAACATTAACCGCGTGAATAGCGACCTAAATTGGAATTTAGTTACACAATTGCTTGTCCTTTAAATTAAACGTGTTTTTATTCCATATGGTACTATTAATATAACTTCCTGTTTAATAGTATGTTCGTGTCTCATATCCGCGTTTCGCGCCATCGCGCTCACCTATATGAAGCGTCCACCGTACGAGGTGGGTATAGGATTTCACATCTAAAAATTCTGCCGCATTATTATATCCACCGTCAAAAATAAGGGCTTGCATCCAAGGCCATAGCGAAATGTCTGCGATTGTATAGTCGTCACCACATAAATATGTATTTTTTGCAAAGTGTTTATCTACAAGGTCAAGCTGGCGTTTTACTTCCATGGTAAAGCGGTTAATCGGGTATTCGTATTTTTCAGGGGCAATAGCGTAGAAATGCCCGAACCCTCCGCCTAAATATGGCGCGCTTCCTATTTGCCAAAAAAGCCAAGACAAACATTCCGCCTGAGCGGATGGGGTCGTTGGCAAAAAAGCTCCAAATTTCTGGGCTAGATAGAGTAAAATAGCTCCGGATTCGAAAACGCGTATGGGCTGTGATGTACTGCGATCAACTATGGCTGGTATTTTAGAATTGGGGTTGATTTCAACAAAGCCGCTACCAAATTGATCACCTTTAAAAATATCAATTATATGCTTATCATAGCTCGCATCAGTTATTCCCATTTCAAGTAATTCTTCAAGCATCACCGCTATTTTTATACTATTAGCCGTGCCCATAGAATATACTTGGATAGGATTATCACCGATGGGTAATTCCGTGGTATGGGTAGCACCCGCAACCGGGCGATTGAGTTTGGAAAATAAGCTGTCCTTATCGTCTTGAGGCTCCCATGCCCAAACTTTGGGAGGTGTGTATTTTGAAATTTGATTCATCGTGCTGCCATCTTAATTTAAAATTCGAGATTGAGTTTTTTGTTCCAACGCATAACGGATGGCAACATTCGGAAAATATGTGAGACCCCGAGGCGTGAAATAACATCGCCAATGACCTTTGCTGTAGGTTGGCCATATATAACTTCCTCCTGCTGAGCAAAAGTAATATGTCCTGCTATTGCCATTATTTCTTCTCTTCAAATCCATAGCTGCGTCTATAATATTTATATGATTTATAGCAGTCTTGACACAGTTATACCATTAGATGATAGTCCTATATGGAACTATCACACAAGATTTAATTTACCAAATATTACTCAAAATGTTAAGGAATGGATATGACAGATTTTATCTCAAAAGTTGAAAATCAAACCGCTTGGTTCATTCTAAATAGGCCAGATGAGATGAACGCGCTCAATCATGAGATTGTTGAAGGGATGGATAAATTCTTAAGTGAGGCTGAAGGTGATGATAACATTAAATGTCTCGTTATTTCTGGTAAAGGTCGCGCCTTTTGCGCAGGGGCTGATTTGAAATCGACAACAGGAGCTGATCCATTGCCTCCGGGAGACCCCGATTTTTATGACCGTATTTGGGAGGTTTTTGGGCGTCTACGAAATTTCCCTAAACCGGTTATTGCTTCTCTTAACGGCTATACCATGGCTGGAGGACTTGAGATAGCTATGTGTTGCGATCTTGTGGTGGCCTCAGAAAAGGCAAAAATTGGTGACGCCCATGCCAATTTTGGTGTTTATCCGGGAGCGGGCGGAGCGGCCGTTCTGCCGCGCGTTATTCCTCTTAATGTTGCCAAATATTTGTTGTTCACTGGAAAGACACTTTCCGCGCAGGAGATGAAAGATTACGGATTTGTCAATGAAGTGACGCCTCACGATGCCTTGGAAGAAACAACGCAGGCTCTCGCAGATCATATTTCGGCTAAAAGCCCTCTCGCATTACGCCGCATGAAAGTCGTAGCACAGGCAACTCAAGGTCAAACGAGAGATGATGCCCTGCGCAATGAGCAACTTATTTTTAGACAACATTTGCGTTCTGCCGACATGGTGGAAGGTCTAGCAGCATTTGCAGAAAAGAGGCCACCTGTTTTCCAGGGACGGTAGGACTACGACTCTTCTATGGAAGCTATTTGTTTCCGAAATCAGATCTAATACACTTACTCTGCTGCTGTTTTAACCACATCAGCGAGTAAACCGCGTTCTTTAGCCATGCTCATAGCCGTATCTTCGATCATATCTTCCTGACCGCCAATCATTTTTCGGCGGCCGAGTTCAACGAGAATATCTCGTGCCGGAACCCCATATCTTTCAGCAGCGCGTTTGGCGGGTAGTACAAAGGTGGAGTATACTCCAGCATAACCAAGTGTCAGAGATTCCCTGTCGACACGTACAAGATGATCCATCATTGGAACAATAACATCCTCGGCAACATCCATAATTTTAAAGAGGTCAATACCGGTATCAAATCCCA
>CAZNWH010000112.1:0-5507 GCA_964576765.1 uncultured Hellea sp.
CGAATATGCGCGATAATACGTTGAGCTCTGTAGATGTTAACCGCCCCGTTTTCTCCAGTGTGGTCAACTTTAATCATCTTTTCAGCAACGGATTTGGCAGGCCTTAGCATTTGTCCAAATCCTGCGTATTTTACACTCGTTTTCAAGTAATATAAGCTTATAGTTCACGGGAATAGAAAGGGTGCATTATGTCAGCACAAAACCACACTTCGCGTATTACTGCGCCTGCGATTACAGCGCGTAAGGGGGGCGAGCCTGTTGTTTGCTTAACGGCCTATGACGCGCCGACGGCGGCTATTTTGGACGAGCACTGTGATTTGATTTTGGTCGGCGATAGTGTGGGCATGGTTGTTCACGGCCTGACCACCACAGTCGGCGTGACGCTTGATATGATGATCATGCACGGCAAGGCCGTGATGCGGGGGGCAAACAAGGCATTGGTTGTCGTCGACCTGCCTTTTGGTTCCTATGAGGATAGCCCTCTGACAGCTTTTAAGAACGCCTCACGCGTGATGATGGAAACGGGTTGTCAGGCGGTGAAAATCGAAAGCGGGTCTTATGCGGCAGAAACGATTAGTTACCTTGTCGAGCGTGGTATACCTGTGATGAGCCATGTCGGTCTGCGCCCGCAAAGCATGAATGTTCTTGGGGGATTTCGTGCGCGCGGGCGCCGCAAAGAAGTTGAAGACGAAATTATCGACAATGCGATAGCCGCTGATAAGGCCGGGTCATTTGCAGTTGTCGTTGAAGGCGTATCGACTGAAATTGCCGAAAAAGTGACCAAGGCTGTGTCTATCCCGACGATCGGCATTGGAGCCTCTGCGGGCTGTGATGGTCAGATTTTAGTGACGCCAGATATGCTGGGGCTATTTGATCGTGTGCCGAAATTTGTCAAAAAATATGGCGATTTGAATGGCTTTGTTGAAGACGCCGTGAGCAATTATGCACGTGAGGTTAAAGAGCGAAGCTTTCCGGGTGAGGCTAATACCTATAAGTTTACCAAGAAATAAGCTCATAAAATGAGTTCAATTCTTACCGTCTGTTCATGCCGTTAACGGTTGCGAATAACCCGGCATGGGGATAGGTTCCGCCAAATTACGGCCATAAGGCCAAACTGATTCAAAGGTGCCCCTGTGGTCGATTTTATCAATGAAGTAGAAGAAGAGCTTCGGAAAGACGAATATAATCGTCTGCTTAAGAAATTTGGACCGCTCATCGTGGCGGTTATTGTAGCTATTGTTGGCGGCACAGGATTTCTTGAATATCGCAAATATACTCAGGACAAAGCGGCGCGGGCGACATCGGCCAGCTATGTGGCAGCCTCGGATCAGGCCAATGAAGGTCAACAAGATGCGGCGCTTCAGGGATTTTTGGATATCGCCGATAAAGCCCCGGCTGGTTATGCGGGGCTATCACTGGTTCGCGCAGCAACATTAAAGCTGGAGGCGGGTGAGCGTGCAGAAGCGGTTAGCTTGCTCGATCAAGCGGCGACGAGATTTGAAACGCCTCGCCACATACAGCTCGCTAAAATCAAAGCCGCTTATATTTTGGCGGGTGAAGGAGCCTATAATGATGTGCTCAGCCGGAGTGGGCCGTTAAGCACTAAAGATGCCCCTTATGAGTTTTTAGCACGGGAGCTTATGGGGTTTGCGGCGCTTCACTCTGGAGATGAGTCCAAAGCCCGCGAACAATATGGTTATCTGGCATCTATTCCGGGTGTTCCCGCAACCATCAAAGCCCGCGCTAAACAAGCTTTGAGTTTGATGAGTACTCAAAGCGCTCTTGAAGCCTCCAAAGATGCTCCACAAGAAAGTTCACTGCCTGTTTCCATGCCAGCATCGGATGTTATGCCGGAGAACAAGACAACACCCGCACTAGAGACGACAGAGACAGATAATGATGAGTAATTTTTCAAAATTAGGCGTGTCATTAATTGCTGCATTTTTGCTGAGCGGCTGTTCGACTTTGGGAGGAGTCGGGGATGCGATTAGCAGTATTAACCCGTTTGATAATTCAGATGCTGCCGCAAAGGCTGCGCAAGGCGATGTCAGTGACGACCGTATATCAATTTTAGAACTGGATGAAACCCTGCAAGTCTCTGGTGATATTACGCCAGACCAAGTGCAATTGCCTCCAGCTTATGTGAATACGGATTGGCCGCAAGTGGGCGGCAATCCCGCGCATGTTGTGCAGCACACGGCTGCGAGTGGAAACCTAAACCGAATTTGGTCAAAAGATGTCGGTAAAGGGTCTGCGCGAAAAGGCCGTGTTGTCGCACCGCCTGTCATTGCTAATGGTCAAATCTTTACCATGGATGGCAAGAACCGCGTTGTCAGTTTAAGTGAACAAAATGGTGGCCGTCTTTGGGATTTCAAGATCGAAATTACGCAGCGCGAACGCACGCGTCAGGGCAGGACAGGCATTGTTGACCGTATTCGCGACCCGTTATCATTCACGGATGGAAGCGGGGCTGACAAGGAATCTGTTGGCGGCGGCGTAGCCTATGCTGAGCAGAAATTATTCGTAACTTCGGGCCTAGGAGTTGTTCTTGCTCTTGATCCGCAAACCGGAGAAGAAATCTGGCGCCGCGAAACACGCACCCCCATACATTCTGCACCGACCATAGCGGGCGGACGTGTTTTTGCAATCTCGGATGATAATGAACTTTTCGCCTTTAACGCCAATACGGGCGAGGTCATATGGACTTATCAAGGGATTGTTGAAAGTGCGCGTATGCTTACCGCGCCAAGCCCAGCTGTCATAGATGAAACCGTTATTGCGCCCTTTTCATCAGGCGAGCTAGTTGCGCTGCGCGTTCAAAATGGCGGTGTTTTGTGGCAAGACGCGCTCTCATCTGCAGGGCAATTGACTCCTTTGGCCTCGCTGAATGATATTTCCTCAGGGCCAGTTATTGCCGATGGTTATGTTGTCGCCACGGCGCAAAGCGGCGTTATCAGCGCTTTTGATCTGCGCACAGGTCAGCGGATTTGGAGCCAGCCTGCAGGATCGCTTGGCTTTCCGTTAATTGCGGGTGACTTTGTCTATAGCGCGACGACAGAGGGCCAAGTCGTTTGTCTCTCCAAGCTTAATGGTGAAGTTGTTTGGATACAGCAATTAGACGCTTATAAAAATGCCAAAAAACGTAAAAAACGGATTGCTTGGTCCGGGCCTATTTTGGCGGGGGACCGCCTGATGGTAATGTCATCGCAAGGAAAAGCCGTTGTGCTAAATCCTTATGATGGCTCGATCATCAATGATTTTAAAGTTGGTGGCGACGTCTTTGTATCGCCCGTTATCGCGAATGAGACGATTTATGTCATGACGGATTCGGCCAAGCTTATTGCCCTGCGCTAAAGTCAGGACCTGAGGTAGGATGCCACATCATGACCGAGGACATACCGGACATTAAGCCGGCGGAAAAACGCCCGGCAAAAATCGCCATTATCGGACGGCCTAATGTTGGCAAATCAACCATATTTAACCGCTTGGCTGGTAAGAAGCTTGCTATCGTCAACGACACGCCAGGGGTGACCCGCGATGTGCGCGAGACACGCTCCAAATTACGCGGCCATGATATGGTCTTGATGGATACGGCCGGATTTGAAAATGCCAAAGGCCCAAAGCTCGAAGCCCGTATGCGCGCCCAGACCGAAGCCGCTGTTATGGATGCTGATATCTGCCTCTTTGTTTATGACGCGCGTGAAGGCGTTCTGCCGCTGGATCGTACCTTTGCAGAATTTGTCCGTAAGACGGGTAAGCCCACCGTGCTTGTCGCGAATAAATGCGAGAGCCGCGCCAGCGATCTCGGTGTTACCGAAGGCTATTCTTTAGGCATGGGAGACCCTATTGAGGTCGCCGCCGAGCATAATATCGGCTTTGTCGATTTGGATGATGCGGTGGAGTTGGCCTTGCGCGAGATCAGCCTTGAGATCGAAGTTGACGAAATTGACCGCGAAGAAGCCCCTGTGCGTATCGCCATTGTCGGGCGACCCAATGCCGGAAAATCGACGCTGATTAATACCCTGATAGGACAGGATCGATTACTGACGGGTCCCGAAGCGGGCGTAACGCGTGACAGCATTACCATCGACTATATGTGGCAAGGCCGCCGCGTGCAGTTCCATGATACGGCGGGTATGCGCAAAAAAGCCAAAGTGCAGGAAACCCTCGAAAAGCTATCTGTTCAGGACAGCCTACGCGCGATTAAATTTGCACAGGTCGTAGTTCTGCTCATGGATGCGACTAAGCCTTTTGATAAGCAAGATTTACAAATTGCGGATTTATGCGAGCGCGAAGGCCGCGCCTTGGTCATTGGCGTGACCAAATGGGATTTGGCTGAAAATAAATCTGAAATGGCCAAGGCATTACGCGAGCGGGCCGAGCGGCTGCTCCCGCAATTACGCGGCTGTCCGGTGATTATGTTCTCCGGCCTAACGGGCAAAAGCGTAGACCGCTTATTACCGGCTATCGAGCGCGTCCAAATAGATTGGAGCGCGAAAGTCAAAACTTCCGAACTAAATGATTGGCTGATGGAAAAAATACGCCGACACCCTCCACCCGCTGTGAATGGCCGCCGGATTAAGCCCAAATATATCAGCCAAACCAAAACCCGCCCGCCGACATTTGTGCTCAAATGCTCGCGGGCGACCAAGCTGCCCGAAAGCTATAAGCGTTATCTGGTCAACGGCCTACGCGAAGATTTTGACCTCAAAGGCATCCCGATCCGCCTCTTCGTAAGAGCCGACGAAAACCCCTATGATAACACGGTACGAAAACAGGGGCGCGAGCCTTTGCGAAAGTAACATCAATGATGGTGCTTAACCCGTTCTAAAGCCCTGAAACACTCCAGAGTTTGCTGTAAGCTTCACAGTGGATCAGAATTGTTTTGTAGCGCGAGAGGTCGGTTCCTGCGGGAACTGTATAGCTTTGCGCGCCCTTATTGGAGCTAAGCGGTGAAATCAGAACCGACCCTTGGGTGGCATTTTTTCCGTTAAGTTGTGAGGGGGAGAGGGGGGATAGAAATATCTTCAAATCCGGTGCGCTGCGGGTAGAAAATCCACTGCCTAGAGCCACTGTGGTGGCTCCATTTTCCGATGAGAGAGTCCATTGACCAGCCGATTTAAAGGATTTTTTTTGCCAGTTACCGGTTGATAGCACTTTATAGGCATTTGCGGCTTGGGCTGCACGTTCGGCTTCCAATCTGGCAGCCTGTTGTCTTTCGGCGTCAACTCTGGCGGCTTCCTGACGGGCCGCCTCTTGCCGCGCTGCTTCCTGACGGGCCGCCTCTTGACGTAAGGCTTCCTGTCTCGCAGTTTCTTGACGTGCCGCATCCTGACGAGCGGCTTCTTGTCTTTGCGCGTCTGCCTGAGCGGCTTCTTTGGCGGCTAATTCTTTGGCCGCAATCTCTTTGGCCATAGCCTCTTTTTTAGCCATAGCCTCTTTCTCGGCTAAGGCTTTCGCTGCGGCTTCTTTTTGAGCCATAGCTTCTTTTTGAGCCATAGCTTCTT
>CAZNWH010000112.1:5607-6683 GCA_964576765.1 uncultured Hellea sp.
GCTTCTTTTTGAGCCATAGCTTCTTTTTGAGCCATAGCTTCTTCTTGAGCCATAGCTTCTTCTTCAGCCATAGCTTTTGCGGCGGCTTCTTTGGCCATGGCTTTTTTCTCAGCTAGGAGCTTTGCCGCGTCGGTCTGCGATATATTCGCGGCAGTATCTGTGGAATTTATGGGAGGGGAATTTGAGGTCGTGCTCTGGGAACTACAAGCGGTCAATAATGTCGCCAAAGCGATAAGGGGAAATTTTTTCACTACTCAACTCCAATATGGTCATCAACCGAGATATATTATGGGCAGCTCTATAGCGGGCCTAGGCCTCTATGCCTTCTCACATTCACGTTATCTCTTTGCTTTACGCAGCGCCCCTAAATCAATCGCCGCAAGAGTTTAATGATATGAGTTATAGATGCCGATTAGACTCAGGCCCGTCATACTGCTATCGAAAAGCAAAATAACTAGGACTGTTATGGTGTGCCAATTAACAGCAAGTGATATATTATGAAAACAACAAAAACCACGCTCATTGATGCCCCTGCCGCGATAATTTTCCTCTGGCTGGAAGATAATGAACGGCTTCAGCAATGGGTGCCTAATCTAGTCGAGGATGAGGCTTTGGTCGAGACATCAGAAAAAGTCGGGTCACGATTTAGGCAGGTTTTTCTGGAAAATGGCAAGCGCATGGAGATGACAGGAGAGATTACCGCTTATGTTGAAAATGAGCGTATGCGCGTGAATATGACAGGGAGTATGTTTAATCTGGATGTAGATTATATTCTTAAGGAACTGTCTGATAGTCAGACAGAATTGACCCAAAATTCGCAGATTTGGTTCAAAGGGTTTTTAAAATTATTGGCTCCGATCATGACCTTGATGTCTAAGTTATCGTCCAAAGACCCCCAAGCCGAAGCCCATGCCAAGCTCAAAGCCATGGCCGAAGCTGAGTTTCAGGCGGTCTAAACGGATAAACACATCCCTTGATATTTCAGGAAACACCTCATGATAAATTAGGTCGTGTCATTTGCATAGCAATATGCACCTAACGAGCCTTGTAATGACGGGTGTGAGACACTCTATCCG
>CAZNWH010000113.1:0-6573 GCA_964576765.1 uncultured Hellea sp.
TTGAAACTGCCAAAAAACATGCTAGCGCACCGCACACCGTTAAAGCGTAACTAAAGCCTTATAAAATAATAGATGACTCCTGTTTTCAGGAGTTATTTTTTGTCAACCTTCGGTCTTTCCGGTCATGTTAACCCTTTGTTTTCCATAATATAGCATCCATCATTAAATTAAATTTTAGGTGGTATATGGCTTCAATGTGGATGATTATTGCTGCAGTCATGGTCTTTTTAATGCAGGCTGGCTTCTTAATGATAGAAGCAGGATCCGTTCGCTCGAAAAACTCCGTGAACGTTGCCCAAAAAAACGTCTCAGATATGATTATCTGCGTCCTATGTTACTCCCTTATCGGTTTTGGCGTGATGTATGGCACAACGATTGGCGGTTATATAGGCACGGGCGGCGTTAAAAGGGCTCTCGAAGACATCGGCGGATGGCCGACCCTATTAATTTTCAACCTAGCCTTTTGTTCAGTTGTTGCAACAATTGTTTCAGGAGCTGTCGCAGAAAGAATGCGTATTGGAGCCTATCTTGCGAGTACGGCTTTCATAGCCATTTTGGTCTACCCAATATTTGGCCATTGGGTCTGGGGCAATACTATCCTGACATCCAACCTAGCTTTTCTTGCCAATATCGGCTTTGTTGATCACGCAGGCGGCATTGCCATTCACGCCTTAGGCGGATTTTATGCTTTGGCAGCTATATTATTGCTAGGCTCACGCCAAGGCCGCTTTGATGAAGACGGTAACATTCTTCCTATGACAGGCCATAGCGCTGTTCTTGCTTTATCGGGCGCGTTAATTTTATTTATAACTTGGATTCCATTTAATACGGGCGCGCTAGAACCCGGTAGCCAAATCTTTGCCGATGCCGCTTTAGGAACTGTTCTTGCTGGCGCAACAGGAGGACTTATCGGTAAAACGCTGGGGTTTTTCTTAAACCGACGAACCTTTGATCCGGCGGCCAGTTTCAACGGCCTTTTGGGTGGGCTTGTGGCTGTGACGGCGGGCGTCACATTTATAGGCCCAATGGGCGCTGCTATTATAGGCGCAATTGGAGGAGCCGTCGCCATAGGCGGAGGCCATTTCATTTTGACTAAACTCAAAATTGATGACCCCGTAAGTGTCGTTGCGGTGCATGGTTTTGCCGGGATTGCTGGCGGAGTATTATTTCCATTTTTTGCTGTTACTGACTTGCCAACCGGAAATATGTTTACGCAATTCGCCATACAGGGGTTTGGAGCTTTAATTTGTGTCGTCTGGGCTATGCTCTCAGGATTGCTCTTCATAGGCAGCCTGAAAAAACTTGGGGTGTTGAGAGTTTCACCCGCGCAAGAACATTTAGGTTTAAATTTTGGAGAACACACATCTGGAGTAACCGAAGATCACTTGGATTCCATCTATAAAGCCTCAAGAAAAGAAAGAATAAATCACAACAGCCAAGCTCCTGTAATGTCTGAACTCGGATACGCTTTGACAAACATGTCAGACGATAATGAACGTTTGGTACAGCAAGCCGCTATAAGGTCCAAAATGTATTCTGAAGCCGTCGAAAGCCTCACCGACGGTGTCTTGATATACAATTCCAATGGGGTGATTGATCAAATAAATGGCGCTTTCAAAAGCATTATGGATGAAGTCGGCGTCAAGTGCGAAACTGGCATGTCTCGCAGAGATTATTTAAAAGCCCTTGTCAAAACCAATATTTTTGACTTGGAAGGAGTTCCATTAGAGGATTGGCTAGACAGTCATATCGAAGAGCTCTCTTTTTCTAAAGAAACTGAAGAAAATATCAGCCTAGCTAATAAACATTTTTTGAGACGTTCACGCCCTATATCAAATGGCGGTCAGATCATAACGATAACGGATATAACGAATATCCAGAACGCTGTTTCAAAAGCGCAAATGGCAGAAAAAGCGAAATCAGAGTTTTTAGCAAATATGAGTCATGAGATCCGTACGCCTATGAACGGCATTATTGGTATGACAGAATTGTTAGGAATGACTAAATTAAATGAGCGGCAAAGCCATTTTGTTCAAACAATTTCCAAATCTGGAAATGCCTTAATGACAATTATAAATGATATATTAGATTTTTCAAAAATCGAGGCGGGACAGGCCAAATTAGATCCCGCGCCTTTCGAATTAAGAGAATCTCTAGAAGATGTCACAACACTTCTATCAAGCTCAGCAGCAGATAAGGGCATTGATCTTCTTATAAGGGTTCAGCCAGAACTACCCACAACCTATATCGCAGATGTTGGAAGATTTCGTCAAATTATGACAAATCTGGTTGGTAATGCTGTCAAATTTACACATTTCGGCCATGTTTTAATTGATGTGAGCGGAACCGTTATTGATGAACGTGCAGATTTAATCATTAAAGTTCAGGATACAGGTATTGGTATCCCAGAAGATAATCTGGACAGCGTTTTTGAGAAATTTAAACAAGTCGATGGAACGACAACACGCGAATATGAAGGCACTGGGTTAGGCTTATCAATTTCTGCTAATTTGGTTCACCTTATGGGCGGTACGATTAGCGTCGAAAGCAAGCTGGAAGAAGGTAGTACCTTTACAATCCAGCTAACCTTACCAACCCATGAAGATATCGTCTCTAAAAAGAAAGCACCTGTTGAAATAATTGGCGCTAATATTCTCGTTGTTGACGATAATCCCGTTAACCGGAATATTCTACGCGAACAAATCAAATATTGGAAATGTCGTAGTATCGCTGTTGAAAACGGCGAAAAAGCACTCCGGGTTCTTGAAAATGCAAAATCTAAAAATATCAAAATCGACCTCATTATCGCTGATTATAATATGCCCGGTATGAACGGTGAAGATTTATTCAACACTATTCGGTACAATTCGAGCTTTACTCAAATTCCTATCATCATGCTAACCTCGGTCAGTGAGGATCACATGACTCAGCGACTTTTACAAAATGGCTTAAACGCTATTTTAACCAAGCCTGCGCGCTCTTCACAGCTTCTCGATACACTAACTGAGTGTCTTTTTGAGGTTCAAGGAATTACGAAAAATTCGACTACCATAAAAACTAACACTTCATTCCCCCGAGCGGAACCATTAACAACGGCAATGCCCAGCCAACAGCTTGATGTCCTTGTCGCCGAAGACAACGAAACCAATCAAATTTATATCAAATATTTATTGGATGAATTAGGTTTGAGCTTTAAAATTGTCTCTAATGGTCGTCATGCCGTAGATAAATGGAAATCAGAAAATCCCAAGGTTATTTTAATGGACATCTCTATGCCTGAAATGAACGGCTATGAAGCTACCCAAGCGATACGAGACCTAGAACAGCAGTCCGGCAAAACACCAACCCCTATCATAGCCGTTACAGCCCATACGCTTACAGGGGATGAAGACCGTTGTATTGCGGCAGGTATGGATGATTATTTATCAAAGCCTCTTTCAATCAATGGACTAACCGAGGCTTTGATAAAATGGAATATCGTTGAAAAAACGCCCGCTCATAGTCTCACAGTATAATTGGTAGGGTTAGTTCAATATTGACAGCATAGTCTAAGGCCTCTATAGGCCCGCCAATCCGCGCAATCTCGTTTGCGCTCTGACCTGTGCGACACCTTTTAGGACGATGCAGGCGGGGTCCTTCGGTCGATGTTATCATCCACCGGAGCTTAACGTGCTATGCGCTATGAAGGAGTAGAACTTGTTTGAAGCGCTTGGCGATAAACTTAGCGGTGTCTTTGATAACCTGACGGGGCGCGGGGCGCTGTCCGAAAAAGATGTCAGCACGGCTATGCGAGAAATACGCATAGCACTTCTTGAGGCTGATGTCGCTTTGCCCGTCGTCAAAGATTTTATCGAAAAAATTAAATCCGAAGCCGTTGGCGAGAAAGTCATCAAATCGGTCAAACCAGGTCAGCAAATCGTAAAGATCGTCCATGATGGATTGGTAGATATGCTAGGCGGAACCTTATCCGAAGATGAAGCCGATATTGAAGCTACGGCAGTATCATCCCAATTAAATTTAGCAGGACGCCCCCCGGTTGCTATTCTTATGGCTGGTCTTCAAGGCTCGGGAAAAACGACCTCAACCGGTAAGATCGGTAAATTTCTCAAAGAACAGGGTAAACGTAAAGTCTTATTGGCTTCATTGGATACAAACCGTCCTGCCGCGATGGAGCAGCTCGGCATATTGGCAGACCAAATCGGAACAGGGTTTCTACCAATTGTCAAAGGACAGACAGCCTTAGAAATAGCCAAGCGGGCTATGAGTGAAGGAGCTAAAGGCGGCTATGATGTTGTCTTTTTGGACACAGCAGGCCGAACCACTATCAATGACGAATTGATGAATGAAGTGGCCGCCATAGCTGACGAAACAAAGCCTATCGAAACACTTTTGGTGGCAGATGCTTTGACCGGACAAGACGCCGTTGAAACAGCAAAGCGCTTTCACGCCCGCTTGCCTTTAACCGGATTGGTTTTAACCCGAATTGACGGGGATGGCCGCGGTGGGGCAGCTCTTTCCATGCGAGCCGTGACTGGCTTACCTATTAAATTCCTCGGAACGGGCGAGAAACTTGATGCTCTTGAAGCCTTTGATGCCCAACGCCTAGCTGGACGAATTTTGGGACAAGGCGATATTGTTTCTCTTGTTGAAAAAGCATCTCAGGTCATTGACGAGAAAGAAGCGGCACGCGTTGCCAAGAAAATGGAAAAAGGAACGTTCGATTTGGACGACCTCGCTACGCAATTAGGCCAAATGCAAAAAATGGGCGGCATGGGCGGTCTGATGAAATTGATGCCTGGCATGGGCAAAATGAAAAAGCAGCTCGATGCAGCTGGCGGGATTGACGACAAGCTCCTCAAACAACAACAAGCCATTATCCTCTCCATGACACGCCAGGAGAGAAAGAAACCTGAGCTCATTAAGGCATCGCGTAAAAAACGCATTGCGGCCGGAGCAGGCATGTCCGTGCAAGAGGTCAATAAGCTCCTAAAGATGCACCGCCAGATGTCAGATATGATGAAGAAAATGGGCAAGGGCGGCATCGCCTCAATGATGGGGCAAATGGCCGGTATGCCGGGCATGCCTAAAATGCCAAGGAGTATGAGCGGAGGCAAAGGCGGCATGCCTAACCCAGCGGATATAGACCCAGCCATGCTTGAGGAACTGAAAAAACAAATGGGCAGCCTTCCCAAAGGGCTTCCTGGATTGGGCGGGGGCCTCCCTGGTCTTGGCGGGAAAAAGCCAAAATTACCTGGTATTGGCGGGCTCCCCTTTGGAAAAAAGAAATAACTAAATTGAATTGCTAGATTAAAGGAAAACCTCATGGCACTCAAATTACGACTGGCCCGTCACGGCGCCAAAAAACGTCCCTATTACCGCATTGTTGTGGCCGATTCGCGCGCGCCACGTGATGGCCGCTTCATTGAAATTGTTGGACGTTATAACCCAATGCTTCCGAAGGACAGCGCAGACCGCGTCCAGCTTGATGCGGAAAAATGCAAAGCATGGCTTGGCAAAGGTGCACGCCCAACAGACCGCGTAGCACGTTTTCTAAGTTCAGCGGGTCTGTGGGAATGGAAAGCCGGAAATAACCCAAATAAAGGTAAACCTGGTGCCAAGGCTCAACAACTTATTATCGACCGCAAAGAAAAGGAAGAAGCCCGTAAGGAACGTGAAGCCGAAGCGAAAGAGGCGGCAAAAGCTGCAGCAAAAGAAGCTGAAGCTGCGGCTAAAGCCGCAGAGGAAGAAGCTAAAAATGCGCCTGCAAAGGACGCTCCTGTCGAAGACACGTCTGCAGATGAAGTTCCTGAGATTGAAACACCCGCCGAAGATCAGACTTCAGAAGCTCCCCCCTCTGAAGAATAAGAAACATTAGAAGAACCGGGGGCAAAGTCCTCCGGTTTTTACGTTTAGCGCTAACCTCGACCTGTTTCGAGACCCAACACATTGACTAAATGGACAAGCAACATGAACCCTGTTGCTATCGACCCTAAACTTATTACTATCCATGGCACCATGCGGGTTTTAAGTTCTTCATGTTTTTTGAAATGCAGTCTGAACGTCAATGCCCCTATTATCGCGCAGGCCGCGAGAGCCAGACTTGTGAATAATAAATCATCCGAGGGCGTCATAAGTAGGTAATATTTCAGAGCTTTCAGTTTGAACCGAGCGCGCCATAACACCGTGATCCGTTTTATGCCAGAGGAAAGGCTTACGCCCTAATTCCCACAGAGCTCGCAAAGTCGGCGGGAAAAGGGCTATCCAATAAAACGGCATAGTCAAAGCTGTCATAACCAAGTTTGGCCTTCCAGCTCTTATCGCCCCAACCATCCCAATTGTAATCCCAGCCGCATAGCTAAAAACGAGACTGTATAGATATATCTCCGGGACATATATTGAAGACGTCATTACAAGTTGAAATGTCAACACCCCTATTAAAAAGAGCAAAATAGGCAAATGAAAAAAAGCATTAAGCAATGTCAGACCAATGGTGAGTTGTAGAATAAAAAACCTCTTTATGCCGTCTCTTCCGCCGGGGGCAAAAGGCGCGCGCATATGGACCAACCAAGTTTG
>CAZNWH010000114.1:0-6502 GCA_964576765.1 uncultured Hellea sp.
ACCTATTTATGTATAAATATCAGTAACTTAGAGAATAATCGTGGCGGGCGGGGAGGGATTCGAACCCCCGATAGACTTTCACCTATGCCGGTTTTCAAGACCGGTGCATTCAACCACTCTGCCACCCGCCCAAATGCAAGTAACTTGGTTTGCGCCGCAGGCTCTAATTGGTTTTGATACTGTATTCAACATGTTTTATTCAGGTGCTTCATAAAAACGCCCTGATATTAACGGTTCATAAACCCTGTAAAAAAACTGTGCGTTAAGGCTGTTGCCTAACTTGGATTTAAAGGTGTTCGTTTAGCTTAACATCCAATGAAGAGTAAACTCCCGTTAGAGGAAGGCGTCTTCAGTAAAGAGTGGGCGGTCTTTATATAGGCCAAATATAAGGTGAGTAAATATGTCAATCTTGAAGAGATTAATAAATAAGCATGTTCAGCTGGCATTTGGCGCAAGTATTATGGCGTTGGGCACATCAGCCTGTTCAACAACCAAGACGGTTAAAGTCGCTCAAAATGCTCCTATTACATATAAAGTAGGAAACGGTGCTGCTCAATATGCATCTGTTACTATGCCCAGACACACATCACCTACACCATATAGTTCTCCCCAGCATATTAGTCCTCAGGTTTCTGTGCCTCAAGTCTCTATGCCGCGCGAAATTGCACGTCCTGCTCCAATGGCACCTATATTTGACCAAAGCCGTATTGACCCTGCTTTATACAAGCATCAGAAAGTCGGTAAAACTTATAGCATTATGGGTAAATCCTATACACCAAGACATGAGCCCGGCTATAATGTAGTTGGTATTGCTTCATGGTATGGTGATAAATTTCATGGTAAGCCTACAGCTACAGGTGAAATTTACGATAAAAATGATCTTACCGCAGCTCACAAAACATTACCGCTCAACAGTATGCTCTATGTCACTAATTTAGAGAATAACCGAACGCTCATGGTACGGCTTAATGATCGTGGACCTTTTATTGGGGACCGTATTATCGATTTATCAGAAGCGGCAGCTCTAGCCCTTGGGACACAAGGTAAAGGTCTTGGCAAAGTTCGCGTACAATATGCAGGCCCGGCTGACCCCATGGCGCCTAAGCGGAGTGTGCCTGCACCGCAGCCACGCCATGAGCAAGCTCCATTGGTTGTCGAAACACCGCGCCCCGTCGCCCCTGCAACACCAGAATACCAGCCGCTGCGTCAACAACCTTCACAGCCATCTTACGAAGCACAAGCTCCAGCGCCTTATACGCCGCCAGTACCTTCTGCCCCAACACCTCGGGTCTCAACTCCGACTCCTGCGCCAATAGAGCCGCGTGCGCCGCAAGCCATTGAGCCGACATTGCCTGAAGATAACGGTCAGGTTACTTTGACAATAAAAGGGCCTATTCACGTAGCAGGCTATTCAACTAAAGCTGCCCAGCCTCACTTCATTACCGGCGGTCTTAAAAGCAAATAATGTTATTCTTTATTGTGGGCTTGTTCCTGCCACAAAGCTAAGGCATTTAATATGGGCGTCTTCGGATGCCCATATTGATTCTATATTTGAGGTTTGTGTGTATCGTCCTGCTATTGCTCTTTGTTTTCTTATCATTGCGCCTCAAAGTTACTCGCAAGATATCAGCTTTAAAACGAAAGCCCCTCATGCGGTCATATTAGATTATGCGACAGGCGAAGTTCTTTTTGAAAAAAATGCGCGTGGCGCGATAGCTCCGGCCTCAATGACCAAAATTATGACGGCAGATATGGTTTTTGAAGCCCTTAAAAATGGAACGATAACATCCGATACTGAGTTTAAAGTCAGCGAAGAAGCATGGAGACGAGGAGGTTTCGCGTCAGGATCCTCAACGATGGGGCTAGAAGTTAAGTCATCGGTGAGAGTAGAAGATTTATTACGCGGCATTATCATTCAATCAGGAAATGATGCCTGTATCGTTATAGCAGAGGGGCTTGGTGGGTCTGAGACAGCCTTTGCTGAAAGTATGACAGTTCGCGCGCAAGACTTGGGACTAAATACAGCTAGTTTTCGTAATGCAACTGGCTGGCCTCATCCCGAGCATAAAATAAGTGTACTCGACCTAGCCAAACTCGCACAGCATTCAATTAAAACTTACCCTGAATATTATCCAATCTATGGGGAAAAGTCTTTTACCTGGAATGATATCTCGCAGGGCAACCGTAATCCGCTCTTGGGTAAATTTACCGGGGCTGACGGCATGAAAACCGGAAGCACTGAAGCGTCTGGCTATGGGTTAGTAGGCTCAGCAGAACGAGCGGGAAAGCGCCGTATCATCGTTGTGAATGGGCTCTCTAGCAAATCTGAACGTGCAGATGTGAGTTTACGCCTTATGAGCGCTGCTTTTGATCAGTTTAAAATCTACGATCTTTATAAAAAGGGTGATGTGATCGGCGAGGTAGATGTCTATATGGGCGTATCCGATAAAGTGGGCGTCAAAATTAACGAGGTTGTAATCGCCGGGGTACATCGTGGCGATAGGTCAAAAATATCATCTTCATTAGTATACAAAGCTGTCCCGGCTCCTATATCTGCAGGGGATCATATAGCGGATATGGTAATCTCTGTTCCCGGACGTGAGGATAAAATAATAGCTTTAACGGCTATAGATGATGTGAAGCAAAAATCGTTTTTGAGTAAAGCTTGGACAGTCTTGTTAAAGAAAATCAGAGGATAGAATGGCACAAGACGACAAGATGTTTGGAAAATTCATTACCTTTGAAGGAGGGGAAGGCGCTGGTAAAACAACTCAGGCCAAAATGTTATGCGAGGCTTTGGAGGGCGCAGGTGTAGAAACGCTCTTGACGCGCGAACCTGGCGGAACTTTTGGAGCTGAAGCCATTCGGAATTTAGTTCTCGAAGGTACTCAAGACCGATGGTCGGGTATGACAGAATTACTACTCATGTATGCGGCCCGTATAGATCATGTAGAAAAGCTCATTAAACCCGCTTTAGACCGCGGCGTATGGGTGGTAAGTGACCGTTTTGCAGATTCAAGTTTAGCGTATCAGGGATATGCGCGAGGGCTGGGGGCTGATAAGGTGCGACTGGTCCATGAGGCGGTTATGGATGGTTTTAGTCCTGATATGACAATACTTTTCGATATCGATCCTATACTGGCGCAAAAGCGCGTAGAAACACGCGGAGAAGAACTTTCTCGGTTCGATTCTGAGTCGATTGCATTTCACAATGTTTTGCGAGACGCTTTTCTTGAGATAGCCAATTCAGAGTCCAATAGAGTTTTTACACTTGATGCGGCTGCCTCACGCGATAGTATACATACGCGCATTTTGTTTGCCGTAACTCAAAAATATCCTGAACTTGCCGGTAGGCTGGGTGGTAGTGCGTAAACTAGAAATAGAAAAATTTCCTGAGGCCGACAGGGCTCCAGGTTGCCCGCACCCACGTGAGACCTATGACCTTATCGGTCACAAACTGGCTGAGACACGGTTTTTGGCAGCGCAAGCGTCAGGACGTCTCCATCATGCATGGTTGATTACTGGATCTCCAGGTGTTGGGAAAGCGACACTGGCCTATCGAATTGTTCGGCATATTTTGGGGGGGGAATCATTACTCAAAGATAGTATGAATATACCTGAGACTGACTCGGTTGCTCAGAAAGTGGCTAGCCTTGGACATGGGAACTTTATGCTCTTGAGACGACCTTATGATTTTAAAATGAAAAAGCTGCGGACTGAAATTCCTGTCGAGGATGTTCGCTCACTGGGAAAGTTTTTTAGGGGAACCGCGGCAGAAGATAAAAACTGGAGAGTTTGCCTGATTGATAGTGCCGATGAACTCAATCGGAATTCTGAAAATGCTATTTTAAAACTGCTCGAAGAGCCTCCTGAGAAAACACTTATTTTACTTTTATCATCTTCTCCTGGAAGGTTGCTTCCCACAATAAGGTCTCGGTGTATGCATTTGCCTCTACGTGAAGTCTCGGAAACGGAGATTATGCCGTGGCTTCGCGGACGAGTGGATGCCCCTAATGAAATTATAGAAGCTGCCGTCAAACTTTCACGCGGCGGGCCAGGTAAAGCTATCGCTTTGGTTCAAAATACCAATGCCGTTTTGAAACCACTTACTGGCTTTCTTAAAAGTCTTGACCGCAATAACGCTAAGATTGACCATATCATCGCGAATAGTTTATCTACCCAAACATCAGTTGCCTCCAGACAATTATTCTGGGAGTCTTTACAAGACGTCATACAAGCGCAATCAGTATTTAGTGTTACAGGGGAATGGCATGGTGCGTTCAAACCTTTACCTATTTCCAAATCGCCAGAAACTTGGCAAAAATTATGGGATAATATAAGCGAGATGCAACGCATTGAAGCCGCTATTAATATGGATAAGAAAACGGTTATGTTGGATATGCTCTCAAAAATACGTGCCGCATAATGTTGGTTGATAGTCACGTAAATCTTCATGGTGATAAATTTACCGAAGATTTAGATGATGTTGTCGAGCGTGCCCATAAGGCAGGTGTCGAGACGATGTTAAATATTTGTTGTAATGTCGCCCATTATGACTCTGTGATTTCAATCGCAGAACGATATGACAATATGTGGGCTTCGGTCGGCACTCACCCCCATGACGCCAAGGATAATCCCAATATCAAAGCGGATGACTTAATTGAACTCGCGCAACATCCCAAGGTAATAGGCATTGGCGAAACAGGTTATGATTTTCATTATGGTTATAGCTCCGAAGAGGAGCAGATAAATAACTTTAAGGCCCACATTATAGCGGCCCGCGAGACAAAATTACCTTTGATTATTCATACCCGTGAAGCAGATGATCTCATGCTCAAAACACTAAAAGCCGCTTTAAAGGACGGGCCTTTTAAGGCGGAGTTACATTGCTATACCTCCGGTGCTGAACTCGCAAAATGGGGGGCTGACCAAGGCTTTTATTTCTCCGTTTCAGGAATTATCAGTTTCAAAAATGCTCATGACGTCAGGGATTTAGTAAAACATATGCCAGACGAACGTATAATGCTTGAAACAGATTGTCCTTACTTAGCGCCCGTTCCCTATCGTGGTCGCCGTAATGAGCCGGCGTTTGTCACACATGTATGCGAAGCCTTAGCAGAGATTAAAGGCTGGAACTTGGAAACTACTCAAAAGCTCACGACAGACGCATTTTTTAATCTTTTTCAAAAGGCCGTTCGTCCATGACGATAAGAGCCATTATTTTAGGATGCGGGTCCTCCGGCGGCGTGCCTCGTATAGATGGGGATTGGGGTATTTGTGATCCTCTGGAGCCTAAAAATCGCCGAACACGCTGCTCGATTTATATAGAATATTGGGAAGGGGATAAAGAACCTGCGGTAGAAGATCGTACGGCAATCCTAATCGATACGTCGCCAGACCTAAGAGCGCAATTTTTATCAAATAATATCAAACGCTTAGATACAGTTCTTTATACACATGACCATGCAGACCAAAGCCATGGTATAGATGATTTACGTGCTATTGCTTATAAAATGAGGAAACGAATTCCAACTTACATGGATGTTCACACCAAAGAGTATCTTTATAAACGGTTTGAATACTGTTTCGAAATGCCCGAAGGACGAGTTCATCCGCCTATATTAGAGCTGCAAAACCTTATAAAAGGCGGAGACGTTTTCCATATTCAAGGTCCGGGCGGCGCGTTAAGTGTCGATGTCCTAGAGCTTAGTCACGGTCCCACGCCCGCAATAGGCTTTATATTTGATGGCAAACTCGCTTATACACCTGATGTTTGGGACATACCGGATGCTAGCTTAAGGTCGCTACAAAATATAAATACATGGGTCCTTGACGCGCTTCGCTATAACGAGCATCCGACCCACGCTCATGCTGATAAAGCTTTATCTTGGCTGGTTAAAACTCAAGCCCAAAAAGGAATTCTAACAAACCTTCACATAGATATGGATTACCAAAGTTTGTCTTCTGAGCTTTTTGGCGAAGTAGAACCTGCTTATGACGGATTAAAGATTTTTTGTTAGAAAATCAGAATCTTCTCGAGCCTATTTGGAGCCGAACCAGCGTCTCATGAATTTTCGAAATCCGGATTGTGTTTCGGCGATGTCTTTACCGATGGAATCGGTTGTACCTTTGACGGCAGAGCTAGCCTCTTCAATCTCTTTTTCGATTTTATCTGTGATGGGGTCTATTCGCTTTTTCTTGAATTTTCGAATGATGCGCCAAATGGTGAGAAGAATAATTCCGACGAAAAAGAGGAAAGCAATATTAAACCACGGGATAAGCAAGGTATCAGGCCCAGCGACTTGTTTGATTTTCGTCGCGTTAGGAAAGATTGAAAACAGCCTGATGCGCCAGCCATAATGGGTGACGGCCACCCATGTATCGTCTTGATCGGTCATGGATTCGGCTTTGGCCGAGAGGTCGCTACTGTCGAACTTCAGATAGAATGGAAATGACCACCCCGTATCTTCATTGCGGTAGACCATGGTTTTACCATTGGCTT
>CAZNWH010000115.1:0-6347 GCA_964576765.1 uncultured Hellea sp.
CCTAAATTTAAGCTTTTAGAAAATAATCATAGGCGACATTTTCAGTCTCCGCGCTCATGGGGTATCCTGTTTTCATCAGGCTGTGTTCAAGGTCACGTTTGTCGTCTTTAGGGGTTTGAAAGCCGCAGAGAACATGCCCTGTAGAATGGCCGTGATTACGGTAATGGAAAAGTGATATATTCCAACGGGCATCGAGATTAATAAGAAAGTCAGTGAGGGCTCCGGGCCGCTCTGGAAATTCAAATCTGTAAATGACTTCTTCAATATCTTTGCTGGCGCGTCCGCCGACCATATGGCGCAGATGACGTTTAGCCAGACGGTCTTCAGATAAATCAACGACGCTTATGCCATGTTTTGCCATGGCCGCAATCATCTCTTCACGTTCATTCGCCGTTTTGATTTTTATGCCAACTAAAACATGGGCATCAACTGTATCTGCAAAGCGATAATTAAATTCTGTCACAGCTCGGTTTCCAAGGGAGCGTACAAAATTTAAAAACGCTCCAGCCTTTTCTGGTATCGTCGCGGCGAAAAGCATTTCCTCACCCGCTCCCAGTTCGGCGCGTTCCACGATATGACCGATACGGTCAAAATTAACATTGGCACCTGATATTGTCACAACACAATCGCCTTTAGGGGCATGGCCTTCACGTGCATGTTTTATGATACCCGCGAGAGCGACAGCGCCTGCTGGCTCGACAACTGTACGGGTGGTTTCAAAGATGTCTTTGACAGCTGCGCATATTTCGTCATTGGAAACTGTAATACATTCATCAACAACGGATTTAGAAATTTCCAATGTGTTTGTCCCGATGAGTTTGACAGCCACGCCATCTGCAAATCCGTCCACCTTATTGAGCGGGGTTGGTTTGCCAGCGTCTAAAGATATTTTAAGTGTTGCGGCCCCTTCGGGCTCAACCGCGATGATTCGTGTGTTGGAGGAGAGGGCTTTCACCCATGTACCAATACCAGAAACGAGTCCTCCGCCGCCCGTGCAAACATAAATAGCGTCAGGTATTCGCGGCATTTGTTCGAGTATTTCTTTACCGACGGTTCCTTGTCCTGCAATGACATCTAATTCATCGAAGGGATGAATAAAGACGGCGCCGCTTTCTCTGGCATAGGCAATAGCGGCGTCACAGGCTTCATCATAAGTATCGCCGATTAACCGTGTTTGCGCGCCGCGGGCTTGCACGGCATCAACTTTAATCATGGGCGTTGTGACGGGCATAAAAATGACGGCTTTAGTTTTGTAATGGCTGGCCGCCGCTGCCATGCCTTGGGCATGATTTCCTGCGCTCGCTGCGCAAACCCCTTTGGCCTTTTCGGCGTCGGTTAGTCCTGCCATGCGGTTAGCGGCCCCGCGAATTTTAAAGCTAAAGACATCTTGAAGGTCTTCGCGTTTTAGCCAGATATTGCGGCCATGTTCGGTGCTCAGTTTTGGCGCGAGTTGACAAGGCGTGCGTTTAGCAAGCGCATAGACATCAGCCGCGTCAATACGGGCTTTTAAATCATTGAGGTTAACTTTGGGCATGCGTATTTAAGTTTTCGGCGATCCACTCTCCAACCTTTTTTGTACTCAAAGACCCGCCTAGATCACCTGTGGTATGTCCGGTGTTCAGCGCGTTTTCTACAGAGGTTTCAATGGCGGTAGCTTCGACCTCCAGACCAAATGAGAGGCGCAGCATCCAAGCCGCCGATAATATCATAGCAATGGGATTAGCTTTACCCTGACCGGTAATATCGGGGGCGCTACCATGAATGGGTTCGTATAACCCCACATTGCCATCAGATAATGAGGCGGAGGGGATGACTCCCATTGACCCTGCCAGCACAGAGGCCTCATCGGTCAAAATATCTCCGAACATATTTCCCGTAAGGATGACATCAAAACTTTGCGCCTTGGTCAGCATATGCATTGTCATGGCATCAACCAATAAATGCTCAAGCTGGACCTCAGGATAACGCGCCGAAACTTTTATGACCGTTTCGCGCCAGAGACGGGAGGTTTCCAGCACATTAGACTTATCAACTGAGGTAACTTTTTTGCGACGCTGCATAGCCAGGTCAAAGGCTTTGACGGCAATGCGCTCAACCTCGGCTTCGCTATATCTGCATTCATCAAAAGCACCCAAATCATCACGGCCCTTTTGTCCGAAATAAATCCCGCCCGTGAGTTCACGCATAACGACGAAATCAGTTCCTTCAAGGCGTTCACGCTTAAGCGGCGCGCGATCAATGAGGGCCGGATATGGCTTACACGGACGGATATTGGCATACAGGTTCAGGTTTTTGCGTATGCCTAATAATGAGCCAAGCTCTGGTCTGTCTGTGCCTTTTAAGTGATCCCATTTAGGCCCGCCAACCGCGCCAAGCAATATTGCGCCCGTGCTTTTGCAAGAGGCGTAGGTTTCATCGGGTAATGGCATGCCAAGCTCGTCAATAGCCGCCCCGCCGACAAAGCCAAATTCAGGCTCTAAGGTATGGCCGAAAAGGCCTGCCATGGCATTAAGCACGGTCATGGCAGCTTCGCCGACCTCAGGGCCGATGCCGTCACCGGGCAAGTAAGTGAAATTTATATTAGTCACGAGCGTCCTCATATTTTGAAATATCATTATCTTGCGAGCTCAGATAACCCATCTCGTCCACGCCTTCCATCAGGCAGTGACGCGAGAAGGCATCAACCTCGAAATTATAGGTGCCGCCATTTCGGGGCAGGCGGACTTCGCAAGTTTCTAAATCTACGGTTACATCTGCGCCGGGGTTATCGATCAGCCATTGATGGGCGCGCTTATCAATAACAACGGGAAGCAAACCGTTTTTAAGCGCATTACCGCGAAAAATATCTGCGATCTCAGAACTAATAACGACGCGGAAGCCATAATCGGTCAACCCCCAAGGCGCATGTTCTCGGGAGCTGCCACAGCCAAAATTATGACCCGCCACAAGGATTTCACAAGCTTTTCCGGCATCTGAATTTAAGTCATGATCGGTAAGAGTGCCATCTGTGTTATAGCGCAAGCTCATAAAGACATTGTCGCCTAATCCTGCCTTTGTTGTGGTTGATAAAAACTTGGCGGGCACGATCTGATCCGTATCAATATTGGAAGCAGGTAAAACCAGCGTGCGAGAAGTCACAGTCTTTAAAGGGGTAAAACTCATGCCGCTGTCTCCTTAACTGTCCGAGGGTCTGTGATAACGCCGGCTATAGCGCTCGCTGCCGCCGTTTCTGGAGAGGCAAGAACAGTGCGCACGCCCGGCCCTTGGCGGCCCTTAAAGTTCCGGTTTGAGGTTGAGACAACAAGATCGCCCGGCGCGCCAATATCGCCGTTCATCCCTAGGCACATCGAACAGCCAGCTTCGCGCCATTCGGCTCCGGCCTCGGTAAATATTTTATCAAGACCTTCATCTTCGGCGCGTGCTTTAATCAGCACACTTCCTGGTACGATGATTGCGGTGACATTATTGGAAACCCGGCGGTCTTTAAAAATTGCAGCCGCGGCTCGTAAGTCTTCGAGGCGAGAATTTGTACAAGAGCCGATAAAGACTTTATCGACCTGTGTGCCCGCAATTTTATCACCTGCTTTTAATTGCATATAATCCAGCGCGGCTTCATCGGTTGGATCGTTTGACGCTGGGATAATCTGATCAACCGCAATGCCCATGCCGGGGTGTGTCCCATAAGTTACCATGGGGCGAATATCCTCGGCTTTAATATGAACCTCTTTGTCAAAAACGGCGCCATCATCTGTTGCGAGTGACGCCCAATCGGCGCAGGCCGCGTCGTAATTCTCCGGCGTGAATTTACGGTCTTTCAGATAGCTAAAGGTCGTCTCATCAGGCGCAATCATGCCGCAACGCGCCCCAGCTTCGATAGACATATTACAAACCGTCATACGGCCATCCATGCTCATCTGCTCAAAAACATTGCCTCGATATTCAAGGGCGTAACCTGTTCCCCCGCCAATGCCGATTTCGGCAATAATCGCCAAAATCACATCTTTGGGTGTCACGCCGTCAGCCAGCTCTCCATTGACATTAATTGCCATGGTTTTGGGCTTACGCATCAATAGGGATTGATTGGCGAGGACATGAGCGACCTGAGTGGTGCCAATCCCAAAAGCTATCGCGCCAAAAGCCCCGTGCGTTGAGGTATGACTGTCGCCGCAAACAATCGTCATGCCGGGCTGAGTCGCGCCAAGCTCTGGCCCCATGACATGGACGATACCGCGATTATTTGACTCCCAGCCATGGGTCTCGATACCGTGTTCTTTAGTATTGGCGAGAAGAGTTTCCACTTGCCGCTCGGCTTGCTCCGTATGATAGGGACGAGAGCCATCGGGATTGATCCGTGTCGGCGTCGAATGATCAATTGTCGCCAGCGTGCGATCAGGACGGCGAACTTTGAGGCCACGTTCGCGCAAAACCGTAAAGGCTTGCGGCGAGGTCACTTCATGAATCAAATGCAGATCAATATAAAACGTCGCCGGATGCGCGTCCGTTTCAGGAACAACAATGTGACGTTCCCAAACTTTATCAAAAAGTGTTTTAGGCATTTACTGTTCCTTGCGCATTATCGAAATTTTTTCCCACAGTCTTTTTGTTCGCTTAGTTTTTTCTTGAGTTCCCTGATCCAAACGTATTTGCCATTCAGCTAGGAACAGCGGCAAAAATAATATTAAAGCTATGAACACGACTTTCAGAGACATCTTTAATCTCCCTAATGCTGCGCGGCGATCGAGGCTTGCCGCACCGCGCGTCTTTCAATTCTGTTGATGACGTCCAGATAGGCTTTCGCGCCAGCTAACACCGTATCTGTGCTCGCGCCGCGGCCGTGATAATTTTCAAACTCTGTCGAAACTCTCACCGCCGCTTCGGCCATCGCGTCTTTACCTTCGGAAACAGATTGCACCGTAAAGCTCTCTAAATGTAGCGGATGTCCCGTTATGTCAGAAATTGCGAGGAACACCGCATTGACGGGGCCTGCCGCTTCAGAAATGGCTTCCTTTTTGTCGCCATTGCTGTGAACCAGTTTGACAGTGGCTTGGGGGCTTCGGTTATCATCTGAGCCTGCCGAGACATAAAGACTTTCAATCGCCCACGGACCCTGCGTGCCGACAGCTTCGCCTAAAATCAAGGCTTCGAGATCAGCGTCAAAGACTTCCTTCTTGGCGTCGGCGAGTTCTTTGAAGGAGACAAATACGGACTGCAGTTGATTATCCGATAATTCAAAGCCAAGTTTTGAGGCGCGGTTCTTAAGCGCGGCGCGGCCTGAATGTTTCCCCAGCACAAGATTATCGGTCGAGACGCCAACGTCCTCGGGCTTCATAATTTCATAAGTCTCGCGGTTAGCAAGAACCCCGTGTTGGTGAATACCGCTCTCATGCGCGAACGCATTTTTACCGACGATGGCTTTATTGCGCGGGACAGGATTGCCTGTAATGGTCGCGAGCAATTTCGAGGCCGCATATAGACCTTCTGTTTTAATGCCGGTCGACAGACCATAGAAATCTTTACGCGTACTGATTGCCATAATAACTTCTTCGGTCGCGCAATTGCCCGCGCGTTCTCCAATACCGTTAAGGGCGCATTCGACTTGCCGCGCCCCACCGCGAATGGCTGCGAGAGAGTTGGCAACCGCCAATCCCAAATCATCATGGCAATGGGCGGAGAAAACTGCTTTATCCGCGCCCTCAATCTCGGTCGTCAGGAAGTGAAATAAATCCTGAATTTCTTCGGGCGTAGTGTAGCCCACCGTGTCGGGAATATTAATCGTTGTCGCGCCCGCTCTAATGGCCGCTTCGACAACACGTTTTAGGTAATCACGTTCCGTACGGATGGCGTCTTCGGCCGAAAATTCGACATCATCTGTATATTGACGACACAGCTCAACGCCCTCTATCGCCCGCCGAACAATTTCGTCTTTGGACATTTTAAGTTTGTATTCGCGGTGAAGCGGGGAGGTCGCAATAAATGTATGGATACGGCCTGATTTGGCAGGCTTGATCGCTTCGCCGGAAGCGCGGATATCGCCCTCATTACAACGAGCCAGCGAACAGACCGTGCTGTCCTTCACCGTTTCGGCAATCGTTTTAATCGCGTCAAAATCTCCGGGGGAAGCCGCGGCAAAACCAGCTTCGATAATGTCTACACCTAGGCCTTCTAGGGCTTCGGCCATGGCGAGCTTCTGGCCCGAGGTCATAGAAAAGCCCGGGGCCTGTTCGCCGTCGCGTAAGGTCGTGTCAAATATTTTGACGTGTTTTGTTTTACTCATTTTAAAGTCTCGAAAATCTTATTTAGTCTTCGATGTACTAAGCTCTTTCGGCATGTTTGCGGCGGCCGACCTT
>CAZNWH010000116.1:0-6338 GCA_964576765.1 uncultured Hellea sp.
GTTTCAAAAAACAAAACCTTTGCGTTAACGAACGAAAAATTCTCCTATGTCTTTCGGGTCTCTCCTGAAGGCATATTAGAACATTTACATTATGGCGGCCCGCTCACCGATCCGCTTAATGTAGCCATCCATCACCTGCGCACCCAGCGCGAAGTCGCGTCTAACTTTCAGGGCGACCCGTATTTTAGTCTCTCAGATACCCCGCAGGAATTTCCAAGCTTTGGAACATCGGATTACCGGTTCCCCGCGCTTCATGGCCGCAACTCGGACGGTAATACAGTATTTTCCCTACATTATAAAAAATACAAAATAATCAAAGAAAAGCCCCGTCTTAAAAAATTACCGTCGGCGCGCGGCGGAAATAGCGAAACCCTTATCGTGACGCTGGAAGACCCTCTCCATAAATTGGAAGTCGAGCTTTATTACACAATCTATCAAAATTACGGCGTTCTCACCAGATCTGCAAAATTTAAAAATAAAGGCGAAAAAGAGCTCCAACTCCAACATGCCTTTAGCTCAGCGCTTGACCTACCGCCACATGACTATGAAATTTTGCATTTACATGGAACTTGGTCGCGCGAATTTAACGAAGAACGTATCGATGTCCCGAAAGGGCGCTTTGTCATAGACTCGGCAAGAGGTACCTCCAGCGCCGCGCATAACCCCTTCATTGCCATTGTTCAAAAAGGCACAACCGAAGAATATGGCCGCGTCTATGCTACAACTCTTATGTATAGCGGTAATTTCGCGTTAAGTGTTGAAAAAGGCGAATTTGAAGATGTACGTTTACTCGCCGGGATTAACCCGTTTAACTTTCATTGGCGTTTAAAACCCGGTAAGAAATTCTGTACGCCTGAAGCTCTGCATGTCTATGCTGATAAGGGTTTGCGCTCGATGAGCCATATGTGGCATGAATTTATCCGCGATAAAATTTCCCCTGAAACCTTCCGCCATGTCCCAAGGCCAAGTTATCTGAATACATGGGAAGCCGCTTATTTTGACGTTGATGAGGATAAAGTTCTCCATCTCGCTGATAAGGCCAAAGATATTGGCGTTGATATGCTTGTCCTAGATGATGGATGGTTTGAAGGACGCCGCGATGACACATCCTCACTTGGAGATTGGACCGCAGATAAGGAGCGCTTCCCGTCGGGAATTCCTTCCTTGGCTGCAAAAGTAAAAGCCAAAGGCCTTAAATTTGGGATCTGGTTTGAGCCAGAAATGGTTAATCCGAAGAGTAAGCTCTTTCAAGACCATCCCGATTGGATTTTACACGTCCCTGGGCGTAAACCGTCGCTAGGACGCAATCAATTAACGCTGGATTTATCCAGACCAGAAGTGATCGATTATCTCTATGGACAAATTGACGATATTCTCTCCTGCGGAGATATTGATTATGTCAAATGGGATATGAACCGGAATATGACCGAGACAGGGTCAGCAGGGCTCGCGAAAAACAGACAAAGAGAAGTTTCCCACCGTTATATATTGGGTCTTTATGAGCTTCTCAGACGCCTAACGAAAAAATATCCCAATATTCTATTTGAGAACTGCGCGAGCGGAGGCAATCGATTTGATCTAGGTATGCTCAGCTATATGGCGCAAAACTGGACCAGCGATATGTGCGATCCTATTGGCCGTCTCGATATTATTAATGGGTGTTCCTACCTCTTCCCCCTTGATGTTACGGCCGCCTATATAGGCCCTTCACCTAATCATCAAAACGGCCGAGTTAGTTCAATTGCGACGCGGTTCAACGCCGGAGCATTTTGCGCGGCGCGCGGTATCTCTTTAAATGAAACCGATATTGAAGCCCATAAGGAAGAACTTCACAATCTAATGAAATTTGCCAATGATAGCGCAGCTGACATGGTCGGCGGCCGATTTGACCGTTTAATTAAAACCGATAGTGAAGTCTGCTGGCAATATACAAGCCGGGATGGGCATACGGTCTATCTGGTTTATTTCCATATATTGGCAGCTCCCAACCTGCCTTTCCGCCGCGCGCGGATGGTGGGGTTAAAAGCGAAAGCGGATTACATGTTGGTTGAGGACGGCGCGCGTTACGCTGGCGACGCTCTGATGCAAAATGGCATGCCCTTACCCTATGTCGCCACCGGACAGGTAAACGATAAAGTCCGCTATATGACAAAAGGGGATTTTAGCTCTTATCTATTTGTATTTAAAAGAGCAGCGCGCGCATGACCCCAAGCCTCGGCGTTTGTTATTATCCCGAGCATTGGCCCGAAAGCCAATGGGCACAGGATGCAAAACAAATGCAAGAGATCGGTCTAAGCTGGGTCCGTATTGGTGAATTTGCGTGGAGCCAATTAGAACCAAAAGCAGGTTATTTTAAATGGGCCTGGCTCGATCGGGCTATTGATGTTCTTGGGTCAGCGGGATTAAAAATCATTCTTGGAACGCCTACAGCAACGCCTCCCAGATGGATGCTTGATAAATATCCTGATATGCTAGCCGTGGACAAAACGGGCCAAACTCGCAAATTTGGCTCCCGTCGCCATTATTGTTTTTCACATTTAGGCTATCTGAAAGAGGCGCGCCGCATCACGAAGAAACTGGCAGAACGTTATGGAGGCAACCCTCATATTCAGGCATGGCAAACTGACAATGAATATGGCTGTCATGATACAGTGATCTCTTATAGTCAGGCCGCTAAGCATGCTTTTCAAAAATGGTTAAAGGCTAAATATAAAAACTGCGCGGAGCTTAACACGGCATGGGGCAATATATTTTGGTCTATGGAATATGAAGCCTTCTCACAGATCGATCTACCAAACCACACCGTGACGGAAGCCAACCCCGCTCATAGGCTCGATTTTAGGCGCTTTAGCTCTGATCAAGTTGCCACGTTTAATAAAAGCCAATGTGATGTCCTCAGAGACTATAGCGACAAACCCATTATCCATAATTATATGGGACGCATCACGAATTTTGATCATTTTAAGGTCGGCGCGGATTTAGACATTGCCAGTTGGGATAGCTATCCTTTGGGTTTCCTCGAAGACCGCTCCGATCAAGGCGACCAATTTAAACATGATTACAGGCGACAAGGCGACCCTGATTTTCAAGCCTTTCATCATGATCTCTACCGTGCTGTTGGCGAAATGAGATCCAAACACTCTCGCTGGTGGGTGATGGAACAGCAGCCCGGTCCAGTCAATTGGGCGCCTTATAATCCAGCCCCGCTACCCGGGATGGTACGGCTATGGACATGGGAAGCCATCGCTCACGGCGCTGAAGTCGTCAGCTATTTTCGCTGGCGACAAGCGCCATTTGCCCAAGAACAAATGCATGCAGGCTTGCAGCGCCCCGACGGAGAATGGGCAGATGGCGGGTTAGAGGCTATAAAGATTGCGGCAGAGATTAAAGCTCTGCCGGAGCTACAAACGGCCGACGCTCCTGTCGCTATTGTCTTTGATTATGCCTCTGCTTGGGCTTGGGAGATACAGCCCCATGGCCAAAATTTTAATTATTTCAAACTTGTCTATGACTTTTATCGAAACCTACGGCGCTTAGGGTTATCCGTCGATATTATTCCCTCTTCAACGGTAGATTTTGGCGAGCGTAAACTCATCCTTATTCCTGGCCTGATGGCTTGGACAGATAGCCTTAAGGCGGCGATAAAAACCTTTAACGGACATATAGTTATCGGCCCGCGTAGCGGATCTAAGACGAAAGACTTCGCTACCCCCGCATCATTACCACCCCATCTAGATGGATTTAAAGGTAGAGTTATATCCGTTGAAAGCCTGCGCCCCACAGACACTATTGCCTTAGAGGCTGGCGGGGCTTTCCAAATTTGGACGGAACTTATCGAAACATCGGAAAAGGTGATTGAAAACACCCATGACGGGAAACCCGCAATCATTTCGAAAGGTAAGCTCACCTATTTGGCGGGCTGGCCTGATGATGAAGCGATGATACGAATTTTGGAGCAACATTGCCATAGCGCAAAGATCATAACTGAACGTCTTGAAGGCGGATATCGCCGGCGCGATATAGGGGTTCATACACTTCATATGAATTATGGGCCTAACCCTATAAAAATAAACGATAATGTTCTTGGAGTCGGGGACATAGAGTTTATAAATAATACAACAAAAATAAGCCTAATTAACGAGGCGGGGAGAAGATAATGGAACTACAGAATATTCAGATAATTGTCTTTCTGGCACTGACAGCTTTAATCGCTGGCGTAACCTATTGGTATTGCCGCGGCGCACGTGCAAGCGAAGATGGAGAACAGGAATATTTCCTGGCGGGCGGTTCGCTTAAATGGTATTTTGTAGCAGGCTCTATCACGCTGACTAATCTCTCAACAGATCAACTTGTGGGAATGAATGGCAACCAAATGGCCCTCTTGGCATGGTGGGAACTTGCTGCGGTTGTCGGGCTTATAATGCTCTGTTTTGTCTTTATTCCTGTCTATTATAAATATAACTGCACCACGACAACGGAACTTCTGGAAAAACGTTATCGAAATCCACATATCCGGGCTTTGATTTCAGTTCTTTTCCTCTTGGGAAATATTTTCATTTTCTTGCCCGCTATTCTGTATGGCGGATCATTATTTATGCAAAATATGTTCGGTATAGGTGTAAACCTCTATATTATTGCCGCGATTTTCGCTATAATTGGTTCAGCCTATGCTATCTTTGGCGGGCTCAGAGCAGTTGCCATCTCGGACACATTTTCAGGCGTCCTGCTTTTAGGTCTCGCTCTCTTTGTTACCTTTATAGCCCTTAAAGCAATTAATTTTGATTTCACGGGAATTCCAGCAGAAAGATTAACACTCATAGGGAGCCCGACATCGGATATTCCCTTCTCAACTCTATTTACGGGTATGTTATTTATTCAGATGTTTTACTGGTCAACAAACCAAACCATCACGCAACGCGCTATGGCCTCACCAACAGTGAAAGAAGCCCAAAAAGGTATCCTCGCCGCCGCGGGTATAAGATTGCTCATTGTCCCGCCTATTATTGTTCTGCCCGGTATCGTCGCTTTTAAACTTTATGGCGATATTGGAGATGCGACTTATGGCCGAATAGTTGGGGACCTGCTCCCGCCATTTTTATCGGGCGCTTTTGCAGCTGCGATTGCTGCAGCTGTTTTGACGACATTTAACTCAATTCTTAATGCTTCGGCCGCCCTTTGGGTTTGCGATATCCATGAGACTTATTTTAATGATAAGCCAAATGTTAAACGGCTCTCACTTTGGGTCTCAATTGTCATGGTCGTCTTGGCCTTTATCATGATCCCTATTTTCAATAATCCTGAATCCAGCCTGATCAATACGGTTCAAACGCTTTATGGCTTGTTGTCGATGCCCATTCTGTCGGCCTTTATCGTTGGTCTACTGTTTAAGAACGTTAATCCTTATGCCATGATCACAGCCGTTGTCTTTGGCGTTGCACTTTATGCGGTATTCGTTTTTGCCTGGCCAAAGCTTCCGGGCGGGGGCTATATCCACATGATGGCCATTACGCTGCTATCTAGTGTGTCTATGGCTTTATTGCTTAATCGTCTGGTCTTTGGGCAAAAAGCGCAATGGGACGCCCATACAGTATTTGGGAAAGCTAAGCTGCCAGATAATCCATAACCGCGACACCGCGCCTATTGCCCCGCCGCTCATAGCTGCTTAAAGCTCGGCTATGTATAAGCTCTTACTGTCTCCGGCGGGCCGCATTGGCCGGCAAAATTTCTGGATTGGCATGGCAATTTTCGTTGTGTTAGTTGTGGTTTTTAATTGGGGATTAAGGCAGTTGGGGAGCTCAGTTTGGGCCTTTTTAATCTCACTCCCTTTTCCTTTTCTAGCATTGCATATGGCTTATAGCATTTATGGTAAACGCTTGCACGATATGGGGCACAGTTTTTGGCCTCTTACCGGAATGATCGTTTTGGCCTTTATTATTATACCCATTATCGTGGTGCTGACATTTGGCGGCTCGGAGATGTTTTCGGAATTTGCGCAATATGAGCGTAAGGCGGAAATTGACACTGAAGTTAAAAAAGCTTTGCAGGACCGCTATCAACAAAATTTGAAAGAAGGTATTCCTTATTTACCCCATCTTATAGGCGGTATAATCGGCGCGTTCACCCTCTGGTGCGGCCTCTCAAAAGCAGAGCCAGCCCCTAATAAATATGGCGAAACTCCAGCTTAAAACTCAAAGCACTGCGACACAATAGATTCATTTTACTTGCAATTTGATCAAAATTTGGCAATCTCTTATCGTAAAACAATGAGAGAGGGAGAGACACTCATGGGCAATTTACTATTTTCACCAAGCGGACGCATTAATCCAAGCGAGTTTATG
>CAZNWH010000117.1:0-6172 GCA_964576765.1 uncultured Hellea sp.
TTATTCCATCTCCCCATAGCCCAAGCGGAAATCACTTTTGGGTTTTAAGCCGCTTTCTTTATCAAATAAGAGCGCACCATCGATAAAGACTTTTTCAGGCCGAGCATAAGTGGTGAATGGGTCCTCAGACCATAAAACGACATCGGCACGCTTACCAATTTCTAAAGTGCCGGTCTCACCCAGAATTCCCAAGGCTTTGGCGGGGTTGGTACTGAGCCACGCCCAAGCCTCAGCTTTTGAAATATTTAAACCTGCTCTATTTCCATTGGCCCATGTTTTAGCGACTTCTTGGTTAAGGCGCTGAATGCCATTTTCATCATCCGAATGTATCATCGCGCAGGCTCCGGAAGCATGGACAAAAGGAACATTTTCCAAAATTCCATCATAGGACTCCATTTTAAATCCGTACCAATCTGCCCACATGGCCGCGCAGGTATCGTTCTCTTTGAGTATGTCTCCAATTTTATAAGCTTCGACGGCATGATGAAATGTCGTCACCTTATAATCGAACTCTTTGGCTATATCTAAAATTTGAGCCATTTCATCCGCGCGGTAGCAATGCATTTGAACGAGAATTTTACCGTCCAGAACATCTGCTAATGTTTCCAGTTGAAGGTCACGTGTAAAATCATCTCCACCAGACTTGCGTTTCTTTTGATAGTCTTGCGCTTTTATCCAGTTTTTTCGATATCCCGCAACATTCCCCATGCGAGACCCCGGGCCACCCTTTTGTCCGTAAACACGTTTTGGGTTTTCGCCACAAGCCATTTTAAGGGTGTAAGGGGCATTGGGAAACTTCATACCTTGAACGGTGCGCGAGGCTACATTTCGTAAGGTGACACCGCGCCCCCCAAAAAGATTGGCTGAGCCTGGTAAAATATGAAGTGTAGTTACGCCACCCTGTAGGGCTTCGTCAAATCCGGGGTCTTGTGGCCAGACGCCATGTTCGGCCCAAACTTCGGAGGTGACTGGAGATGTGATTTCATTTCCATCACCATGAGCATTTACCGAAGGGGTCGGATAATTTCCGAGGTGGGAATGAATATCAATAATACCGGGCGTTACATATTTTCCATCAGCATCAATTGTAAGTGTCGCGTCACCTCCAGCAGTGGCCCCTATAGCGCTGATCTTGCCATCGACAATTAGAAGATTAGCGTCTTCAAATTCTTGTCCTGTTCCGTCAATAATTCGGGCATTAGTAATAAGCGTTGTTTCTGAGGGTTGAGGTGAATAGGTGCTTGCAAAGGCCTGTGATGTTTCAGCTTTTACTTCATTATCGGTCGAAGATTGATCTCCGCAAGCTGACATAAAAACTGTAGCGGTCGTAAGTAAGGTCAGGCAAATCTTCTTTTTCATAAGGTGTAAATAATCATGCCTGACCTATCTAAGCAAGATGAAACCTTGCTTTTATCTTTAAAGCTTTTTCCAAAAGACCTAGATAGTTATCCCGCGAAATTTCAACCGCTCCCATGCTTTCAAGATGCTCTGTCATAAATTGGGTATCAAGCAGGACATACCCCCCTAAATTGAGTTTTTCGACTAATTTCACAAGGGCCACCTTGCTGGCATTAGTCGCACGGGAAAACATACTTTCTCCAAAGAATGCGCCTCCGATTGAGACGCCATATAAGCCGCCGACAAGTTTTTCTGCGTCCCAAACTTCAACGGAATGTGCGTGACCCGCTGCATGTAGTTTTGAATAAAGAAATTCTATTCCGGGATTGATCCATGTATTTTCTCGGTCCGGGGCTGCTTCGGCGCATTTGGATATTACTTTCTCAAACGCCTGATCATAGGTCATTTCAAAACTCATCTGACGCATAAATTTGGCCAATGATCGTGAAATATGAAGTTTGTCCAAGGGAATAATACCGCGCATATCAGGATCTACAAGGAATACCCGTGGATCCTCTCGAGAGTCCGCCATTGGGAAAATGCCGCGCCGGTAACAATCCAAAAGCTCTTCCGTTCCAAATGAACTCATTTAGCTTTTATTTTCGCTTTCAACTTCTCAGGATTTTCTGCGTAAAGAAAGCCAAAAGAAACGGCGCCGTCCTTGGTTAAAGTATGGTGATGAAGACGATGCGCATGAACAAGGCGCTGCAAGTAACCTGATTTAGGGGTCACACGAAAAGGCCAGCGTTGATGCACTAAACCATCATGAACAAAGCCGTAAAGAATGCCGTAAATCGTAAAGCCTAATGCCATATACCATAGCGGCATCCACCAAAGAGACCCGCAGATAAATAGGGCCGCTGCAATCACGCTGAACCAAACAGCATAAAGATCATTTTTTTCAAAATAACCTTCTGTGCGAATATGATGACTTTCGTGCCATCCCCAGCCACGGCCATGCATAAAATACTTATGAAAATATAGAGCAAATACTTCCATCCCGATCACGCTGGCGATAACAATTACAGTATTACCTATCATGATATACGCCTAAACTTCCGAGTCGGGAGTCGCCACCACGGCTCATGCGGATATAGATGATGTTCGTGATGATATCCAAAATGAAAACAGGTTAGCAAAGACAGCCATCTGGGGAACTCATTAGTTCGCGCATTATGATGATCAGGAAAGTCACTCCCATGTCGATGAGTCAAATAAGTTCCAAAATAGAAGAGCTGAACGGATGAGAGAATGGCGGGGACGGCCCACATAATAATTGTGTTTAGATAATTGGCCTTAAACAGAATTACATAGGTGAGGGTGAAAGTGATAAGAATTAGCACTTGCCGAATACCAAAATACTGCGTGAAAAATTTAAAATACCACGGCCAAAAGGATGTGGGATTAGCGACATTAAAATCGGGATCATTTTCAGTTCCGGGGTTATCATGATGAGCATGATGAGCGTCGCGCATATAGCTCCAATCAAATCCTGCATAGACAAACATAATGGCTTTACCGATGCCCGCATTTATTCGCGGATTATTGGGCGCCAGAGATCCGTGCATTGTATCATGAGCTACAATAAACATACCTGCATAAAGCCAGCAGTGCAGAAGGATGAGCCCGACCGTTTGCCAGAGCGGAGCTGATAAGGAATGAAAAAAAACACTATAGATATGGATACAGGCCCATCCGGCAATGACAAGCGTGGCCAATATAAGGCCTATACGGGTTTTAGGATATGATGCTTCTGTGCTCACTAAACTCTCATCATGCGATGTGATATAAAGGCCGTAAGGCCAAGTATAATTGCCGCGCCTCCAAATAATATACTCCAGACTCCTATCAAATCTATAATGGATTGTCCCCGTGATAAAATGCCATAGAAGGCTTCTATGGCCCAGTGGTTAGGCGTGAATTGTCCCAAAGATTGAAGCCAATCAGGCATCATAAAGCGGGGAACCATTGAGCCCCCTATGGCAGAAAATAAGAGCACTATAAATGTCGAAACAGTATTCATTTGGACTGTACTTCCTGACAGGCTAGCCACAAGGAGAGCAATAGAGGCGGCTAAGCCAGCCGATCCTGTACAAGCTAAGGCTAAGGCCGGAAGTTGGGCCATTATAGGAACATCAAATGCAAAATGACCCACTCCTACTATGATAGCTGCTTGTATCGTTCCTATGAAAGTCAGAAACATAAACTTTCCTGTGAGCATGGCTGTAGCCCCCTTAAAGCCGACGAGAATCCTGTCTGATATACCGCTTTTACGCTCATCCAGTGATATCGCAGCGCCTTGCATCGCTGAAAACAGCAAGAACAATATAGCCGTAGCGCCGATGTAATACGTGACAGAAGGGTCGGTCACAACATTATCTTCACCTTGGGGTAGGGCCGAAACCTCATTGAAAATATCAGGCGCTTGCATATTAGCGTTTTCGGCCATGAGCTGTCTGATTTGCCCCATCAAAACTGTTGCCGCAACCTCTCGGCTGGGATCTTTGATGATGGTTAGAGACGGTAACGATGGATCGGCAACATTTCCATCAATGATCAAGCCAACATCATCTTGACCCAATTTTACGCGTTCACGCACGTCAGCTACATTCCAGCTGTCATTCGTCGTGATCGTAAAATCCGCCTTCTCTTGAAGTGTTTCTGAGAAGGCGATACTGGCAGGAGAGTTTGAGGAGAGGGCCAGTGATACGCGAAGATCGAGTGAACCACCTGAAGCATTTGAAAAAATCGCTGCGAATATAGCAAAAATGAAACCCGGTAGCACAAAGGCCAGTATCAGCGCGCCTTTATCGCGCCATAACCGCAGCCACATGATTTTAAAGACGGCCAAAATCACAGCAGGGCTCCAGTCTTTTCAATACGGTGCATGAGAGATGTCAGCCCCGGCCGTCTGACACTGATCTCCATAACGAGTTGATCTCTGTTTTTAAGGGCCGTCATAAAGGCGGAGACGAAAGAAATTTCACTGGCTTGGGTCATTGCCGTCCAGATAGTTGGAAGTTCACCTTGGCTGAACTCAAAAGGGTTCATAGAGTTAAGAGTCTCTATTGTTGGTGGTTTCTCATATCGCACAACAACTTCGCGCATGCCTTGAAAGCTTTTAGACAAAATTTTTGCAGGATGATCAAAAGCAAGCTTATGACCATCACTCAAAATGAGCACTTTATCGCATAAGGCCTCAGCTTGTTCTAATTCATGTGTAACCAATAAAACGGCCATGCCACGCTCGGCAAGTTCACGCGCAAGACGGTGTACTGTATCGCGTGCAGGAACATCTACACCAGCCGTGGGTTCGTCAAATATGAGGAGCTTCGGATTATGCATAATCGCAGCCGCGACGTTAATTCTGCGTTTCATACCTCCGGAAAGCGTTTGGACGAGATCATTAGCCTTCTCGGTCATACCCACAGCTTTTAGTGCGTTTTCGACAACGTCTTTGCGTTCGGATCGCGCTAAACCCATAATCTTCGCAAAACACTCTAGGTTTTCACGCCCGCTCATATGATTATAAAGCCCGATATCTTGGGGCACGAGTCCTAAGAGTTTTTGGCGATTATGACCCATTTTAAGCTTATATTGGTCAATTTCTATATAACCATCATGTTTAATACGTCCGCATAAGGCTTTGATAAAGCTTGTTTTTCCTGCGCCGTTAGGGCCGATAATCCCAACAAGCTCACCGCCCATTATAGCTAAGTTCAAAGGTTTTAAGGCCTGGTGATTATCATAACTCACCGTTAAGCCTTCAACGCGAAGGGTTGGTGTCATGTCTTCAAAAATGAAAATTGTGCATCAAGAACAGCATTTAGGGTTTCTCCATTAGATAGATTAGCCCGGCTTAGCGAAGCTTTAGCACTCTGAATATATCCTGATAAGCGCTCTAACGAAGCTTTGGAGCCTGTTAGAGCTAAAATCGTCGCCTTGCCAATATCACGTCCAACCGACTTTTCGGCTTGTTTATCGCTCATCACTGTATCCTTAACATCATCCATAAGCTGGAAGGCGAGTCCAAGGTGATAAGAAAAGTCCTTGAGAGCCGACCTTTGAGTAGCTTCTGACCCTGCCAATACAGCGGCGGCTTCAACACTAAAATCAAACAATGCGCCTGTTTTAAGTGTATTCAGACGCTCTATCTCCGCAATACTGGCATTTGCGTCCGTATTGGCAAGGTCAGCCATTTGTCCAGCGATTAAGCCCTTAGAGCCTACAGCGTAGGATAAGAGATCAACAAGTTCTATACGGCTTTCAGCGTCTACATGATTGAGCCGAGACAAAACACCAAAAGCACGGTTTAGCAAAGCTGTTGCACTCAAAATTGCCGTGCTTTCATCAAAAGCAACATGTGTTGTCGGTTGATTGCGCCGCAAATCAGCATCATCCATACATGGCAGGTCATCTAATATTAAAGACGCGGCATGAACCATTTCCGCCACGCATCCCACATCAATAGCAGCCTCACCCTCAAAGCCTGCCCCTTTCGCAACAAAAACACAAAGAAGTGGACGAAAGCGCTTACCGGGTGAGAGCAGGGCATGTCGCTGGGCTTCGTGGAGCCGGGCAGGCCAGGTCTGTGCCGGCGGAACAATCGTTGCTAAACGCGCTTCTATAAGACCGCTTACAGCTTTTATAGGCGCGGCACCATCTTTGACGCTGCGTAATAGTTGGGATTTGAGAGGACTCACTATAATGTCTCCATAGCAACTATTTGGCACACTCAGCAAGCTTGTCAAATTTATAGCTGTTCTAGAGTGAG
>CAZNWH010000118.1:0-6142 GCA_964576765.1 uncultured Hellea sp.
TACCTGTGACGTGATGGGCGTCGCGAAACGGCATATTCAATTTACGCACTAACCAGTCGGCGAGGTCGGTGGCTGTGGAATAGGCTGCGCCTGCCGCTTCGGCGAGGCGGGGTTTATTGGGTTTCATATCCGAGACCATCCCCGCCATAGCGGCAAGACCCAGATCAAGCGCGTCAAAGGCGTCAAAGACAGGTTCTTTATCTTCTTGCATATCTTTGGAATAGGCGAGAGGTAGACCTTTCATGACAATCGTCAGGCTCGTCAGCGCGCCCATAATGCGCCCGACTTTGGCGCGAATAAGTTCGGCGGCATCAGGGTTACGCTTTTGCGGCATGATAGAACTGCCCGTGGTAAAAGCGTCAGTGAGTTTTATGAATTGAAACTGCGCGCTGGTCCAAATCACGATTTCTTCGGAGAGACGCGAGAGATGCGTCGCACAAATGCTCGCTGCCGCGAGGGCTTCGAGCGCAAAATCACGGGCTGAGACAGCGTCGAGTGAATTGGCCATAGGCCGCGCGAAGCCGAGCTCATTAGATGTCAATTTACGGTCAATGGGATAAGGCGTTCCAGCCAGAGCCGCCGCGCCGAGCGGGCTTTCATTCATCCGCTCTCGGCAATCTTTAAACCGCGCGCGGTCACGGGCAAACATTTCCAGATAGGCGAGCATATGATGGCCAAAGGTCACAGGTTGCGCGCTTTGCAGGTGAGTAAAGCCGGGCATGATTGTATCGGTATTCTTTTCTGCTTGCGCCAAGAGGGCACGCTGGAGCTTACCCAACTGAGCGTCAAACTGATCAAGGTGGTCTCTCACCCATAAGCGAAAATCGGTTGCGACCTGGTCATTACGGGAGCGGCCCGTATGCAGCCGCCCAGCGGCCTCGCCGATTTTATCTTTCAGACGGCTCTCTATATTTAGGTGAATATCTTCAAGATCACGTGACCATGGGAAAGTTCCTGCCGTAATTTCTTTTTCGATCTCGGTAAGGCCTTTATGGATAGCGCGCATATCTTTTTTAGTGATGATGCCTTGGGCCGCCAGCATAGCTGAATGGGCTTTAGAGCCGCGAATATCTTGGGTGGCCAAACGTTTATCAAAGTCGATGGACACATTAATAGCCTGCATGAGCTCGCCGGGGCTCGCGCTAAAGCGTCCGCCCCACATGGCTTGGCCTTGTTTTTGACTCTGGGCGCGGTTTTTCCCCTGTTTCTTTTGGGATGGTTTTCCTTTAGAAGTTTTCGCCATGTCGAGTTCGTCTTTCTTTACGCTGTCTAACGCGATCCGCGTGATGATAATCGGTGGGCTATTTGCCGTATTGCTGGTTATTATACAATCCTGCTCTCAGCCTAAAACGGGCTTAGACCTATTTGCTAAAGACAGCCTTAAAAAATTGACAGTTTTAAAAAACCCGCCGCAACAACCCATTATGACTTTTTCAGGCCTGAATGGGGAGGCCATGAACTTCGCCGATTATAGAGGTAGAACACTCCTTGTTAATGTCTGGGCAACATGGTGCGCGCCCTGTATTGCCGAAATGCCGATGCTTGATGCTCTACAGGCCGAAAAGGGCGGTGATAAGTTTAAAGTCGTGACAGTCAGCCTAGACCGTACGGCGGCAGAAGCAGCTATGTTTTTCAAAGATAACGACATTATAAATTTAGACAGCTGGCATGATGGATCTTACAGCCTAAGCTCTAAACTGCTTTTACCGGGCCTCCCAACATCTATTTTATATGATCGAAAAGGGTATGAAATTGCACGTATCTCCGGTGAAGTTGATTGGACCAGTGACGAGGCATTGGCCTTGATTGATCATTTAGCGGAGTAATAAAAAGAATGACCGAAAGCTTAATTATTCCTCCCAATACAATCCGAGCTCATGTTGTTGATGGGGTCAATATTGTTGTTGAAGACCATATAAGACCATCGCCACCACGCCGTGATTGGATGGACGCTGTTCCTGCAGGATATATTTATCGCTGCATACCGCTTTTAGCGGCCAATACAATGGGGTGGGATTTGCTAAATCCAGCCGATACATCTCTTATTTGGGATGGAGGAAACAGAATTGAAAATGTAAAAATAGATTGCGAGTCTCGTGGTCGTTTTACAGCCAATTCTCATTTTGGGAGTGGTATTGCAACGTGGTATGTTCCATTTTTATTTAAAACCTCCCCTGATCTTGGACTGTATATTTGCGGGCCTGCTAATCATGATCAGAGTGACGCGCAGCCCTTAGATGCTTTTGTAAGAACAGATTGGCTCCCATTTCCCTTTACCGTAAATTGGAAAATGAATAAGATCAACACACCCGTGACCTTTAAAAAAGGAGAGCCGTTAGCCCGTGTCATGCCATTTCCCTTGGCCCTGATAGACGAAACCCAGTTGGAAATCGTAGCGTTATCTTCTGACCCCGGTTTTAAAGCGGAAGTGACAGCGTTTGGAAAAGCCAGAGCGGCAAATGTTGCAGCGCAAAGGGTAAATATATCTAAAGCAGCGGCTGAAGGTCATAGGCCTAGTCAAGACGGCGTTTACAATGCTCAATATGTGAAGGCCAAAGGTGAGAAGGGGCAAACCCCGCATCAAACAATATTTAAGCCCCGCGACCCCATTGATAAGAGGTAAGCCTATATATGCAAAGCTTTGATATGATATTTCAGCGTGCCGCTAACCGTCATGGCGGAAATGACGCTTTTCGTGAAAAATTGGCAGCGCATTATTACGGCGTTAATACCGTAGCCTTGAAGAAACCAAAGTCTGATGATCGTTGGCTCTCGGAGTTTACCAAACGTATATTCCAAGCTGGATTTAACTGGTCTGTTGTCGAAAATAAATGGGACGGTTTTGAAAAAGCCTTCTGGAATTTTGACCCCGGTAAGTGTTCGCAAATCGATATGGATGATATGGAGCGCCTGACCTCTGATAAAGCTATTGTCCGTAATCCCGTTAAAATTAAAACGGTGGCGCCTAATGCCCAGATGATATTAGGCATGGCGGCTCAAGCCGGGAGCGCGGATAGCTTTATCCGTGACTGGCCCGTCGAAGATTATTTTGGGCTGCTCACCTATTTGCAAAAACAAGGCTCCCATTTGGGCGCAAATACAGCGAGCTATGCCCTACGGTTTTCAGGCATTCCTAGCATTATATTATCTAAAGATGTCACCGCTGCGCTCATTCAGGCCGAGATCATAGATAAACCCGCCACGTCTAAATCTGCGAAAAAAGCGGTGCAGGAGGCGTTTAATGCATGGAGCGAGCAAAGCGGTGAAAACCTATCCTATGTCAGCCGCGTCTTAGCTCATTCGATTGATGCTTAATAACGAGGTTTCTTCTCTGCGAATGTTGGAGTCTATTTGATTATTTAATTTTGCCTTTCCGTAACCCTACGACAATCAGGCAGAATTGAGATGGTATATGCCACCGCGCAATCAAAAGCTGGCGATAAATTTTTCGGTGGCCTGATATTATCAGGAGATTTTGATAATCAGTTTAATTCATATGATTATAATGCCGATGGTCTTTTGACGGTTGAGGAAATGAAAATACCACAATTAGGCACAACGTCAGAGACCAAGACATTCAATAGTGATGATATACATAATGAAAACGCGAAGGTCGAAGAATGAACCGTAAAAGGTCAAACCCGGCAACGCTCCACATGTGAAGCGCTGCCGGGCTCTCATCCTACCGAAACGGGGGGTTTAGGTAGAATTCTTGGTTTAACTGGCTCGTTTATATTTTTTAGCTGAACTGAAAATGAATATTTATTACCCAATTGTTAACCATACTTTATGGATAGGTCGGGTAGTGTTCTAGGTAACACCCGTACTTCCAAAGCCGCCCGTGCCGCGTATGGTGTCAGAGAGCTTATCAACGCTTTCAAACTCAGGCTGGGTAATCGGAGCGATAACCATTTGAGCGATACGCTCACCGCGATTGATTTTAAACGCTTCAGGACCGTGATTGATCAGCAACACTTTGACTTCTCCGCGGTAATCGGCATCGATGGTTCCCGGTGTGTTAAGACAGGTTATGCCGTGTTTATAAGCGAGTCCGGAGCGAGGGCGAATTTGAGCTTCATATCCGGCAGGCAGCGCCATAGCCATGCCTGTTGGCACTAGTGCACGCTCCCCCGGCTTTAAGGTCATGGGGGTATCGCTTGGAACAGCTGCGCGTAAATCGGCCCCGGCGGCGAGGATTGTTTCATATTTGGGTAGCTCTAGCTCTCCGAAATGATCAAGTTTTTTAATTTCGACACGTAATGCCATGAGAAGTCCGTTGGTAATTTATGATGATCTTTGCTTGCGCAGATTCGGGGCAATGAGTCATGCTTAAATTATGAATGGCTGACGTATGACTGTTGGCGAAGTTTTCTAGGAAGCTTATTTTTCTTTTTTGCGTCGCATTGTTTTTTCTCTCTGCGTAAGCTCATGTGGTTGCAAATTATAGATTTCGAGTCGGTCAATCATTTCAACGATTTTGTCTTCACTCAAGTCAGGCCCTTTATACGTATAGTGGAACCGGCCGTTTTTAAAATAAATAGTGGTCAAGCCAGATGTGGTACTATCGAAATTTTGAGAGAGCGTAAGCGGAATACCTGTGGCCAGAATTGAAAAATCTTGCAAGGTTGGAATAATATCTTTCCGTTGGCACATAACTGTTCTGATAGGGAGATCGTCGATTTTTCGTATAACAGCAATATTATCGTCATAAACACTTTCAAGAAAGTTATCTGCGGGACGGAAGCTCGCAATTTTGGTTGTGCCTTCCCTGTCTTCCTGGGCGATCTCTTCCATCAGGACAACTTCACAGTTCTCAGGATTATCGGCCCATGAAACAAAACTGGAAACTATACCGAGAGTAATCGAAAATACGGCAGTCAAATGTCTTATGCTTAAATATTTCATACAAAATGCTCTGCAATTTTTTGGGCTAAGCGCCGAGCTGCATCAGATTTAGACAGCCGCGGCCATGCATCATTACCTTGATCGGTTACAACGATCATAGCGTTGTGATCGCCCCCCATTACTTTACCGCCTAATCCGTCGCCGGAGACATCATTGGCAACAATCCAGTCACATCCCTTTTTAAGCCGTTTAGATTTTGCATGTTCAATTACGTCATTGGTTTCCGCGGCAAAGCCTATAACAAGAGATGGGCGTTTTTTAGACGCGCAAAGCGTCTTTAAAATATCTGGGTTTTCTTCGAGCTCAAGCGGGGGTATTTTTTTGCCGTTCTTTTTAATCTTGATTTTGGACTGGCCTGTTGGCCGCCAATCAGCAACTGCGGCCACTGAGACAAAAACGTCTGAGGGTAGGGCTGCTTTACAGGCCTTAAGCATCTCTTTGGCCGTCTCGACTTTAACAAGGGATACTGTATCAGGCGGCAAAATTGTCACTGGCCCTGACACGAGCGTTACATCCGCGCCCAGAGAAGCCAATGCATCAGCAATCGCGTAACCTTGTTTGCCAGAGCTATGATTGGAAAGATAACGCACGGGGTCAATGGGCTCACGGGTTGGGCCTGCTGTCACCAAAGCTGTTTTACCCGTGAGAGGTTTAGGGCCTTTCAGGCCGTCTAATGTTGTATCTCCGGCTAAGGCCATTTCAATTGCGTCTGCGATATCCTCTGGCTCTGACATGCGCCCCGCGCCAAATTCACCGCAAGCCATTGCGCCCTCATCAGGGCCTAAAAACAGAGCCGCATCTTTTTTAAGACGGGTAATATTGCGCTGTGTGGCTTCGGCTTCATACATGCGAACATTCATGGCGGGTACATAAAGCACACGCTTATCTGTTGCCAAAAGCGTTGTTGTTGCCAAATCATTCGCAATACCATGGGCGGCTTTTGCCAATATATCTGCTGTTGCAGGCGCTACGACAACGAGGTCAGCGGAGCGTGAAAGTTCAATATGGCCCATCTCCGCTTCATCGGTTAAGTCCCAAAGATCAGAATAGACTTTATCGCCTGAGAGCGCGCCAGCCGAAAGCGGCGTCACAAACTCACTGCCGCCGCGCGTGAGAATAACCCGCGTAGCTATCCCGCGCTTCGCGAGAACCCGAATAAGGAAAAGCGATTTATAGGCGGCTATCCCGCCGCCAATAATCAATAAAATACGTTTGTCCAAAACGAGCCTTAAAACTG
>CAZNWH010000119.1:0-6093 GCA_964576765.1 uncultured Hellea sp.
GAAAGGCTATATCGACCCCATGCCGATAGGAAACCCACAGACCGCATCCGTGAAGTCGCGGCTTATATAGAGTGGCGCAGATAAGACAAGAGGAAAAGACGATGGATATAGGACAGCATGAAGAAACCAGATATGGGGTTTAAGGTGGGGTGACAGAGCTAGGCAGTCCGTCTTTTATTAGCTCTGCCAAAGCCTGAACGGCTTTGGTGCGCGGGAAGCGTTTGCGATAGGTTAGATAGATTTTCCGCGCTGCGCCTTTATCCGTGAGTTTATGGCTCATAAGGCCGGAATCTGTTGACCATCCCCCGCGCATGGCGAGGGCTGGAACTAAGGTGACACCTTGACCTGAGGCAACGAGATTAATCAAGGTTTCAAGCGAGGTGGCCCGCAGCGATTGTTTGCGGCGGCGGTGAGATGGGCGACAAATGGAAAGCGCTTGATCACGAAAACAATGACCTTCGGTCAGCAATAAAACATCGTCTTCTTTGACATCAGCCATGCAGGCTTGGTTTAAGTGTTGTAATTCATGTGTCTTGGGAAAGACGAGCCAAAAGGGTTCGGAATATAACTCCATTGCATTTAAACTATCTTCCTCTGGCGGGGTTGCCAAAATGGCAAGATCAAGCTCGCCGGATAACAAGCTTTCGATCAACCGCTCTGTAATATCTTCGCGATAGGTCATCGATAATTTAGGGAGCTGGACGGAGAGTTTTCCGACAAATAACGGAATAAGATAGGGCGCAACCGTCGGGATGAGGCCAAGCGAGAGATTACCCGCCAAGGGGTCTTGCGCAGAGGCGGCCACGGCTTTGATCCGCCGCGCCGCATCACGGGCCTCACGGGCGATCAGAATTATCTCCTCGCCAATATCTGTGACCCGAATACCTTTATGGCTACGTTCAAACAGCGTGACCTTTAATTGTTGTTCGAGTTTTTTGATCTGTCCAGAAAGTGTGGGTTGACTGACGTGACAACTTTCCGCGGCTTTGCCAAAATGTCTATGGTCAGCAACAGCGCAGATGTAGTCTAAGTCACGTAAATTCATAATTTAAAAACTTCATAGGTTTTGATAATATTAATCATAGAAACAGTTGCTGCTATATATATCTAAATGAGGTGATATGTAAAAACTATTGAGGTGCTACCCACCCCTGTCACCTCATTCTCCGGCCACACCATGACTACCCTCTTGAGTTTTGTGGCCGGAGCTTCCCATTTTAATATTTTCGTTTATATGGTGACATGCGAAATTTAATTGTGATTCTTGCGTCTTTTGGTTTTAATGCCTGTGCGACGAATACAAATGAAATTTTTGATGAACGATATTCTCGGTTTGAAGTAGCAAGTCTTACAGCCAAACATTTTAAAGTTTCTGATCTTGAGGTGCAGCGGGCATTAAAGCCAACCTTTAAAAAATATGGCCGTCCGCATGGTTATATAGATGGATTAATGTCATCGATCGACGAGCCTGAAAAGAATCTCCTTTATGGCAGCGGGTTTTTTCGCACCAAATTAAACCTTAAGAAACATACGTTTTGGCGTGTCGATGGCGACCGTCTTGCGGGACATTTTACACCAATTAAAACCGCTCATCTTGTCTATGATATTGTGAGGTTAGACCCTTTATCAAAGAGTTTTGAATTTAGTGAGAGCTTGACTAAACAGGGACAGAAGTTTTCAATTTTTGAACATAAAGTTGATAATAAGATTGTCATCACTGTCCATAGTATTGATGAGTTAGAAGATACTCAATTAGATAGAGTAAGTTTTTTCAGTGAGTAATTTAACACCGCTCGGCCTCTCGTCATTCCACCGTTTCTTTGGTTGGCGTCTTTTGGCGCTTATAGCTGTTTTTACTGTCTATACGCTCTGGTTTACAGGCCCCGGATATTTTGGACAAATGACGCGGATCGACGGGCATATATCTTTGCAAAAAAGCGGCTTTTATAGCGGCGCTACCGCCGTTGAAATTTTAAGTAAATTAGATGGGGTTGGACGAAAAATAAAATACCTCAATCTGATTTTTGATCTCCCTTATATGATTATGCAGGCTTTGGTCTTTGAGGCACTTATTGCTTTTGGCTTGCGGCATATGAGGCCGAAAAGCCGTATATGGAATTTGCTATTTTTGCTCCCTATCGGCTTTTTACTAGCTGATTTGGCCGAAGATAGTTTTATAGCTTTAACCTTGGCCACGGGATCAGAGGTTTTAGGAACACTTGCGGGATTTATGACAGCGTTTAAATTTTTGACATTTATTCCCGCTATTCTTGTCTCCGTGTTAATGGCGTTTGGCGGGATAATTGCCTGGGTGAGGCGCGAAAAAGCGTCTTAAAACTAATATCAGTTTAGCTGCCTTATTTTTGTCTTTTATTAACCTTAATTACCCAAATGTTAGCGCAAGTGCGACTATAGGAGGATTAATCATGGTTGAGTTTTCTAAAACACCCAAACGCTATTCTGTCTCAAACTTTGGATTAGCTATAGGATGTGCCGCACTTTTGGCTTTATCCGGCTGCGCGACTCCGGCCAATAACCCCGCCACACATACAGATATTCGCAAAGCGCAATCTCAAAGCTATTCCAAGGCTCAGACTTATAATGAAAATGAGCTTGTCTCAGCGGTCTCAACCCATTTGGGCGTCACATCCGAATCGGCGGCAACGGCGATTGAACGCCTGTTCAAAGACCGCGGACGTCCTGTCGGCTATATTACGGGCGAGGAAGGTAGCGGCGCTGTTGTGTTTGGCGCACGTTACGGCAAGGGTACACTGTGGATGAAAGATGGCCGGACTCAAAAAATATATTGGCAAGGCCCATCCGTCGGTTTTGATGGGGGGGCTGATGTTTCAAAAGTCTTTACATTGGTTTATGGCTTGAACGACCCGCAATATATATTCCAGCGGTTCCCGGGCGCAGATGGTAGCGCGTTTTTAGTTGCCGGTATGGCGATTGATTATCAACGCGCCAACGGTATTACACTCGCGCCAGTTCGTTCTGGTATAGGTGTACGTTTGGGAGCTAATGTAGGCTATACGAGTTATACGCGTAAGCGCAGTCTTTTACCGTTATAGAAAGCGGTCTTTTTCGCCGATTGGCGGAAGATAGCATTGATCTTTGCGCCCAAACCATTTGAGGCGGTTACAAGCAATGATGCTGTAAAGCCCATCTGCTACAGGGCCGGGTAAAATACGGCCTATATTGAGAGCTTTCCACGGCCAGCCCAGATAAGCAAACATCGCCATTGTACCATCGGCTTTGGTACGTACTTGCCCGTTTTCGATTAAGAGATTGGTTGAATAATCATCGGGCTTTAATTCGAAATGGGCGTATAAAGCTTCGCCGAGTTCGCTTTGGGCCGCCATCAACCTTAATGATTTTTGTTTGTCATGGCGTAGAATAAAATTGGCAAAACCGGAACATAAAACACAATAACCGTCAAAAACGATAATCGGTTTATCGTCCTTGAAATCGGGGACAGTAGGATCATCCCGATAGCTATAGCTTATCTTATTCACGCGCCCCGATTAATATATCTGGCGGAGTGTCTGGCAAGGGGCCATTGCGTTGATTATCTGGCCTTATGCCACGATAAGTCCCGTCCATATAATCTTTGATGGATTTATTTTGAACTTTTAAGTCCCCGCTGACATCAACAAGCCGGTCAAGAACAAGTGATTTTGAGGTGCCATCTATTCCAATCAGAAAAAGCGGAATGTCAAAAGCTTTGGCCATGCGCAAATAGCCTGTTTTATAACTATCTGTTGCCATGCGGCTACCACTGGGCGTAATTGCGAGAAACATATTCTCGTGAGCTTCTAGATGTTCTTTAATTTGTGCTAGGCTGTCTTTGCCTTTTTTACGTTCAATCGGTAGCCCGCCCATCCATTTAAAAAATCCGCCAAGGGGCCAAACAAAAGCTTCTTTCTTCATGATATAGGACATCCGAAACCCGGCCGCTTGGGCCGCGCACATAATCAGGATGAAATCCCAATTAGAGGTATGAGGCTCTCCGATCAAAAGCACTTTGGGTTCATGAGGCAATACGCCTTCAACTTTCCAGCCAAAGAGCTTTAGCAAGCCGCTGCCAACGGCTCGGGTGAGTGCGTTACCCATGCGCGGACAAGCCGGGTTTATAATGTGATTATCAAATTTCATGGATTACGCTCTTAGGCGGCCCCCGGCCTTCATCACTTGCGCGATGATTTTATCACTGACGGCGTCAATGTCTTTATCTGTTAAGGTGGCCTCGCGCGGCGATAATGTCACATCTATGGCGAGGGATTTATGCCCTTCTTCCATGCCTGTACCGCGGTAAACATCGAAGAGCGACACATCGGATATGAGCTGCTTATCCGCGCCTTTGGCGGCTTTTAGGATAGTTCCTGCCTCGACATCTTCTGCAACAACAAAAGCAAAATCGCGGTGGACGGGCATGAAATCCGACAGAGTAAGCGCGGCTTTGGATTTACTGGCTGATTTCTTTTTGGGCGCAGGAATATTTTCAGGCCAAATTTCAAAGGCCACGACGCGGTCTTCTATGCCCAGCGCTTTGAGTGTTCGCGGATGTATCTCGCCAAAATCGGCGAGGATATTTTTAGGGCCCATTTGCAAACGGGCGGAGCGTCCGGGATGCCAGTATTCACCATTCGGTTTGGAGAGCTGCAGATTTGAAACCTTTGCGCCCATAGCGTCGAGCGCGGCCAGCGCGTCGGCCTTGACGGCCAGCGCGTCGACTTGGCCCTTACCCGCCCAGTGGCGCTGCGTTTCTGTCCGGCGCATGCCTGCGATAGTCAGGGCTTGTTCATCCGGCTCAGTGCCTTTGTAAATCGGGCCAAGTTCGAAAAGCGCTGCGCTGGGGTAACCTTTATCGGCATTGCGCTGCCCCGCAAGTAAGAGGTGAATGAGCGCCGTTGGCCGCATGCAATCCAGATCAGAAGAAATAGGGTTATCCAAAAGCATTTTATCCGCGCCGCCGCCAAAGACTTTGGCGTGGTCTTGGAGGACGAATGACCATGTAATGGCCTCGGACAGGCCGCGAGCCGCCAAAGCGCGGCGGGCCAGCCGCGTGCGGTTTTGGGTTAGGGTTGCGGTGGGTTCACGGCGACCGGGGAGCGGGGGTAGGCTGACGGCTTCTAGATTATGATAGCCATGAATGCGCGCAATTTCTTCAACAAGGTCAGCGCCTTCGACGGCATCGCGCCGCCATGTCGGAACTTGAACTGTCCAACTTTTGTCCACGGTAAAGCCAAGATCGGTCAGGATTTTTGACATGTCTTCATCAGAGAGTTTTAAGCCTGTCAGACGCTCATTTAGCTTTGCATCAAATTTGATTGAAGGTGGCGGCGCTGGTATTTCCCCCGCGATAACAACTTCGCTGGGCTGTCCGCCGCAAATTTCTAAAACCATCTGTGTGGCGAGGTCCATCCCGCCCATCAGAAACCCTGTATCAACCCCGCGTTCGAAGCGATATTTGGCATCGCTATTCACGCCAAGGCGTTTGGCCGAGCGGCGAATGGTGAGGGGATCGAAATAGGCGGCTTCGACTAATATCTCTGTTGTGTCTTCGTCACAACCTGTGCTCGTGCCGCCGACAATCCCGCCTAATCCAAGAATGCCGTTCTCATCCGTGATGGCGACATCTTCGGATGTGGCCGTGTAAGATTTATCATCAAGGGCGTCGAATTTTTCGTCCTTACCCATACGTACCGTAATGCCGCCTTTAAGCTTGGATACATCATAAAAATGCAGCGGCCGCGCGCGGTCATAGGTGATGAAATTTGTAATATCGACGAGGGCGGAAATCGGACGAAGCCCAATGGCTTTAAGCTGATTTTGTAGCCAGTCTGGCGACGGGCCATTTTTCACGCCCTTAATCACGCGGCCGACAAAAGCGGGGCAGGCGTCGGGCACATCTGTTGTGATCGATACAGGGCAGGAGAAATCACCTTTAACTGATTTTATCGGTTTGGTTTTTAATGTCCCTAATCCGACAGCGGCAAGGTCGCGCGCGATACTATCCACGCCGAGCCAATCAGGACGGTTAGGCGTGACTTCGAAATCAATGACAGGGTCGTTCATATCAAGCGCGTC
>CAZNWH010000120.1:0-6028 GCA_964576765.1 uncultured Hellea sp.
TAGTGGAGTATTTAATATCTATTTTATCAAGATGCCACTTGCTCTCTCAAGTAAGATAGAGGAAGCTACGTATTTATGACGGTCGATTGTAATGAATTTATGATATGGAAGAGACATTCGAAAAATCCATTAAAGTTTCTCCAAAAGTTTTAAAAAAACTTGCCGAAAAATCAGACCTTAGAGGGTGGTGTCAGACCCTAAGCCATCTGGGCGCAATTTTCATATGTACCTTAGGGCTTGTCTTGACTTGGGGTTCTGTATGGACTTTTCCTTTGTTTATATTACAAGGTATTTTGATTAACTGCCTTTACGCGGGCGTTCATGAATTAAGTCACAATACGGTTTTTAAAACGCGCAGCCTTAATGAGATTTTTGGCCGGTTATTTACGTTTATTTTGTTGATGGGGCGTGATCAAGACAAGTTTGAACACTTCCAGCATCACCGCCACACGCAAAATGTTGATTTAGACGCAGAAATTGTTGGGGCTAAACCGTTTACGTTGGTCGGTTATATTCTCTATATGTCTGCTATTACCTATTGGCCTAAACGCATCGGGGAAGTGTTTAGGTTAGCTGCGGGACAAACCCAACATTGGCCGTGGCTCTCGGAGCTTCAACTGAAGATGGTTCATAAAGAAGCGCGCCTTATGTTGCTGGGTTACGGCATCATAGCCATAATTTCTATTCAGATGAATTCGTTTGCAGTCTTAACATTGTGGCTTCTGCCTATGCTTATGATGAAATGTTTTCAGAATTTACAAAACACTGTCGAGCATATGGGCATGCCTCATGTCCAAGACATTGTTGTCAATACGCGCACTATTCGGGCGCATCCTATTATGCACTGGCTGTTATGGAATATGCCCTATCACACAGCCCATCATAGCTATCCCATGGTCCCCTTTCATCGGCTAGGAGAGCTGCATGAAGCCGTTGTGGAGTCATTGGGCTCGCAACCGCCAACGGTCACGCATTTAGGCTTCCAAAGACATATGATCCGAAAGCTAATGATTGAGGGTACGTCCGCCTATACGGGCCAAGACATCACCGCTTATTAGGAACGGTCAATGCAAAAACTAAAAGTCTATCAATCTCTTTGGGCGATGGAGTTACGCCGCCCTGACGGGTTTGAGTGGACGGATGAAGAACGATTTAAGATGATTGCGGATGCTGGATATGACGGCATATGCCTTGACCCTGCAGCGCATGAAATAGAAGAGAACCTAGCTAAGAAACCACTTTTTGAAAAATACGGCTTAGCCTGTATGGTCAATGCCTTCCCTCAAACTGATGACGATTTACGCAAGCTGTTACAGTTTTCTATAGATATGAAGGCCACGAACTTTAGTATTATTGGAACTATTTATCCTCTAAGCGCCGCTAAAACCGTTCCTATTATTCGTAATTGGATAGAGATTGCCAAGGGGATGGGCGTCAACATTATGTTCGAAACGCACCGTGACTGTATCACGAATGATATGTTCATGGTATTAGAGCTGATAGAGGCGGTGCCTGACATGCGCCTTTGTGCGGATTTCTCACATTATATTTTGAACCGCGAATTATCCTTGCCGATGTCCGAAGAGTTTAAACAACATTTTGAGGCCTTAACGCACCGGTCTGATTGCTTTCAGGGACGTATCTCTAACCGTGAACAAATACAGATACCCATTGGGTTTCCACAGCATGCCGAATGGGTAGATTTGTTTAAACAGTTTTGGAACGACGGGTTTAAATCTTGGCGCGCGCGCAATGACCAAGATGCAGAGCTTGTCTTTCTCTGTGAATTAGGTCCGCCTCAATATGCCATTACTGATGCGCAAGGTCATGAGCTTTCTGACAGATGGGAAGAAGCTCTCATTATTAAAAGCTGGGTGCGAGAGATGTGGAATAGGCTCTAACTTAGGTGTCTTTCAATATTTCATGCGCCGCATTATGCCCCGGCGCACCTGTCACGCCCCCGCCGGGATGTGCGCCTGCGCCGCAAAGATATAGTCCTTTGATTGGGGAACGATAATTACCATATCCAAGCATTGGGCGCGCACTGAACATTTGATCTAAACTCATGTTGCCGTGCATGATATCGCCTTTGGTGAGGCCAAATACGCGCTCTAAATCGAGAGGGCTTAGGGTTTGCATGCCAACAACAGATCTTTTGAAACCGGGGGCAAATTTATCAACTGTTTCAATTATGAGATCAGCTGCCGCTTCACGGTGGGTCTCCCAATCTATATCTGGGTCAAATTGCTGACAGAAAAGACTAGCAACATGTTGCCCTTCAGGGGCTAAAGTCTCGTCTAAAACGGATGGAATCAACATTTCTACAATAGGTGCTTTGGACCATCCATATTGTTTGGAATCTCGGTAAGCTTGATCAATGTACTCACAGGTCGGGGCGATAACGATGCCGCCAGAGAGATGATCTGGCGAAGACCTGTCTTGCTGTTTCAAACAGGTGAACTCTGGGAGTTTGTTTAAGGCAACATTCATTCGAAAAGTGCCTGACCCATTTTTATAATGTTTCATACGGTGTGCAAAATCTGCAGGCATATCCGCCGCGTCAACAAGGTGGTTGTACAAGAGGCTTGGATTAAGGTTAGAGGCAATAGCTTTGGCCTCAACAACCTCTCCATTTTCAAGTTCAACTCCGTAGGCACGGCCGTTTTCCACTAAAACTTTTTTAACCGCCGCCTCGGTTTGTATTTCAACACCTTTTTCTCGTGCAGATTTAGCCATGGCCTGTGTAATCGCGCCCATGCCCCCAATTGCATGCCCCCAAACGCCTTTCTTGCCGTTCACTTCGCCAAAGGCATGATGCATTAAGACATAAGCTGAGCCCGGCGTCTTTGTATCTGCATAGTTCCCAACAATACCGTCAAAAGCAAAGGCACCTTTGATATATTCATTTTCGAAATAAAGGTCTAAAAAGTCCGAGACACTTTTCGTGAAAACATCCATGACAATACGCTGCTCCTCTAAAGAGAGTTTGCGTAGTCGGTTGCCAAATTTTACTGTCTTGAAGATGTCTTTCCATCCGCTCCCAATATTAGGGGGTGTTTCAAGTAGAAAGTCACGGATAATGTCAGCAACCATCCCCGTATCCCGAAAATAGCGATCAAGCGCCTGTGCATCTTTGACAGAAAATTGTGCAATTTCTTGTTTCAAATCTTCATTACCTAAAACAAAGGCCAGAAAGTTTCCATTTGCATGCGGCCATAAATTATTGACCTTCCGATGGACAATTTTTAAGCCGTTATCGTGTAATTTCAGATCATTGATAACTTTGGGGTTGAGAAGGCTAACCGTATATGAGGCGACGGAATTTCTAAAACCAGGATGAAACTCTTCGGTGACCGCCGCGCCTCCAATAACATTACGTCGTTCAAGGACACGCACTTTCTTTCCGGCCATTGCTAAGTAATTTGCGCAGACTAAACCGTTATGCCCTCCGCCAACTATAATAACATCAAGCATTATATTTCCTGTCTGTATGAGTGCTATCTTGTTGTTTGAGGTGAACAGCCATGCAATTATTGTCAAGCAATAGAATGAGGAACTGAGTAATAATATGAAAATCGAAGATTACCAACCTGGTTACTCTTTACCTCAAAAATTTTACAAAGATGCTGACATATATAAGTCAGAGGTTGACAATATATTTCATAAACATTGGATGTTCGCGGGTCATATGTTCCAAATCCCTAAGGCGGGAGATTTTTTCACATTTGAATTGGATGTTGAATCAATCATTGTCGTTCGTACTAAACGTGGCGACATCAAAGCGCATATGAATGTTTGTCGGCATAGAGGTTCCCGAATTTGCCTTGAAAAACAGGGAACGAAAAAACTTTTTACCTGTCCCTATCATGCGTGGAGTTATGATTTAGACGGAAATTTGATGGTAGCTCGGGAGATGCCAGAGGATTTCAACTTCGTAGACAATAACCTGCACTCTGTTCATGTAGAGCTCATCGGCGGGTTGATCTTCATCAGCCTTGCGGAAAAACCGCTTTCACTTTCAAATTTAAGAAAAGATCTGGACCCTCTTTTGGATTTATTTGGCTTTGATAATCTAAAACTCGCAAAGCGAAAAAGTTACACCATTCCGTCGAACTGGAAACTCGCAGTAGAAAATTATCAAGAATGTTATCACTGTACACCGTCTCATAAAGAATTTGCCCAAATTCATGCCATGGCGCGCGATTCGGAGAGTTTCAAAAAAGATAAAGCCGGATTTTTGGCAAGAAATGACGGCAACCCTAAAATTGCTGAGTTTAATTGTTATTTTGAACATGCTGCTCCTGACCAAGAAGGATATCAATATGACCGCAATCCGTTATTGCCCGGAAATTTAAGCGGCAGCCTTGGAGGAAAAGCCCTCGCGCCGTTATTAGGAAAACTGACTGAATATGATGAGGGTGCATCCGAGCTGATGGTGGGACCGATGATGTTCTTTCTCATCTATGACGATCATGTTGTTGGATATCGTTTCACCCCACGCACAGTGGACAGTTGTGTGTGCGATATTTTTTGGTTTGTTCATGAAAAGGCAAAGGAAGGTACTGATTACGACCTCGCAGACCTAACATGGTTATGGGATGTGACGACGATTGCGGATAAAACGATTATCGAGAACAACCAAAAAGGTGTGAATTCTAAGTTTTATAGTCCGGGCCGTTTGTCAAAGATGGAAAGTTTTCAGCAAAGTTTCTTAAATTGGTATGTGCAATCCCTCAGCGCTGGCAACAATGATTGTGTTGTGAAGACTTAATTTAATCAAAGATAGGCAGAGAGAATTGGAAATAATAGAAAACCAATCAGGTGCAAAGAAGCCTAAAATGGGGTTTTGGAAATGTTGGGCCATGTCCGTTGGTGTCATGATTGGGTCAGGTGTTTTTCTACTCCCAACCGTTTTAGCCCCCTTTGGGGCAGTTAGCTTTCTAGGCTGGATAGCCACGAGTTCTGCCGCAATCATTATTGCTTTAATTTTAGGCCGACTTGCAAGCCGAACGGATAGAACAGGGGGCTTTTATGTTTATACTCAAGAAGCCTTCGGAGATCTTCCAGGGTTTTTAATCGCGTGGGGCTATTGGCTAGGAATTATATTTGCGATTACAGCCATTAGTACAGCCTTTGTCGGTTATCTAAGCGCCGTAATACCCGCCATTGGCGTTAGTAATTTATCCCAAGCAATAACTGCCGCCATCATGATTTGGACTTTTGCTGCGATTAACATCAAAGGAGTTGGCTCTGGCGCTACCGTTCAATTAGTCACGACAATACTCAAACTTATACCCTTAGGCGTTATAATCGTTTTAGGACTAACTGTAGGTACGCCAGAAAATATTCCGCAATTTAATCCGCAAGGCCAATCTATTTTTGGAGCAGTTGCCGCAACAGCCATGCTGACTATGTGGGCTTTTGTGGGTTTGGAGGCTGGAACCGTCGCTGCGGGTGATGTGATTGATCCAAAACGTACTATTCCGCGTGCTATCGTAGCTGGCACCTTAACAGTGACCTTTGTCTATATTGCCGCCACGGCTGCTGTTATGATGTTGGTCCCTGTGGACATTTTAAAGACATCAGAAGCCCCCTTCGTGGACGCTGCTAAAGCACTGGGGCCTATAGGTGGGGGTCTTATCGCATTTGGAGCTTTAATTTCAACGGCTGGATCATTGAATGGAAATATCTTTCTCGGCGGACAAATGCCTATGGCACTGGCCATAGATGAACTGACACCAAAACTATTTTCTCGTAAGAATAAAGGCGGGTCGCCTGTATGGGCGCTGATTATATCCTGTTTGATTGCAACAGTCTTATTAGTTTTTAACTATCAAGAAGGTTTGATTGCTGCTTTCACATTTTTAATCTCAATGTCGACCCTCTGTACGCTTCTGCCTTATGCGGTTTCTTCGATTGCAGAATTTCGTATGTCCCGAAAGTCATCAAAAAGATGGGCGCTTATAGCCTTGATCGCCGTTGTTTATGTGGTGATTGCGATGATCGGCTCTGGAGTTAAAATTTTAGC
>CAZNWH010000121.1:0-5865 GCA_964576765.1 uncultured Hellea sp.
TTTTCTTTCATATCCGCTGCATATTTTGCGATTAAATCGTCACGTTTGCCCATAATTTCCTCCTTAGTGAGCGTTAAAGAAATGAGCAATATTTCGGAGGGTTCCCCACATGATTCGCTCATAATCTTTATGAGGAGTTAACACATAAAATCGCCATGGACAATATTACGCTTAAGTAATTGTATTTTAAACCATTTCAGCTCGAATTTCAGTTCTGATTGCATCAATCGGTGTCAAGCCTGTATCCGACTTATAATGCCAGAACGTCCAGCCATTACAACTTGGCGCGCCTTGAACATGGGCCCCAACTTTATGGATCGACCCTTTAAAATCCGCAGTGGCTAAACTCGCATCAGGCCGAACGCGCGCTGAGATTTTACCATTAGGTGAAAAAAGCTTAGTCCCAGACTTTATAAGGCCACGTTCGATCAATGTCCCAAAAGGTACCTTAGGTTCAGCCCGCTTGGATTTTGTAACTTCAACATTTTTGAGGGAGCCTTCATTGATTTTTTCAAGTCTGCGGCGGGCATGAATGATATAGTCCTCTTCCATCTCGAAACCAATAAACTTGCGTCCAAGTTTTTTAGCCACAGCACCCGTTGTGCCCGTCCCAAAGAAGGGGTCAACAATCACATCCCCCGGATTTGATGTTGATAATATAACTCTATGGAGCAATCCTTCAGGCTTTTGTGTTGGATGCGCCTTTTTGCCATTGCTCCTTTTGAGGCGTTCCATGCCTGTGCAGATGGGCAGCGTCCAATCAGAGCGCATTTGAACGCCATCATTCATCATCTTCATGGCATCATAATGGAAGGTCGGCTTTGCGTCTTCGGTTTTTGTCGCCCAAATCAGAGTTTCATGGGCATTCGTAAAGCGCGTACCACGGAAATTGGGCATCGGGTTGGTTTTACGCCAGATAACATCATTTTGGATCCAGAATTGTTGATCTTGTAAAATAGCGCCGACACGGAAGATATTATGATAGCTCCCAATAACCCAGATAGCGCCATTGGGTTTTAAAATGCGGCGAGCCGCTTGTAGCCAGTTATGCGTAAACAGATCATAAGCGTCCATCGTGTCAAAATGGTCCCAATCTTCTGTAACGCCGTTGACGACAGAATTATCAGGGCGAGACAGATTTCCACCTAATTGCAGGTTGTAAGGCGGGTCTGCGAAGACAAGATCGACGCTATTTTCAGGCAAAGCATCCATCCCTGCAATGCAGTCGCCCTGAATTATTTGATTGAGAGGTAAGTGGCTCACGCAATATCCTTATTAATCCGCTCCACATCCGGCGGTTATTATTTAAGGTAAATCAATGCGATGAATATGCCTAATAAGGAGTTAAAGCCCTGAAATAATTACGTTTTTAATCTTTTGTTAGGAGTGGTTAATATCCACAGGTCAAATCTTAAACTCTTACCCCATAAATAGGCTATTTTGATTTATACACAGCTGGCCGCATTTAGGCCTTGTTAAGATATTAACAAAAGCTTTACGCATCCCTTGCTATCCAATGAGAAATTGCGAGACTTTGTTATGTTTGATTCGTCCCCTTTTGATTCGGCCCGCCGGGCTTTAATTTTAAGCCTTGCTGCAGTTGCCCTCGCCGCTTGTGGTGGCAACTCGTCTACAAAGACAACGGCCGCGACCTCAGCGAATGGTTCAACATCAGAATACTTACTTGAAAAGGATCATATTACCGGCAGTCCTGATGCTCCCGTTACACTGGTCGAATATGCCTCTGTGGCCTGCGGAGCCTGTGCTAACTGGCATAATTCGGTCTATCCGGACCTCAAGAAGAAATATATCGACACTGGTAAAGTCAGATATGTTTTCAGAGAATATGTTACCGGCGTCCCTGAATATGCCGATGCGGGCTTTATGATTGCACTTTGTGCCAATCAAGAGAATTACTTCAAGAACATTGCCTTCCAATTCAAACGCCAATCTCAAATTTTCAAAATGGGGTCAGAAGGTAAAGCAAGAGATGCCTATATTGGTATTGCCAAATCCGCTGGCCTCTCCGAAGATGAATTTCTGAGCTGCATGCAAAATCAAGAGCTCAGAGATCAATATACAGCCACAATGCAAACTGGCATTGATCTCGGTATTACAGCAACGCCGGCTTTCATTATAAACGGTGAAAAGCCATCAGGTAAGGTCTTCGACCTCGAATCTATAGAAGATGTTATTTTACCTATATTGGGCGAACCTATCCCTGATCGCAGTAAGACTAAATAATTTATGAGTTCCTTGGTTTTTGATAAGATCAAGCTGACGGGATTTAAGTCCTTTGTCGAGCCGACTGATTTTACAATTCAGCCCGGCTTGACAGGTATTGTCGGCCCTAACGGGTGTGGAAAATCCAACCTCCTAGAAGCCATTCGTTGGGTTATGGGCGCGAATTCCGCCAAAGCTATGCGCGGCTCAGCTATGGATGACGTAATTTTTTCCGGCACAAAACAACGTCCGGGCCGTAATCAGGCCAATGTGATACTCACTATAGATAATTCTGCGCGTATTGCCCCGCCGATGTTTAACGAAGATGACACACTCGAAGTCATGCGCATTATTCAAAAAGGTAAAGGCTCAACCTATAAAGTTAATGGCAAAACTGTTCGTGCCAAAGATGTCCATTTATTATTTGCCGATGCCAGCACTGGGGCCAACTCGCCCGCCCTTGTCCGCCAAGGACAAATCAACGAATTGATTGCAGCCAAACCCTCTAACCGTCGCCGTATTCTTGAAGAAGCCGCAGGCATTTCGGGCTTGCACACCCGCCGCCACGAAGCGGAACTGCGCCTTCGCGCCGCTGAGACGAACCTTTCTCGCCTAGATGATATCATTGGCCAAATTGAAAGCCAGCTTCTTTCCTTGCGCCGTCAATCACGCCAAGCGGCCCGCTATAAACGTTTAGCTGGGGAGATCCACGAATATAAAGTTCTTCTATGGTTAAAACGCTGGGTCTCGTCGCTTGACACGCTGGCAGGAGCGCAAGACGCGCTCAAAGCCTGCGAAACTCAAGTTGCGGACACTGCCACAAAGGCTTCAGAACTGACGCGGAAAGCTTCGGTTCTAGCAGAACACCTCGACCCAAAGCGTGAAGAACAAATCATCGCAGCCGCAGTGTTAGGTCGTCTCAATGCTGCGAAAGACTCATTGGAACAAGACGAAAATGCGGCCAATACAGAAATTCAGAAACTTGAAGCACAGATTGAACAGCTCGCCGCTGACATTACCCGCGAAACGGGGATTGTTGAAGATGCCGCCGAAGCTGAAGCTCGATTGAAATTAGAATTTGAAAAACTCGATGCAATCAAAGATACAAGCGCTGCACTGGACGCGGCCTCAGATGAAGCGCAAGCCGCTATCGCCAGCCGTTCATCCTTGGAAACGGATTATAATGAACTCACGCGCCGCTCGGCCGATCAAAATGCCCGCCGCGAAGCCGCCGAGCGGGAATTATCTCATGCCGAGAATAGGCTCTCCCGCCTGACTTTAGAAAGTGAAGACACAAAAGATAACTTAGCCGCAATGCAAAAAGATGGCGGTTCGTCTCAAAACCTCTTTGCTGCCGGCGCTAAGGACGCATTGAAAGCTTTGGAAACCGCGCGGGCGGCTGAACAAAAACTCGCAGCTACGCGCGCAGAGGCCGAAGACGTAGATCAGTCAGCGCGCGAAACTCTTTCTGAATCAAAGCAAGCTTTGTCCAAATTAACCGCTGAACAATCGGCACTTGAACGCGTTGTTTCTCGCGGAAATAATGCAAATTGGGAAACGGCCCTCTCAAAACTCGATGTCAAAAAAGGCTATGAGCAAGCGCTCGCCGCAGCGCTAGGCGAAGATCTTGACGCTGCTATTGGCGGTAAGGATGCCGCGCTGCGATGGAGCGGCGCACAAATACCAAGCCAAACTTTGCCAAAAGGCGTAACGCCTCTATCTGATCTAGTTTCAGGCCCGCCAGAGCTCGCCGCACGCATGTCGCAAATTGGACTTGTTGAAAGCGGTGATATCGCTGCCATCACAGCAAAACTGGCACCCGGACAACGCCTCGTAACTCAAGATGGCCAAGTCGCGCGCTGGGATGGTTTTGAAATCACAGCAGGCGCTGAGACCTCAGCGGCCATCAAGCTAAAACAGCAAAACCGCCTCACTGAGCTCAGCGATGAAATAGACAAAGCACAAACAATTGTAGCTCAAGCCCAAGAAAGGTTTGAACAGGCCCGAGAAGCTCGTAACGCCGCCCAAGAAGCCGCCAGGGATGCACGCAAAATATTGCCAGATTTAGAACGAACTGACCGTGCTGCTCAAGCCGCCCTCGCCCAATATGAAACCGATATCGCCAGAGAATCAGCGCAAAAGCGCTCTCTCGAAGACCGTTTGGAACGGCTTGGGAATGAAATCAAGGAAATCACAGCCCAACGCGACGCCGCCATAAAAGCTAATGAGGCGCTGCAAGGCGGGGAAGATTTCTCTGCCCAACAAGATGATCTTTCCGAAAAACTTGCGCAGGCTCGCGCAAAAGCTGATGAAGCCAGCGGACAGTATCGCAGCCTGAAAAACGAGGCCGAAGCCCGCGCTGCACGGCTAAATGCGGTCAAAAAAGAACGCGAAAATTGGATACGTCGATCAGGCACTGCCTCGGAGCGAGTCGCTAGCTTACAAGGACGTCAAGACGCTGCCAGAATATCCCTGAGTTCAGCAACTGATGGTCCTGATCAATTTGAAGAACGTCGCAATCAATTATTTGCCGAGCTCACCGCTGCCGAGACCCGGCGCACCAGCGCGGCGGATGCCCTTGCCGCGGCCGAAACTGCGCAGCGCGAGGCTGATATCGCGGCCCGCGAAGCCGAAACCGCCCATAGCAGCGCCCGTGAAAGCCGCGCAGCTGCCGAGGCCCGTCAAACCGCCGCACAGGAACGGATTGAGGAAACCAAAGCCCGCATTAATGAGTCCCTGCAATGCGAACCTTCCGAACTAAAGTCACGCCTTGGAGAAAACCTCACCGCAGATTCTGCCCTAAGTGAACATGACATTGAACGTAAATTAGAGCGGCTCTCCAAAGAGCGTGAAAAAATGGGCGGCGTGAACCTTCGCGCCGACGAAGAAGCTGTCGAACAAGAAGAGCGCCTCTCGGCTATGAATGATGAACGCCAAGATTTAATCGCCGCCATAGCCCGTCTACGCGAAGGTATAGATGAGCTAAATTCCGAAGGACGTCAGCGCCTGCTAAACGCTTTTGACACAGTCAATGGCCATTTCGGGCGGCTCTTTAAAACGCTCTTTGGCGGCGGGGATGCAGCCCTCGCCTTAACCGAATCAGATGACCCTCTCGAAGCCGGCCTCGAAGTCATGGTCAGCCCACCCGGCAAAAAGCTCGGCTCTATGAGCCTGATGTCCGGGGGGGAACAAGCCTTGACGGCCACGGCGCTGATCTTTGCGGTCTTTCTGTCAAATCCGGCGCCGATTTGCGTACTCGATGAGGTTGACGCTCCGCTCGATGATGCCAATGTCGCGCGCTACTGCAACTTACTTGATGAAATGGTTAAACAGACCAACACGAAATTCATCACCATCACCCATAACGCCGTCACCATGTCCCGTATGAACCGTCTCTTTGGCGTTACCATGGCCGAGCAAGGCGTCTCACAACTTCTATCGATGGAACTCACAGCGGCAGAACGGTTAGTCGCTGCGGAGTAGTGTTTAATCCGCTTGGGTTACGGTTAAAAGTCTTAAATCCGACCATACCCCAAATAATCACCGTTGATGATGGTTAGGTTTTTATAGAACAAGTCCTAAAAACTGATCGGTTATTTATGTTGCGCTTGGAGACAGTGAACATTGTCCCCTCTCAGGGTT
>CAZNWH010000122.1:0-5861 GCA_964576765.1 uncultured Hellea sp.
GCGCCTATGTGGAGCGCGATAAGGGCTATGGTGAGTTTTCCTATATTGTGGTGGAGCATTTTGAAAAAGTCTGCTGTGGCTTCATTGCGCGTAATGCCCGGCATATTGGGCCATGGGAGGGTATCAAATATCCGGGTCGGGATTGGAATGGGTGAAGCAGAAACCATGGCCCAGCCTAAAAGCGGCATACCAATCATGATGACATAAAAAGCGATATGTGTAAATTTGGCCGCCGCAATTTCCAAGGAACTCATGCCGTTAGGTAAAGCAGGAGGCTTATGGGTTAAGCGCCAGATCAGGCGCAAAACGGAAAATATAAGCACCAATATCCCAAAGGATTTATGCAGTTGATAGAGTGCAAACCGGTTGGGCGTATTGGGATTGGTCATTAAAATCCCGAAGACAATCAACCAAATAATCATAATAGCGATAAGCCAATGCAGGCCTATCGCGACCTTGGAATATCGGGCAGAGCTTGCCGACATCATTAACCTTCTTTGATGAACTCGACTTCAATCATTATCTCAACATCATCCGCCATCGGGCCATATTTATCAACTCCAAAGTCAGAGCGTTTTACATTGCCCGTGGCAGATATCCCGAACATATCCGCACCAGAGCGAAAGTTTTTGCCCACCTTATTCAGCGTGACATCGAAGGTCACAGGCTTGGTAATCCCTTTAATGGTTAAATCTCCGCTCACATTGCCGGAGCCTAAAACAACCTGTTTCATACTAGTGCTCTTAAAGGTAATTGTCGGGTGATTGGCGGCGTCAAAAAAATCGGCGCTGACCAAATGCTGATCAAAAGCTTCCACGCCGCTATCAATAGAGCTGACAGGAATTTCAACGCTCAACGTTGAGTCATCAGGGCTCTCACTATTCAGGTTGACCGTCGCATTAGTGACGCCCCAGCGCAAAATAGGCTTGGAATAACCTTGGTGAAGATAGGTAAAGGCCACATAGGCATGGCCTTGTTCGGATTTATAAATACCTGAAGGAGCCTCGCCAATGCTTACACCTTGGCGGCTGGGTTTTCCTTTAGCCGTAGCTGAAGCGGTTGCTTTAACTGTGTCTTTGGCTGCGCTCATAGTGTCCTTGGCCACATCAGCCGTCTTGCTTACGGCATCACTGGTCGTTGTTTTGGCCGTATCAACAGCTTTGTCAGCGACTTGCGCAGCTTGTCCGCAGCCCAGTAAAAACCCTGCCGCTAAAATGGATGTCGTTAAATGTGAAAATTTCATAATACTCTCCCGCTTATTAATATTCCTTTGGGTCTTATAGTGCTCAACATCGAAACGCGCGACTCATTATTTCGTGAGTGAACCAGCACGGTTAAAGTTTTTCAATTTTTCATCAAAGTGTGACCAATCATTATCTTTAACGATCGGTTCCCAAAGCGCGCCTATCTCTTCATAAAGCAAACTTGTCGGCTTATCTATTTCTTGAGGCTCGCCCGTCCCTACATATTGCCCGAAAACTGTCAGCCAATCGGTAAAGTTTTCACCTGTGTAAAATTCTGAATTGGGTGATTTTTTAGCTCGCGATAAACGTCCAGCCCCACCTTTCCAATCATGCCAAAACTGCGGCCAGCTGCACTGACTATTTTCTAGATAGCGAAAGGTTTGAAGAATAAACTCTATATCAGCCTCAAGCGCCTTTGGCGTAATCGCCAACCGCCTGAACACATGTTTGCGTAAGGCCTTACGATAGGCAGGGGCATAACTTTCGAGCGCCTTGAGCAAAAGATCATCAGCGCAAATCAAAGACAGACTTTGGGCTAATTGCGCTAAATTCCAATACATGACATCAGGCTGACGTCCAAAAGCGTAAAGCCCATTATGATCAAAATAGGCCGCCGTAAAATTGGATTGGAGCGTCGGTAAAAAACGGTAAGGGCCATAATCAAAACTCTCCCCCGTAATATTCATATTATCCGTATTCATGACGCCATGGACAAAACCTCCAGCCATCCAGGAGGCCACCATATCCCCCGAATTTTGCGCGCAGGCTTCCAGTAATCCATCTGCTCCTTTCACGCCGGGATAATAATGCTCAAGACAATACTCCACCAAAAGCTCGATATTATCCGCGCGCTTTAAAAAGGCTTGACGTTGAAATGTCCCAAAGCGGATATGCGAATGGGACAACCTGACCATAACGGCCGAGCGGGTTGGGGACGGCTCATCATTACGGTGTAAATTTTCGCCCGTCTCGATGAGCGATAATGTCTTGGATGTATTGACGCCCAGATGTTCCAGATAGCGCGTGGCGAGCACCTCTCTGACCCCGCCCAGCAATGTCAAGCGTCCATCTCCTCGCCGTGACCAAGGGGTCTGCCCCGAACCCTTTGTGCCTAAATCTTTTAAACGACCTTCTTTGTTGCGCAGTTGGGCAAAGAGAAAACCGCGCCCATCCCCAAGGTCAGGATTGTAATGCTTAAATTGATGACCGTGATATCGTTGCGCTAAGGGCTTTGACACATTATCCGGCAAAGGCTCAAAGCGCGCAAAATGATTGACCCACGCTGCGTCAGATAAACCGTCTAAACCAACGCTTTGGGCAGCAATATCATCGCGGTAACGCAGCTCTGTTTGAGGAAATTTAGCGGCCTGAACAAGATCATAAAAATCCTCTCCAAGCTCATAAATCCGAGGGTCGGGCGTATAATCTATATCCTCATCTCCTATATCCCCATCTCGGCGCCAAAATGACTATGCACATTTGTATAAAATTTTTCCGACCGAAGAGATTTTAACCAAGCCGTTAAATTTTTATAGGCGGACAAATCAAGCCGAGCCGTGTTCTCAGGCTCTAAAGCCGCGACTAATGCAATATCAGCCAATGTCATTTTATCTCCGCATAAAAAGTCGCTTTCAGATAGCCGGGATTCAATAATAGGAAGATTTTTTTCAAGAAGTCGAAGACCTGTTTGAATAGAACTTTCATCAGTTTGGACACCAAGGAGAGGCGCAGCGAAACGGTTGAATTGCACACGACCAACAGCACTGCGGATATGATGATTCACGAAATCAATCCATTGGTCTATCACGCCTTGCACGCAAAGATCATCGGGATAAAAATTTGATTCTTCTTTTCGTGCCATATAGCGCATGATCGCAGCGCTTTCAGCCATCTTGAAACCCCCATCTTGCATAGCGGGAACTTTACCATATGGGTTTATCACCAGATATGCCGCAGATTTATGTTGGCCGGATTGTATATCAACAACCTCTTTCTCATAGGCCATACCCATCGCTTCCGCCGCGAAGATGGGGCTTAAGGAGGGAAAAGATAAAGGATGGTAATAAAGCTTAATCATGATCTATCCATTAAGGGCTCATATGGAGACGCAGGAAATCTGCAGCATCTAAAGGGATTTTACGTCCTTTTGGGAACGCCTTAGCAAAATTCAAAAATCCATGCGGCATTAATTTTTCATGGGCATATTCGACAGCAATGCCATGCGCTTTCAGCTTATCGGCATATAACTTCCCTTCATCTCTTAGCGGGTCCAGTCCGCAGGTCAGAACATAGGCTGGAGGCAGGTTTTTCAAATCCTGCTCAAAGAGCGGCGAGAGCCGTGTCTCTTGCGGATCTGAGGCAGCCACATAATGTTCGTCAATAAATTTGAGTGCCATAAAGCCAAGTTGCAACCAATCTTGGGGGCCCGGTTTAGGCGGTTTGAAATCCACTAATTGCATCAGCGGGTAGAACAACACCTGTGCTTTAAGGTCGGTCCTATATTTTTGCGACAGATAGGCCGTCATATTTCCCCCCGCACTATCCCCGCCAAGTGATAAGTTATGACGGTCTATACCGAACTCATCTTGTCCATAACCCTCCATCGCCCAGTTCAGCACAACTTCGCAATCATCAGGGCCAGCCGGATAAGCAAATTGCGGCGCTAGACGATAATCTACTGATAGAACCCGAAATCCTGTTCCCGAGGCTATGCGCTTGGTAATGCCTTCATGGGATTCAACCGAGCCCGTAACGAAGCCACCGCCATGTAAGTAAATCACGCAAGGCCCCGGTTCTTCACTGGCATTATGAGGCACATAAAGGCGGACGGGGACGGGGAAATCCTCATGAGGAACGTTAAAGTCGATGACCCTCTTCATATCTGGTCCAGCGACATCAAACTGGTTCGTCATACGCCGTAAATTATTATGAATATCAGCGATTTGCTTCGGCTCGAACTTAAACTTCTCAAGCTGTACTTTCATACGCGTGGTCATTTCATCCATGCGTTGAGTCATCTCATCCATTTTTGCGCTCATGTCATCGGCGATTTTTATGGTCAAGTCTTCGGCTATTTCTCTGGGATTTATAAGCGTTTTTTTATCCGGTTTTTTCATGGGTATTCATTTTCTCTAAGCTCGACTTAAAGACCATGTGGTGAGAATTTTACCAAACGTCAACCATCGTTGCAAAACCAAAGTCAACTTATGAGAACAAGACCTATTTATATGACGTAATTTGGATCAGTAATTGCAAAAAATGCAGGCTTAGGCTCACCATCGCGATCAAATAATAACGGATGATTAAACCGAATAGCGGGATTGTTATTGGCCGCGCTATCGCCATCTGTAACTCCCCATAGCGAAACATATTCTACGAAAGGACGCTCCTTTAGACCTGTGAGAACATCTCTGTAAATTTGGGCTTGTTGCTGCAAAAGATTTGTGGGCGGGTTGGGCCCAAGATCAGGCAAGCAATTTGTTCCCGATTCATAACATGATCCCGGATCTGTATACATGCTAATATCCATCTCTGTGACATGAGTTATAAGATCAGGAAACTCATTTTGTATCGCATCTATCGAAGCCAAGACAGATTCTGCCGTTGATTCTAGGCGCAAATGGACTTGATGCCCAGCGCCGTCAATCGGCACGCCACGCTCTATTAATCGGCGTATAATATCCCTAAACCAGCCCCCCTTACGCGGGTTTTCCGTTTCAAAGTCGTTTAAGAATAAAAGCGCATCCGGATCTGCTGCTCTGGCTGCCCGAAACGCCCAGTCAATATAGTCCGCATTACCCACCGCATCATGCCATATTGTAAAACGGTCAGGACCAATACCATCATCCCCTCTGAACAAGTCCGTCGATACAGCTTCATTAACAACATCCCAAATATGGATACGGTCTCTGAAATGCTCCACCACAGTCCCAATGTAAGTATCAATACGTTGACGAATATCATCACGCGAGCCAACGAGAAAATAATCAGGAGTCTGTTCATGCCATAGCAAAGAATGGCCGCGTACGGACATATTATTCTGGAGAGCGAAATCAACAAGCCGGTCGGCGCGATCAAAATCAAACACACCTTCCTCAGGTGAGACAAAGCTCGGTTGTAATTCAAATTCAGGTGTAATGCCGTTAAATTGCTCAAGCACTATACGCCGTGATTGTGAATTAATATCATCCGATTGCGGACTTGAGAGCGCAACACCCATCGTGAAATTATCTTGAAATGTATCTCGCAATGTAGATGGCGACTGTGAGGTCGTAACTGGAGGAGGTGGGGGTGGGGGTGGGGGTGGAGGAACAGGAGGCGGTGTCACTGACCCCGTAGAAGAAGATCCAAGAATCATATCTGCAGGGGTAGGCGCAGAGCCGCCACCTCCGCATGCTGATAATAAAGCCGTACCTGCACCAGCAAGTAATTTCAAACGCTCACGTGCAGTAAATTCAACCATCGTCCAAATCCTTAATTTAGACCGTACAACGAATAACCTAATTTTATATTACGGGCATGGAATTTTTGCAGTCATGTTTGAGTAAGCAAAGGCTTAGTTTTAAACATAGGGCAATGCCGGACGGTGATAAATTCTAGACATCCCCAGCATAAGGC
>CAZNWH010000123.1:0-5860 GCA_964576765.1 uncultured Hellea sp.
GTTAACTCCGAATTATGTAAAGGGTATTGATCTAATGTATCTCCTAAATTGTCTTGGCTGCGTCCCAAAAATATATCACTGATCTTTTGGTAGGCAATTATTTCCTGTGTTCTTGAACCCTGATTTTGAGTATTTTTTGCGGTATTGAAAACTTGGCGAGCTAATTCAACTGGGAGGTCATCATTTGAAGTCGCCTTGGGGCAATATGAAATAGCCAATAAAACAAATATAGCTATTTTGATAACATATCCCATAATGGGACATATCTTGAAGGATGAGAGTTACTAAAACATAAAAAAAGTGGCCTAAAAGGCCACCTGATTTGATTATAAAATCAATAAGCTCCCCACACGCAAATTAAATTAATTAATAACCTGGTCCGTTGCCAAGTCCATTTCCGTAGGGAAAACGTGTAGTCATCGCTTATCGCTCCTATAGTTAAGTTTCATGTGGAGGTTAACCATATTTGTTAACTATAAATCTGTCAATAATATTAACTATATTTATTAACTATAAATAGGAACGTATATATCTATAGGAAAAGTATCACCTTTTTTGAAATCTTTGATAGGCAAATTTAATGACGCATGGCGTCATATTTTAGCTCAGTTTTTCATCACCTAATTTTATGACCCATTCAATCAGCATATCCAGATCGCTTTTTTGCGTCCGGTGATTGGTGAGGTTCACTCGAATAGCCAGCTGGCCATTTATGGTCGTGCTGGATGGCGCTGCAATGCCGCTTTCTTGGAGTTGCACAACAATATCCGTATTGTTTTGATCTGAATTCATGTCGAACTTATATCTGAAACAGCAAATATTAAGTGGAACCGGGGCAAGCATTTCCAGTTTTGGTGAGGCTTTGACGAGGCTTTCCAAATATTGCGCTTGTTCGATATTGCGCTCTATAACATCAGTAATCGCGTCAATGCCGTGAGTTTTGATATGCGTCCAAACTTTAAGCGCGCGAAAACCGCGAGACAGTTCCGGTCCGTAATCCACAGCCCAGAAATCTCCGCCCGCAAGGCCTCGGTCTTTGCCGCGTAAGTATTCAGGACGCCTAGCAAAGGCTTGGCGGTGGAGTAGAGGGTCACGAACCAACACACAGCCCGCATCATAATTGACTTGCCACCATTTATGAAAATCAAAGGCGAGGCTATCCACGCGGGAGAGCGCTTTAAGGCGGGCTTTAGCCTGCTTGGCTAAAACCGCAGTTGCGCCAAAGGCTCCGTCAACGTGAAACCACAAATCTTGCGCCTCGCATATATCGGCAATAGCGTCCAAATCATCAATCGCGCCTGTATTGACGGTTCCAGCCGATCCGATAATGGCGAAAGGGATATGGGCGAAGGCGCGGTCTTTTTCAATCTCGGCTTTAAGGGCGTCCAAATCCATTTCGAAATCATCGTTGCATTTAATTTTACGCAGATTGTCTTTGCATATCCCCAACATGTCAAAAGCGCGGCCAATACAGCTATGGGCTTGTTCGCTGGCATAGCCCACTATACAGGCCTCGGGATTGGTATTTTCATGCTTTTTCTGGTGTAAATCCCGTGCCGCTTTGAGGGCGACAATTGTCGCCATAGAGGTACCGCTGACAATCAAGCCCGAGGTCTCTTTGGGCATGCCCATAATCTCGGCCATCCAGCGAATAACTTGTTGTTCAATATGCGGGGCGACATGGTTACGCCCGCCCGCATTCACATTCATAGACGCCCCAGCAATTTCCGCCAAAATATTCGATGGCGCGCCTGCCCCGTTTACCCAGCCAAAAAAGCGCGGATGCGTATTTCCGGGACCGTGGGGCATGATCTCTTGGAGGGTGTCATTCATAGCCTCATAATCCATCGGCCCCATAGGAAGCGGCTCTTTTATTTTTTCCGCTAAGTCTTTGGTAACAGGCGTCCAAACTCTGCCTTCACGGGCCTGTTCCAGCTTATCCAGACTGGTATCAAGCATGGCATGGGCAGCTTTACGGAACGCTTTCCAATCTTTGGGGTCGAGAGTCATGAGAAGGCAATAAGGTTTTGTGGTAGGAGTAGCAATGAGGAAAAAGAAACAGCTTAATCAAGAAAAGATAGTAGTTCTTGTTTTAACAAAACTCCTCTTGGGCCAACAATTTCACTATACTTAATGTCTCCATCTTTATTTCCTATACTCCAACACCAAGGATTACCTTCTGGAGGTATCTTGAATTTAGGATTGCGTTCAATCATAGGATCACATGCATCAATCCAGACAAAATCATGTCCCTTAGGAAGATAATCTTTCAGGTCTTTAGGAGAGGCTTTATTTTTGAAAATCACTTCCAATACATCATGCTCATCATCAAGCTTAAAAAGGACAGGAAGAGGCACACTACGTTTTTCCAGCTGCAAAGTTTTCTTATCAAAGTTAACTTTCATCTTTTTAGTTAAATTCGGGTAATTCCACAACCGCTCAATCAATATGTCTTTAGCCTGTCGAAGAATTTTGTTGTGCTGTCCTTCCGCATATTCAACAAGCGTAGGAGCTTCATTTAACAAATTCCGACCAAAACCGAATTCATTAATGTTCATTCCGAGCTGGGAGAGGATTGTTGCGCCTACGTCGAATTGTGATCCGTTACGTTTTATAAGGCCATCATTATTTGGATTGTCGTCAAGTATCAGGAATAAGTTTCGCCGCTCACCTTTTTTTGAAAGAGTTGTAAGTTCATCAATGCTTCTCATTGAAAGGTGATCGGAAGCAATCACAATGATTGTATTTTTCAACCCGTCCAAATTTCTCAAATTTTGCACGAACTCATAGATCATTTTATCGGAACACTTTATAGCGTTTAAAAATGTATTCTTACCGTCTCCATAAGTTATATCTTTACATTGCGGTGTTTTATGCCCGTTTGGCGCGTGCGTGTCTAAGGTTAAACCCATGACGGCGAAAGGCTTATCTTTTTGCATGAGGTCTTTAACTTCACTCAATAATTCCTCAAATAAATAGGGGTCTGTTAAGCCCCACCATGTAAATGAACTTGGCGCTGTTATTTTCTTTTCAAAGTATTCACGTCCTTTAACGTCAAGAAAGCCATGAGATTTTAAGAACTTTCCCTTACCGGCAAATTCTAATTTGGCGCCTCCCATAAAGGTCGTATTGTAACCGTTTGCCTTGAGAATATCTCCCATACATATAGCTTCAGGCATAAACTGATCTACTTCTGAAACGGCATTGCCTTGCCCAGAGGTATAAAGAGGAACGCCGCATTGTGTAGAAACAAGGCCAGCTATCGTCCAGCCTGACCCCAATGTATCGATTATATCAATGAAGGAGGTCGATTCTTTTTCTAATGCAGATAAATTTTCCGCCAAGCCAGGAAAACGCGCTTCATCCAAGTAAGTTCTTTCTAGGCCCTCAAGATATAAAAAAACAATATTTTTCTTATTTGTCAAAGGTTCTATTTGTGGGAGTGTATAAAAATCAAGCTGGTCAGCCAAAACCATGTTTTCTACAGCCTCTTTTATGAGGCTAGCCAAATTTAACGAAATAGGATTTATTATCATTGCGCATGATAAAAAGATGGCTGCATTCCAGGAGTATATTTTTGAAGGCGAGGGAGGTGCTTTTGAATGAACTTTATTTATTTTTTTCTCGTTTCCTTCCCATCTAATCAGAGTAATAATTTTTTTACTCAAATAAAACTTTGCTTTACCAAAAATATCACTGGTTAACACAAGGGTAAAAAGGGCCAATATAACCGAGAGAATGGACACAGTAATTAAAGCCCAGTATTCTCTGAGTCCAGCGCCTCCAAATCCTGTCTTTAGATGAAAAAGAACCTTTTCGTCTATACCGCCCCCTGTGAAATAACTTGCAGCATTATGGGCTATAGACCCTATAAATAAAAATCCGATAATACCAAGGAGAGCCCATTTGAGTTTGCCTTTGAATGATATTTTCACAAGAGAATAAATGGCTAAAATTATAAATAAAAGCGCTAAAAATGTTCGTCCTAATGGTGCTGTAAGGATATTAAAGAAATGCCCCCAATCAGCCGTTAATACAACACCTGTGATAAAAACGAAAATGGCCATTAAAATGCACATGACAGCAAAAGAGCCGAGATCCTTCGCATTCTTTCCAGCCTCGGAAAACTCTGGTGAAATTTTGTCAATAACGACTTCAATCGCTGTATTTAAAGCTTCTACTGCTATCAAAATAGAAAAAATGAAAATCAAATATAAGAAACTAGAACGAGGTTCCCCAAGTAAAAAAAAGAAGACAAATAACACACAAAAGAGGTAAACTTCTAACCTTGCAGCCATTTCGCTTTTCAATAAAAAACACAGACCCTGCCAAGAATACTGGGTCGCATTTTTAATCTGGTTTGCCGCTTTTATTAACATGACGCCACTTCTAGATTTTTCTGATTAACACTTTTATGACACAACACAACTTAAAAGTATTTCGACGTTAAGGGCGGCGTTTATGTGTCCATTTAGGCTGAGAAAACTCAAACTATTCGCGCTTTTTGTTCCTCATTAGTTAAGGGCTGTGTGCCTACACTTTCTGCTTCTTCTTACCGTCGTCCCCTTGGTTTATCGTCGAAAAGCTCAGCGAGCTTCTCTGTCATGGCCCCGCCTAATTGCTCGACATCCATAATAGTCACTGCGCGTTTATACCAGCGCGTAACATCATGACCGATCCCAATAGCGACAAGTTCGACGTCAGACCGGTTTTCGATTTTATCGATGACCATGCGTAAGTGAGATTCTAAGAGCCCCGTTTTATTTTGGCTTTGCGTGGCGTCATCTACGGGTGCGCCGTCGGAAATTACCATCATGATACGGCGCTGTTCAGGCCGCGCCATCAGTCGACGGTAAGCCCACTCTAAAGCTTCGCCGTCAATATTTTCCTTGAGCAGACCTTCGCGCATCATCAGGCCAAGATTACGTTTTGCCCGTCGCCACGGCATATCCGCGCCTTTATAAATGATATGGCGTAGATCATTTAAGCGTCCCGGCGCTTGGGGTTTTCCCGACGCCATCCAGTCTTGGAAACTGCGCCCGCCTTTCCAGGCGCGTGTGGTGAAGCCTAAAATCTCCGCTTTGACGCCGCAGCGCTCAAGCGTGCGGGCCATTATATCGGCGCAGACGGCGGCCACCATAATCGGGCGCCCCCGCATAGAGCCCGAATTATCGATCAGGATGGTAACAACCGTATCGCGAAAATCAGTTTCTTTTTCTTCCTTGAATGTGAGCGCCGACATCGGGTCAATAATCACGCGGGTTAAGCGGGCTGTATCAAGCTGTCCTTCTTCAAGATCAAAGGTCCAGCTACGTTGTTGCTGGGCCAAGAGCCGGCGCTGCAAACGATTGGCGAGGCGTGAAATCACCGAAGACAGTCCTGCCATATGCCCGTCTAGATAGCCGCGAAGGCGATCAAGCTCTTCGGTTTCGCAAAGCTCTTCGGCTTTAATCACCTCATCATGGACGGTGCTATAGACCGTATAGGGATCAGGCAAGTTGGTCGGTTGAGGACGCTGGGCATTAGGGTTGGGCGTTTGATCGCTATCATCGCTCTCTCCGTCAATGTTCTCGGCATCGACCATATCTTGCGGGTCGGCGCTATCATCTTCGATGGCGTCTGCGTCAGAGACTTCGGTCTGTCCCTGTTGCTCTTCTCTCGGTGTATCGGGGGATTGATCAGGTTGATCGTCTTCATTCTCGGACGATTCGTCGTCGGTATTCTCATCTTCTTCAGGGTCAGCCAGATCATTGGAGAGATCAAAATCAGAGATGAGATCACGCACCGAGCGGCCAAAGGCTTCTTGGTTTGAGAGCAGGTCTTTAAGCCCTTTCATACGCGGAGCCGCCTTGGCCTCGAT